>JANQGO010000019.1 GCA_028277285.1 Alphaproteobacteria bacterium | reverse complement strand
CCGACACCGCCGCTGCTGCTGATCCCGACCCTGGTGCTGGCGGTTCTGTGTATCGTGTTCGGCGTCGCAACCGACTTTACCGTCAACGTCGCGCTTCTGGCGACCACGACCTTGGGCATCGCGCCATGATCGAGATGGTCGACATGGCAACGCTGGTCTGGATCGCCATCGCGATCCCCGTCGTCGGGGCGGTCCTGATCGTGATGACCGGACGGTTTGCCGATATCCGCGAAGCCGTCACCATGGTCACCGCGATCCTGACCTTCATGGTCGTCGCACTGTTGCTGCTGCCCGTTCTGGCCGGCGAACGGCCGACCGTCATCCTGGGCGAGCCGATCTACGGGCTGCCCCTCAAACTCACGCTCGAACCGCTCGGCATGGTGTTCGCGCTGGTCGCGAGCCTGTTGTGGATCGTGACCTCCGTCTATTCGATCGGCTATATGCGGTCGAACCGCGAGGGTCATCAGACCCGCTACTACGCGTTCTTCGCGGTCTCGATCGCCTCGGCCGTGGGCATCGCCTTTGCCGGCAACATGTTCACGCTGTTCGTCTTCTATGAAGTCCTGACCATCGCCACCTATCCGCTGGTTACCCATCACGGCAATGACGAGGCCAGGCGCGGCGGGCGCACCTATCTGGGTATTCTGCTCGGCACCTCGATCGCGTTCCAGCTGCTCGCCATCATCTGGACGTGGGTCGCGACGGGCACGCTCGACTTCCGCGACGGCGGTATTCTCGCCGGCCACGTCACCGGCCCGGCGATAATTGTCCTGTTGCTGCTTTACATGTACGGCATCGGCAAGGCGGCCCTTATGCCGCTGCACCGCTGGCTGCCCGCCGCGATGGTCGCGCCGACGCCGGTCAGCGCCCTGCTGCATGCCGTCGCCGTCGTGAAGGCCGGCGTCTTCACGGTGCTCAAGGTCATCCTCTACATCTTCGGTATCGATCTTCTCGCCGAGACGTCGGGCAGCGAGATCCTGATCTGGCTGGCCGGCATCACCATCATCGTCGGTTCGCTGGTGGCGCTGCGTCAGGACAACCTGAAACGGCGGCTGGCCTATTCGACGGTCAGCCAGCTTTCCTATGTCATCCTGGGCGCGGCGATCCTGGCGCCGATCTCGGTCGCCGGCGCCATCATCCACATCGCCGCCCATGCTTTCGGCAAGATCACGCTCTTCTTTGTCGCCGGTTCCATCTACACGGCCGCGCACAAGACACTCGTCAGCGAGCTCGACGGTATCGGCCGGCGGATGCCCTGGACCATGGCCGCTTTCGCCGTCGGCAGCCTGAGCATGATCGGCCTGCCGCCGACATTCGGCTTTGTCAGCAAGTGGTACATGCTGCAGGGCGCCATGCAGACGGAGCAGTTCATTCCCGTTGCGGTGATCGTGGTCAGCACGTTGTTGAACGCCGCCTACTTCCTGCCGATCCTCTATCAGGCGTTCTTCAAACCGCCGCCCGAGGGGTCGGAAAACCACGGCGAGGCGCCCTTGCTGATGCTGGCTGCTCTGCTGTTCACCGCGGCATGCACGATCGTCTTCTTCTTTGCGCCGGGCATTCCGGGCATTCTGGCCTTCATGGCGGTGGGATCGGGCGGATGAGCGACGGCAACAAACAGGACAAGCGCGAAAGCTGGCTCGACGAGCCGCGCAACATCAAGCTCCTGATCATCCTCAGCCTGATCGTGCTGGCGCTCACCGTGATCGCCGACTTCTTCTATCACGGCCATCCCAAGTTCGTGGTCGACGGCTGGTTCGGATTCTATGCCTGGTATGGTTTCCTGACCTGCCTGGTCATGGTGTTGGTCGCCAAACTTCTGGGGTTTGTCCTGAAGCGCGACGACAGGTACTACGATGACGACTAGCCTGCCGCCCGCTCTCATCATGCTGTTGGCCGGCCTCGCCCTGCCACTGCTGACCAACCGCGCCTGGCGGGCATTGATGAGCCTGGGCGCTCCGGCCGTCGCGCTGACGCTGATTTGGATGACGCCCGACGGCCCGGTGCTGACGACACACATCCTGACCTTCGATCTGACGATCCTGCAGGGCACCACGACGGGCCGCCTGTTCGGCACCATCTTCGCCATCATGGCGTTTGTCGGCGCCCTGTTCGCGTTGAAACAGACCAGCGCGCTGGAAGCGTCCTCGGCACTGATCTACGCCGGCAGTGCCATTGGCGTGAGCGGCGCCGGCGATCTGATCACCATGTTCGTGTTCTGGGAGCTGATGGCGGTCGGCTCCACCCTTGTTCTGTGGTCGGCCGGCGAAAAGACCTACCGCGCGGCGCGGCGCTACCTGATGGTGCATCTGTTCGGCGGCGTCGTCTTGATGGCGGGCATCACGGGACACGTCGCCGAGACCGGCTCCATCGCCTTTACCGCCATCGAGCTTGCCGGCGTGCCGAGCTGGCTGATCCTGATCGGCTTCCTGATCAACGCCGGCGCGCCGCCGTTTTCCGCCTGGCTGCCCGACGCCTATCCGGAGGGATCGTGGAGCGGCACGGTGTTCCTGTCGGCCTTCACGACCAAGACCGCAGTCTTCGTGCTGCTGATCACCTTCGCCGGCAACGAGATCCTGGTCTGGGTCGGGCTCTACATGGTGTTCTACGGCATCATCTATGCGCTGCTGGAAAACGACATGCGGCGCATCCTGGCCTACAGCATCGTCAATCAGGTCGGCTTCATGGTGTGCGGCATCGGCATCGGGACCGAACTGGCGCTGAACGGCGCGGCATCGCACGCCTTCGCCCATATCATCTATAAGGCGCTGCTGCTGATGGCGGCGGGCGCCGTGCTCTACCAGACCGGCAAGCGCAAGTGCACGGATCTGGGCGGCCTGTTCCACAGCATGCCGATCACGACCATCTGCGGTATCATCGGCGCGCTGGCGATCTCGTCCTTCCCGCTGACATCCGGGTTCGTCAGCAAGTCGATGATTTCCGACGCTGCGGGCGAAGAGCACCTGGCCGTCGTGTGGTTCCTGCTTTATGCCGCCTCCGCCGGCGTCTTCCTACACGCGGGCATCAAGTTTCCCTGGTTCGTCTTTTTCCAGAGAGACTCGGGCCTCAGACCCGCCGACCCGCCGGCCTCCATGCGCTGGGCGATGATCATCTTCGCCTTCCTGTGCATCGCGATCGGCGTCTATCCGGACCCGCTCTACGCCCTGCTGCCCTACCCCGTGGACTACGAGCCCTACACGGTCGGGCACGTGCTGCACATGACGCAATTGCTGCTGTTTGCCGGTCTCGCGTTCTTCGTGCTGCTGCCGCTGATGAAGCGCACGCTGACCATCTCGCTCGATACCGACACGGTCTACCGCCGGATCGGCCCGTGGCTGGTCGATGTCATCGGCCACTCCATCGGGGCCGCGGACCGCGCCATGCGTCAGACGGCCCTGCGCTGGTTCCAGGACCTCGTCGCGGCGCTGGAGCGCGTGCACGGCATCAGCGGCGTGCTGGCCCGCGACCTCAACATGACGGTCACCGTGTTGGCGGTCGTCATCGCCTTCGGTCTGATCCTGTTGTTCGATCTGATACAAGGCCTCTAGATATAGCCAACCCGTGCCTTCAAGGGAGAGATGATGGAGTTCACCGGGGAATACACGATCAACGCGCCGCGCCAGCGGGTGTGGGACGCGCTCAACGATCCGGAAATCCTGAAACAGGCGATCCCCGGCTGCCAGGAGATCGAGAAGCAGTCCCCGACCGATATGACGGCGACCATCAAATCGAAGATCGGGCCGGTGCAGGCGACGTTCAAAGGCGCGGTCACGCTGTCCAACCTGAACCCGCCCTCCGGCTACACCATCGCCGGCGAAGGCAAGGGCGGTGTCGCCGGTTTCGCCAAGGGCAGCGCGGACGTGACCTTGAGCGATGCCGATGGCGGCGGAACCCTGTTGCGCTACGAGGCAACCGGTCAGGTCGGCGGCAAGATCGCCCAGGTCGGGGCACGGCTCGTCGAAGGTACGGCGAAGAAGCTGGCCGATGAGTTCTTCGGTGCGTTCAACGATCTCCTGGCGACCGGCGACGCGCCGGAGGCCGAGGAACCGGCCGAGACGCCGGAACCGGCGGCCGAACCCGACGTGCTGCGTCATGTCGACGAGAGGTCGGCCTCACCAAAGGCGGTCAGGTGGCTTGTCGCCGCCATATTGGGCATCGCGGTCGCCCTGATTGCCGTTTGGCTCGTGGGCTAGAAGGGGCCGGTTCGGGTCCCGCGCGGGCATGGCTGCAGACAACAAAACTATAACAATTTCAAACGCTTCGCCCTGTTGTTTGTGGTCGGCCAGCCGCATCGGCGCCTGCGGCAAGTGTGACCGCGATCATCTGCGCGCGTTGTTAACTTCTCTTAGCTTGGGCACATTGTCCTTTGGGCCGCCCGGCAAGACGTTTAGGGAGCCAGGGCCCCTGGACAACTTTTTGCGCATGACGGCTAGTTCGGATCGTCTCCATGACCCTCGTACCTGCCGCCGAAGAAACCTTGGCGCCTGAACCGCCACGCGCCGTCGCCGCCGCCACGACAGGCGACCGGACTGTGGACGCGCGATCCCTACCGGTTCTCACCGGCATCTCCAATCTGCTTCGCCACACCGCGCGATGCGTCATGAACGATGCGGCGACCTATGTCGCCATTCTGGCCTATGTCGCCGCCGCCTTTGTTTATCTGTCGTTCGCCGGCAGCTTCAACATCGACGCGCTTCTGCCGCGCTATGTCATGCTCTTCGCGACGTACTCTCTGGCCGTCTTCATTCCCTTGTTCCTGATCGGCACGCTGGCAGGCGACGTCTTCCGGTGCTTCACCCAAGCGGACAGGCCACCGCCGTCGCTTGCCACGTCGCGTTATTGGGCGCGGCTCTTTGCGGGTCTCGTGCTGGTCGCGCTCTTCATACCGATGATGGCGGCGTATTCGACGGTCAAGACGGTCCTGCCCTTCGGCGCCGGCTTCCCCTATGAGCAAGCCTTGGCGCAGATCGACGCGTTTCTGCACGGCGGCGATCCCTGGCCCATCACCCACTGGCTGCTCGATCCAGAGGTCTTCGGGCGATGGATTGATCGCAACTATCACCAATCCTGGATTGTCTACTGGACGGCCTTTGCGTTTTGGGTCTGTGTCTGCCGCCGCGCCGACGCGGTACGCACACGCTACATCGTCAGCATGATGTTGACATGGGGTTTGCTGGGCAACGTCCTCGCCGGCCTCTCGATGAGCGCCGGTCCGGTCTTCTATGCCGGCGCCACCGGCGACGCCCAGCGCTTTGCCGAACTCAGCGCGTTCATCGACCGGCTGGACGACGGCAACTCCCTGGTCAAGTACTACAGCACCTTCCTGTGGCAGAACTACGAAGCCCAGGCGATCGGACCGGGCAGCGGCATTTCCGCCGTGCCCAGCCTGCATGTCGCGATCGTGACGCTGAACGCGTTCTTTGTTCGCGAGCTCTTCGGCAAATGGTGGGGCGCGCTGGCATGGCTCTTCGTCGCGGTGATCAGCTTCAGCTCGGTCTACCTGGGCTGGCACTATGCGATCGACGCCTATATCTCGATCATCCTGGTTGCGGTGATGTACTGGATCGGCCTGAAGCTGGACCGAACGCCACGCGGTACCGCCTGAAGTCTAGTCCGCGCTTGGCTTGTCGACGGTGATGGGCCCCGGCGGCGACGAATTGGGGTGCGGCGGATGCGCCTTCAACTCGGCGGATAGAGCCTCGAGCTCCTCGGCATCCAGCATACCGTTCGACGTCAGCAGGTTCTCACACGCCTTGGCGAAGTGGATGTAGTAGTCGGTCGTATCGTCCGGCCCGCCGCCGCCGATCTCGGCGATCAGGTTTTCCTTGAAATCGTCCCACGGGAAACGCCCGTCCATGGCAAGCCGCGACACGACGGCGAAGATCCGCGCCTGCCAGGGCTCCTGGAAGACGGGCTCGCCCTCAAACGACGGCACCGCGCGAACGATGTCTTCCGGTGCGCCCGCCGTCATGGCTGCTCCAGGTAGGGTTCCCAGAGGTCCAGACACAGGGAATCCCCATCGACACCGTCCTCGCCCCAGATCTCGCGGGCCGAAAAGCAGACGGTATAGACATGCTGGGGATCTTCGCCCTGCCACTCGGAGTTCGTGTCCGGATAGACAAAGACGCCGTGTGCTTTCACCACCTCGCCGGTCTTGCCGCGCGAATAGCGCGTCGACCGCGTATGATGGAAGGGATGCTCGTTCTTAACGCGCACGACATCGCCAACCTTGAAGCGTGGCTCGATCTTGGCGTCGGGCCGGCGCGTCGTGGCGCCGCCTTCGACCGCCGCCACAATCTCGTCAAACGTCACGTCACCCATCGCCTTCACCCCGCTTCAGTTCCTCGACACGCTGATCGATTTCGGCGGAGGTCAGCACGCCTTTCTCTTCAAGGATCGCCTCGATGGAGCGCATCCAAAGCTCGTAATAGGTGACCTTCAGGTAGGTTCCGGCGGGGATGCGTTCGATGCTGCGCCGCAGGTGATCGTCAACGAAGCCGACACTGTCGGCCACCTGCAATGAAATGCCGAAGGCGCGCTTTTCCCATTCATGATGGAAGGCTGGTTCGTTCTCTTCGCGCTCGACACGGCCAAAACCGTGCATGCCGCCCATATCGTGTATGCCGTCCATGACGCTCCCCTAGACCGCGGCCACGCCGATCATGCCGTCGCGCGTCACAAGCGCGGCCAGCTCTTCCTCGCTCAAGCCATCCGTACCTTCCGGCCGCATGGGTAGAACGAGGTAGCGGATCTCCGCGCTGGAATCCCAGACGCGCACCTCGACATCCTTCGGCACGATGAGGCCAAACTCGTCGAGGACCGCGCGCGGCTCGCGCACGACGCGCGAGCGGTAGGGCGGGCTCTTGTACCAGACCGGCGGCAGGCCCAGCACCGGCCAGGGATAACAGGAGCAGAGCGTGCAGACGACGACATTGTGGACCTCGGGCGTGTTCTCCAGCACCACCATGTTCTCGCCCTGCAGGCCGGAGTAGCCGAGTTCGGCGATGGCGGCACTGGCGTCATCAAGCAGGCGTTCTTTGTAGGCCGGATCGGTCCAGGCGCGCGCGACCACGGCAGCGCCGTTGCGCGGGCCGACGCGGGTCTCGTAGTAGTCGACCAGGTGATCGATGCCGACCGGATCGACCAGCCCTTTCTCGGCCAGCAGACTTTCGATCGCCTTGACCCTGATCGCGATATCCGATTCCGGTTCGTTATGACCGTGTCCCGCCATAAATCTCTGTCCTCACGTGTTCTGCCGATCCGCGCAGAGCATACGTCGCGGCTTGCCCGCGGTCCATGGCGCTTGGCGTGCCGCCCCAGCAATCTGCAGCATCTCCTTGACCTGCCGGTGACAGGCTTCGAAACTGCCCGCGCGGCGTCGGTTCGGCGCCGTCTATGTCTACGGAGAGGAAACGGATGGCCATCGCCGTATCGATGACGGTGAACGGGAAAGAGGTCTCGGGCGAGGTCGAGGAACGCACCCTGCTCGTTCAGTTCCTGCGCGAGCACCTGCGGCTGACCGGTACGCATGTCGGCTGCGACACCAGCCAGTGCGGCGCCTGCGTCGTGCATCTGGACGGCGCCTCGGTCAAGTCCTGCACCCTGCTCGCCGTCCAGGCGGACGGGCACGACGTCACGACCATCGAAGGCATCGCCGACGGCGATACCCTGCATCCCATGCAAGAGGCCTTTCGTGACAACCACGGCCTTCAATGCGGCTTCTGCACGCCCGGCATGATCATGAGCGCGATCGATCTGCTGAAGAACAACCCCAGCCCGAGCGAACAGGAGATCCGCCATCACCTGGAAGGCAATCTGTGCCGCTGCACCGGCTACCACAACATCGTGAAGTCGATTAAGGCCGCCGCCCAAACCATGGCCAACGGCTGAGGGCGTCCAGACGATGTACAGCTTTGCCTATCACAAACCGTCGTCCCTGGACGAGGCGGCCAGCCTCTTTGAAGGAGCCGACGACGCCCGTTACATCGCCGGTGGCCATACGCTGCTGCCCAGCATGAAGCTGCGCCTGGCGGGTCCGTCCGATCTGATTGACCTTGGCGGTCTCAGCGATCTGAAGGGCATCAGCGTCGACGGCCAGGGTGTGAAGATCGGTGCCGGCACGTGCCACAACGACGTCGCGACATCCCCGGACGTGCGCGCGGCCATCCCCGCCTTGGCCGATCTGGCGGGCGGCATCGGCGACTTTCAGGTGCGCAACCGCGGCACCATCGGCGGATCGCTCGCCAACAACGATCCGGCCGCCGATTACCCGGCGGCGGTCCTGGGCCTGGCGGCGACGGTTCACACGAACAAACGCGACATCGCCGCCGACGACTTCGTCACCGGCATGTTCGAAACCGCGCTCGAGGACGGCGAACTGATCACCGCCGTCAGCTTCCCCAGGCCCGACCGCGCCAGCTATGCCAAGTTTCCCAACCCGGCATCGCGTTATGCCATCGTCGGCGTGATGGTCGCCGAGACGGCGGGCGGTATCCGTGTCGCCGTTACCGGCGCTGGCCCTTGCGTGTTCCGTGTTGCCGAGATGGAGCAGGCGCTGGCCCGGGACTTCAGCGATCAGGCAATTGCCGGCCTCCAGGTCCCGGAAGACGAGATGAACAGCGACATCCACGCCGGCGCCGACTATCGCGCGCATCTCGTGACGGTCATGGCGCAACGCGCGGTAGCGGCGGCAAGCTAACCACCCGACACTATCCTGGGTTGCCGGTCGCGACATTGTGACCGGCAAATCGCGATAACCCGTGCGGCGGCGCGATGACGCCGGCCGTTTGTCTTTGCCAGCCCGGTGTTATGATGGTGCCATGACGGCGCCTCGGTCCAAGCCTGCCCCTGCAGGCCCCCATGACTGAACAGCCGCAGTTCAAGCGGCCGCGCCGGCGCCTTGTATGGAAGGTCGCCGCGGCGTTGGGCCTCGTTCTGGTCTTACTTGCCGTGATCTACGCGACACGCATTCCAATTGCCGCGTGGGTCGCCGATGAGGTCCTGGCCGACACACCGTTTGAAAACGCCACGTTCCGCCTTGTCGTGCTGGATGAAGACCGGCTGGTGCTGGAGGACCTGGAGGCGGACTATCCGTTCAGCGCACGCGCCAAAAGCGTCACGGTGTCCTACGAGCCCCTCGCCGTCCTGAACGGCATTGTTGAAAGCGTTGCCGTTAGCGGTCTCGACGCGAAACTCACGCCGGACCAGATCACCGACTTCACGGCAACCGACGCGCAAGCGGGCGAACCGCCGGTGACCATCGGCCGTTTGACCATCGAGGACAGCCGCGTCTCCGTCGTTGTTGGCGAACGCCAAATCGATCTTACGCTCGACGGAGAGATCGCCAGCCTCGATCCAGTGGCGGGCATGCTGGACGTTACCGTCACTGACGATGACTTCCGTCTTGAAGGGCCAATCACCATCGCGAGCGACGATGACGCTGGCCAGACCGTCACCTGGCGCATTGACGACGGCGGGATCCAACGCGACGAACTGACGTTTCCCGCCCTTTCCGGCGCGGTCTTGATGGAAGGTCCGGTTGGCGAGAGCTCGAACCTCGTGGTCGACCTTTCGCTCGAGGCACCGCACGCAACCTTCGCCCCTTATGAGACCGGGCCCTTCAACCTTGCCCTCGCGGCGACGCTTGGTCTCGGCGACGTCATGACCGTTAAGGACGCTACAGCGGTCGTGGCGTTGGGTACGGCGACGGATGCGATCCATGCGCGCGTCACGGCTGACTTGCATGACGCCATGACTCTGACGACAAAGGCCGAGATCGAAATCGGCCGCGACCTCACTGTCACCTTCGGCCCGGACGCCACCTTTAGGGCGCCGGCGTCGCTCGACGCCCACGCGACCGCGACACTACCCGATGACTGGCTCACGAACGTCGCAGGCCTGCCGGACCTGGCGCTGACGCTGCTGACCTCGATGGCGGCGACGTTCGAGAGCGCCGGCATCGACATCGTTGGCTACGCGCGCATGGGACCGGCCGCCGCCGACGTGTCCTTGATGCCCGGCGGTGGCGAAACGGCCCTCATGATCGGTGAAGGCACACGCATCAGTGACCTCGTCATCGACCCCGGCTTCCTGTCGTCATGGGAACTGCCTGCGGAGCTTCAGGACGTTCTCGGCGAGCCCATGGACGTCGCCCTATCGACCGGCGACCAGCCCTTGATGCTGCGCGACCGCGAAAGCGGTGGCCACGTTGTTGACGGCGCGCTTGGTCTAAGTCTGACGCAGGCGACACGATCCCTCTCGCTTCAGGTCGACGGCAAGGCCGATCTTTCCGCCAGCTCAGGCTTGGAGGCGGCACTGGTTCGCGACAGCACCTTTTCCGTGACCGCGGCATCGATGGGTGACGTTGACGGCCTGACGCTCTCGGGCCACGGCCAGGCGGAGTTCCGCGATAAAGTGCTGCATGCCGAGCTGGAAATCGACGGTGCGGCTGACCAGATCATGATCGGATCCGCCAGCATCGACGGTGCGACCCTGACGCTTCCTCTGGATGCGACATGGGACGGCAGCATGTTCACGTTCAGCGCCATGCCCGTCGTGCTGGCCAGCGCGTCCGCCGCCCGGTTTGATGACATACGATCGGGGCCGGTCGAGCTGGACTTGCCGCTAAGACTGACCGGCACGATGGAGTCGTTCTCGCTCTTCCTTGACGACGACGGTTGGATCGACCTTTCCGGCCTGACCCATCCCCGCTTTGTCATCGACCAGCCGGCGTCGATCAAGCTCGAACAAATGGGACTGGCGCTGCTGACCGTCGAACTCGACGGCGACAACTTTCCCGTCTGGGATGCACGCCTGAAGGTCGCATCGCCGACCGCCACGGTGACGGTCCTGGACGATGACGGTCTGCCGGCAGCGACGGTTTCCGGCACGTTTCCGAGAATCAGCGTCAGCGCCAATCAGCTCATAGCCAGCTATCTGACCTCGACCATGGAAACGAGCGGCGGCTCGCTCACCTGGGTCGATCAGGATATCTCGGCCAGCGGCCTGAAGACGCTAGTTACCTACAACACCGGCCTGTCGCCTTGGCCGCAGCTCCAACTGGAGATCGCCACGATCGAAGATCTGACCGTGCCCAAGCGGTTCGCAACGATGGCATCGGATATTCGGATCGCGCCGGTCTGGCCGCAGGGCGATGACGTCAGGATGTCGCTCAACGTCCACGCGCCGGAGCGGCGCTATGCCCTGAATGTGGAGGCGAGCTACCAGCCGGAGAAGGCCTTGGCGACCGCGCTCGTTCGCCTGCCGCCCCTGCTCTTCCAGCCCGGTGGCTATCAGCCCGCCGACCTGTCGCCCATGCTGGCGTCATCGGCGACCGACGTCAGCGGATCAATCGGGATCACCGGCGACGTGACCTGGCAATCGGGCGTGTGGTCGAGCGACCTGGACTTCGCCTTGCGCGAAATCTCGGCAACCGCCTATGGCGTCAGGATCGAACGGCTGAACAGCCTGATCAATCTCAACGGCGTCATGCCGCCGTCAACGCCGCCGGGCCAACTCGTGGCGATTGGCGGCATCGATGCCGGACTGCCTTTGCGCGACGCCCTGATCAGTTTGTCGCTCAACCGCGATGGATCCCTTCACCTTGAGAGCGCCACGATGAAATTCGCCGGCGGCGAGGTGACGGCCGACCCGTTGATCTGGCACCCGCAGAGCGACCCCGAACCGCTCAACCTTCACGTCACCGGCGTCGACGTCGGTTCGCTCTTTGCGCTTGCCGAGCTGGACGACCTGACGGCGACGGGCACCTTGGACGGGACCATCCCGGTCCGCGTTGTCGGCGACGACGTCTTGATCGAAGGCGCGCATCTTGAGAGCCGCGAGCCCGGTCAACTCCGTTACCTGCCGGACGGCGCACCGACCGGTTTGGGCGCGGACGACGCCAGCATCGATTTGGTGATGGCCGCGCTCAGCAACTTCCAATACGACAGCCTCGATGTCGACCTAAGCCGTGCCGCGGGCGGCGAGACGGAAGTCGGCCTGCATATTGCCGGATCCAATCCCGATCTGTATGACGGCTATCCGATCGAACTGAATGTCAATCTTACCGGCGAACTGGACCGCATTGTGCGCGACAGCCTGGCCGGATACCGCATACCCGATGAGATCAAAGAACGCCTGTCGGGTTTTTGACACAAAGGACGTATCAGATGGATGTCGCGAGCAGGGAGGCCTCCGTGACCGACAACGCAAGACCGATCAGGGCCCAACCCGCCATCGTGACGGCCGCCATGTTCCTGGCCGTGGTGCTGGTGGCCGCCTGCCAGCCAACCGTCAAGGTTGAGGCGCCGAAAGACCCGATTGTCATCAATCTGAACGTCAAGATTGAGCAGGAAGTCAGGGTCAAGCTTGAGAAGGATGTCGAGGAACTGCTGGAGCAGGACGATGATATTTTCTGATCATGGCCTCACGCGCCGGCGGCTGATGGTCTGGAGCTTGGCGGCGACCGCGTTCCTGGCCGTTGATGCCGCGCCGGCCGTCGCCCAGAGCCTGGATGACGCGCGGGCGGCCGGCTATGTCGGCGAACGCCCGGACGGCTACATCGGTTTGGTCGACGGCAACGCGCCGTCATGGGCCTCGCAACTGGTCGATACGGTCAACGCCGAACGGCGTACGCGCTACCAGGATCTCGCCGCCTCGAACGGCACGACGGTCGAGGCCGTGCAGGTGGTCGCCGCCCAGAAGATCATCGACCGGCTGCCGGCCGGTTCCTATTACATGGACGCTGGCGGAGCCTGGGTGCAAAAATAGCCGCTGAACCGGCTCCCAACCCCTGGCGATTTCATGGGCACGTCCCCGCCTGAATCCATTGACGATACCGCAGCCATGCTGGCGGCCTGCGACTATGTCGCCGACCGCAGCCTGGCCACCACGGTCTACCTGTCGCTCAAGATGGGCCGGCCGCTGTTCCTGGAAGGCGAAGCCGGCGTCGGCAAGACGGAGGTCGCGAAGGTGCTGGCCGAAGCGCTGGGCCGCGATCTTATCCGCCTTCAGTGCTACGAGGGCCTGGATATCGCCCACGCCGTCTATGAATGGAACTACCCGCGCCAGATGGTCGAGATCAGGCTGGCCGAAGCCGATGGCAGCGCCGACCGGCGCAGCGTCGCCGACAGCATCTATACCGGCGACTTTCTGATCCAGCGCCCGATCCTCCAGGCGCTCGAACCGCACAAGGACGGTCCGCCGGTGCTGCTGATCGACGAACTCGACCGCACCGACGAACCGTTCGAGGCGTTCCTGCTGGAGATCCTCTCCGACTTTCAGGTGACGATACCCGAGCTCGGTGTCGTCAAGGCCGAGACGCCGCCGATCGTGGTCATCACCTCGAACCGGACGCGCGAGATCCACGGTGCGCTGAAGCGCCGCTGTCTCTATTTCTGGATCGACTATCCCAACGCCGCGCGCGAATTGGAGATCCTGCATCGCAAGGTGCCGGACTGCGACAAGCGTTTGTCGGCCGAGATTGTCGCGTTCGTTCAGGCCCTGCGCGACGAGGACCTCTACAAGCATCCGGGCGTCGCCGAAACGATCGACTGGGCGAGCGCGCTGGTGCAGCTCGATGCCCTGTCGCTCGAACCCGCGACAATCAATGACACCTTGGGCGTGCTGCTGAAGTACCAGGACGACATCGCGAGGGTGCGCGGTTCAGAGGCCGCCGCAATCCTGGATCGCCTTCGCAACGACACGGTGCCCGCCGAGGCCGTTGCCGAATGACCGACAGCACGGCGCCCTCACCTGCCGCCGGGAGGTTTACCGACAACATCGCGCTGTTCGGCCGCGCCCTGCGCACCGCCGGGCTGCCCGTCGGCACCGGACGTATTTTGAACGCTGTACGCGCGGTCGAGACCGCCGGTCTTACCCGGCGCGACGACTTCTATTGGACGCTGCACGCCCACTTCGTCAGCCGTCATGATCATCACGGGATCTTCGACCAGGCCTTCCGCGCCTTCTGGCGCGATCCCGAACTACTGAAGAAGATGCTGGGCCTGGTCCTGCCGCTCGCCCAGCCGGACCACACGTTCGCACAGGAGACCATGAGCCGGTGCGTCGCCGAGGCATTAGTCAAAAGCGATACTGACGACGCAGCCGACCTTGCCGACGATGTAGAGACGGACATGACGATGACCTTCTCCGATCGCGATGCGCTGCGCGACAAGGATTTCGAGTCGATGTCCGCAGACGAGATCGTGCGCGCCAAGAAGGCTGTTGCCGCGATGACGTTGACCATGCGGCCGCTGACGTCGCGGCGCATGCGCACGCATGCCTCCGGCGATCGCGTCGACATGCGTGCCACCATGCGCGCCGCCCTGCGTGGCGCAAGCGGCATCATCCCGCTGGAGCGGCGTCGCCGCCGGACCCGGCCGCCGGCACTGGTGCTGTTGTGCGATATCTCCGGTTCCATGAGTGGCTACAGCCAGATGCTCGTGCACTTTGCCCACGCCCTCACCAACGACCGGGATCGCGTCCACACCTTCCTGTTCGGCACGCGCCTGACCGACATCACGCGCCAACTGCGTCACAAGGACATCGATGTCGCGTTGGACGATGTCGCCGAAACGGTTGGCGACTGGTCAGGCGGGACACGGATCGGTGCCTGCCTGCACGCCTTCAACCGCGACTGGGCGCGCCGCCTCCTGGCCCAGGGCGCGGTCGTTGTCTTGATGACCGACGGCCTTGACCGCGACGCCGGCGACAACCTCGCACGTGAGATGGAGCGGCTGCACATGTCGAGCCGCCGCCTGATCTGGCTCAATCCCCTGTTGCGTTATGACGGGTTTGAACCCAAATCCTGGGGCATACGGACGATGCTGCCCCATGTCGACGTGTTCCGCTCCGCACACAGCTTGGCGAGCCTGGAGGCGTTGGCGGCGCTGCTTGGCGACGCGATGGGGGCCAACAACGAGGAGAACATGAGATGGCGACAAGCGATCTAGACGGCGACGTGCTGGCCGAAGCGCTTGCCTGGCAGCAAGCCGGCCATCAGGTCGCCCTGGCGACCGTGACCCATACCTGGGGCTCCAGCCCACGCCCGGTCGGCAGCCAGTTGGCCGTTCGCGGCGACAGCACGTTCCGCGGCTCGGTCTCCGGCGGCTGCATCGAGGGTGCCGTGATCCAGGAGGCGCTGGCGTCCCTCAAGGACGGCAAGACGCGGAACCTGGAGTTTTCCGTCAGCAACGAACAGGCGTGGGAAGTCGGGCTGACCTGCGGCGGCACGGTTCAGGTCTTTGTCGAGCCGGTCGCGTGACGCCGCACACGCTTGAAGCGCTGCAACGCGCGCGCCTCGATCGGGAACCGGCCGTCGTCGCCACATGGCTGGATGACGGGGAACAGGTATTGGTGACGCCGTCGAACGGCGCGGCGCCTCCGGCGATGGCGGACGCGATTGACCAGGCACTCCAGGACGACCGATCGCAAACGGTCGAGGTCGACGGACGCCGCCTGTTCCTTCATGTCTTCAACACGCCGCTTCGGCTGATCGTGATCGGCGCCGTGCATATTGCCGAGCCGCTTGCACGCTATGCCGCGATCGCCGGATACGACGTGACGCTGATCGATCCGCGGCGCGCCTTTGCCGACCGCGAGCGATTTGCCGGCGTGACGATCATCGATGCCTGGCCCGACGAAGCGCTGACGGATCTTAAGCCCGATCGCCGGACCGCCATCGTGACCTTGACCCACGATCCGAAGATCGACGATCCCGCGCTGCACGTCGCCTTGCGCGCGCCGTTGCTCTACCTCGGCTCGCTGGGCAGCAAGAGGACGCATGCCATGCGCGTCGAACGTCTGCAAGAAGCGGGTTTCTCAGAAAACGAGATCGCCCGCATTCACGCACCGGTCGGCCTCGACATCGGCGCCAAGTCGCCGCAGGAGATCGCGCTTTCCATCATGGCGGAAATCACCGCCGTGCGCCGCGAGACCGCACCTTGAAGTTCGGTCCGGTCGCCGTCGGCGCTGCTGAAAGCGCCATCCTCGCCCACAGCACCCGCTGCGGCGAGCGCATGTTGAAGAAAGGCCTGGTGCTGTCGGGCGATGACATCGCGGCGTTACAAGCCGCCGGCGTCGACGACGTCATCGTCGCCCAACTCGACCCCGACGATCTTCACGAGGATGACGCCGCGCAACGCGCCGCGGCAGCGATGGCGGGACCAGGCATCGATATTGCCGCGCCCTTCACCGGTCGCGTCAATCTGATCGCCAAGGAAACCGGTGTCGTCGTGCTCGACACCGCGCGAATTGAACAGCTTAACCTTATCGATGAGTCGCTCACCGTCGCCACGCTGCCGGCGTTCGCCATGGCCGAGACCGGTCAGATGGTCGCGACCATCAAGGTCATCCCGTTCGCCGCGCCGCGTGACGGTGTGACGGCTTGGGAAACCATCGCCGCACGCGACGGTCCGGTGGTTCACCTGGCACCCTTCATGCAGCAGCGGATCGGCCTGATCCTGACAACGACGGACGCCACGCCGGACAAGATGCTCGACAAGACGGCCCGCGTGGTCGCCGATCGTCTGGCTGTCCTGGGCAGCGAGATCGTTGCCGAAGGCCGCTGCCGCCACGATGCGGACGCTCTGACTCGCGAACTCGAACGGGTCGCGCCTTCCGTCGACATGACGCTGGTCTACGGCGCCTCGGCGATCACCGACCGCCGCGACGTGATCCCCGCCGCCATCGAACAGGCAGGCGGCACGATCCGGCATTTCGGCATGCCGGTCGAT
>JANQGO010000037.1 GCA_028277285.1 Alphaproteobacteria bacterium | reverse complement strand
CGCAAGTCATGTATCGCCATGAAATTGATACGGATGCCGCTGCGTTCGCCCAGCGTATGGTCGACATCAATCCGCGATACGCGCCGGCCTATGTCATTGACATCTGCAAGACCGAAGACGGACTGAAGGTTCTTGAAACGAACTGCATTAACGCGGCCGGGTTCTATGCAGCAGATCTTTTGGCACTCGCAACCGCGATTGACGCCATCGATCGTAACTGAGGCCAACCCAAATGATCTCAACAGGCCTCTCCTATGCGGGCAAAGCCGTCATCAGTTGGTGTTCCGCCTGGAGTTGACCTGGCCTGGGCGTTTGACTAAAAGCACATCCATGTTCAAGCCACCGTTCCATCCCATGTCGAGACCCGCCGGCATCGCCGGCTGCTGACGGTCTCGATCCGTCACTGACCGGCCGACGCTCCTAGGGCGTCAATCTGGCTGGATCCGGGCCTTTGCCATGGCCCCAGACGACGGAACGGACATCACCGTGGCACATTCAAGGACACTCGCCGGCACGCCGGCTCTCTCGTTGCGCAACGAGGCACGCGCCCTCGTTGCACTCGCTATCCCGCTGTCGCTTGCCTTTCTGGCGCAGATGGCGATCCACGTGACCGACGTGGTGATGATGGGGTGGCTGGGCCCCGACGACCTGGCGGCCGGCTCGCTGGCCAGCAACTACAACGCGCTCTTCTTTTTCTTCGGCACCGGTGTCGGTACGGCGGTCGCGCCGATGATCGCCCATGCGCTGGGCGCGCGCCGCCTGCGCGATATCCGCCCGATTACCCAATGCGGCATCATCCTCGTGCTGGCGCTCTCGCTGCCGTTCGGTGTCGGCATCTGGTGGGGCGCCGACGTCCTGCACCTGATCGGCCAAGATCCGGAGAACGCACGGCGTGCGGAAGGTTATCTGCGCGCGGCGATCTGGGCGCTGCCGACCGCGATGGTTTTTGTCGTCTTGCGCAACTTCGTCGCCGCGCACAACCGGCCGCGCAGCGCGCTGGTCGTTGTCGTGCTGGCGATCGTCATCAACGCCGCGGCCAACTACGCGCTGATGTTCGGCAACTGGGGCGCGCCGCGTCTGGAGCTCGTCGGCGCGGGTATCGCGACGTCGGCCTCCAATGGGTTCATGGCCGTCGCGCTCCTTGCTTTCGTTCTGATCGACCGTCGGTTTCGCCGCTACCGCCTGTTCGTCCGCATCACGCAGATCAGCGGCAACATCGTTCGCGAAATGCTGCGCATCGGCGTGCCGATCGGCTTCACCATTCTGGCCGAGATGGGGCTTTTCATGGTGACGACTCTGCTTGCCGGCTTGATCGACACCATGACGCTCGCCGCCCATGCCATCGCCATGCAGACGACGGGCGTCGCCTTCATGATACCGTTCGGACTGGCGCAAGCGGCCAGCGTCAGGATCGGCCACGCGGCCGGCAGTGGACGGCACGACGACGTCCGGCGTATCGGATGGCTGGCCCTCGGTATCGGCGTCGTGACCTCGTTGAGCGCGGCGGTCCTCATCTGGTTCGGCGCGCCCTTGATCGTCGATGGTTTCCTTGACCTCGATGACCCGGTCACGGCGCCGCTCGTGCCGCTCACGCTGTCGTTCCTGGCCGTCATCGCGCTCCTGCAAATCTTCGACACCAGCCAGGCCGTCGCCGCCGGCGTATTGCGGGGCCTCAAAGACACGCGCGTGCCGATGATCTATGCGCTGGTCGGCTACTGGGTGGTCGGGCTCGCGGCCTCGATCCTGCTCGGATTCGTCGCCGGCTGGGACGGCGTCGGCATCTGGATCGGCACCGCCATCGGCCTGGCGGTCGTCTCCGTCCTGTTGGTCGGGCGTTTCTACCGCATGACCACTCAGCGCGCAGCGACGGCAGCACCGGCCATCTGACGGGAGACCAGGCGCGCGTAGAGACCGGCCTTGCCGACGAGGTCGTCGTGCTTGCCCTGTTCGACGATGCGGCCGTCCTGCATGACGACGATCTGATCGGCATGACGCACCGTCGACAGACGATGGGCGATGACGACGGTGGTGCGGTCCTGCATCAGTTCGTCGAGGGCATGGCGCACGGCGCGTTCGTTGGCGGCGTCCAGATGGCTGGTCGCCTCGTCCAGTACCAGGACGGGCGAATCCTTCAGGAACGCGCGGGCGATGGCGACACGCTGCCGCTGACCACCGGATAGCCGCATGCCGCGTTCGCCGACCGGCGTGTCGAGACCGCGCGGCAGGCCGCCGATCACCTCGTCCAGGGACGCGCGTTCGACCGCCGCATCAATCTCGCTATCGCTGGCGTCGGGACGGGCGATCAGGATGTTCTCGCGCAGGGTCTGATTGAACAGGTACGTGTCCTGGGCGACCAGCGCGACCCGCTGGCGCAGGTCATCAAGCCGATAGTCCTTGAGGTCATGGCCGTCCATGGCGACCGAGCCTTGCTGGGGATCCCAGAATCGCACCAGCAAATGCGCCAGCGTCGTCTTGCCCGCGCCGGACGGTCCGACCAGCGCCACGGTCGTGCCGGCCTCCATCTGAAGCGAGATGTCGTCGAGCGCGGGTTCGCGTCGGCCGTCATAGGTGTAGGTCGCGTGGTCCAAGGTCAAGGCGGCGCCACCGCGTTCGTCGACTTGGGGCACGCCAGACCCGTCGGTGACGGCGATGGTCTCGTGCTCGACCGCGAAGATGCGGCGCGTAGCACCCAGCGTGTCAGCAAGCTGGCGGCCGATATGGGCGATCTCGGAAACCGGCAGGAAGGCCGCCATGGCCAGCAACGTGAAGAGCGGCAACAGGCTGGCGTCCAGGTCGCCGCCGCGCACCATGACGGCACCGGTCACGATGATCGCCAGGCCGCCGAGGCCGGTCGCCACCTCCAGCAGGGCGGCCTGGACGGTCAGGTCGCGATAGAACGGCAACCTGAGGCTCTGCACCTTGTGGATGAGGTCAACGAACGATTCGCCGCGCCGCGTCGCCTGCTGGAAGGCGATGATCTCAGCCAGACCCTGGATCGAGTCGACGGCAAACGCGTTGAGTTCGCCGAGCGCCTCGCGCGCACGCGATCCCAGGCGGTCGAGCCGCTTTCGCATCAGGAACGGGCTCAAGACAACGATGACCAGGAATGGCAGCAACGCCACCGCCATCGGCCAGCCAAACGCAACCAGTGTCACGATGACAACCGTCGGCACCAGGACGGCGACAAAGGCCGGCGCGACCGTGTGAGCATAGAAGTACTCGACCGTCTCGACGTCCTGCGTCGCCATCGCCGCGAGGTCGCCGGTGCGACGGCGCAGCAGATAGGCCGGCGCGAGTTTTTCCAGCTTGTCGAACAGCCGCACGCGCATTTCCGCCAACAGCTTGAACGCCATGTCGTGAGCAAACCACGACTCCAGCCAGTGCAGGATGCCGGCCAGCGGCGCGGCAATGGCGAGCCCGATGAGGAGATCGTCAAACGGTTGATCGGCGCGTACGCGCGCGACAACCAGGGCGGAGAGAACACCGACACCGATGAAGGCGAGGACGCGGGTCACGCCGAAGATGAACGTGAAAGCGAGCTTCAGCCGCTCGACGGTGACAAAACGCAGGAGTTCCCGCGCCGCGCCGCCCCAACCCAGCCCCTCGGCGCGCAGAATCGCGTCGGTCGGCTCGAGCTGTGCCGCATGGGTACCGAGGTCACGGGTATCGGCGGCCGTCAGGGCGGCGGCATCGGTCTCCTGCGGACGATCGAAGGTGTCGTCGCCGCGCTCGGCCGCCTGCTCGCCCATCAACTGGACATAGGCACCGCCCCGCGTCATCAGCTCGTCGTGGCGCCCCTGTTCCACGATACGTCCCTCATCCAGAACCAGGATACGGTCGGCGTCGATGATGCTGGAAAGGCGATGCGCGAAGATGAGCGTCGTGCGCCCCTGCATCAAACGGTCGAGGGCCTGTTGAATGACGGCCTCGTTCTCGGCATCGACAGCGGAGAGCGCCTCGTCGAGCACCAGGATCGGCGCGTCGCGCAACAGCGCCCGGGCAATGGCGATACGCTGGCGCTGACCGCCGGAAAGCTTGATGCCGCGCTCGCCGACGACCGTTTCATAGCCTTGCGGCAGCCGTTCGATGAAGCTGTGGGCGTTGGCAGCACGGGCGGCGGCGACCAGCTCGTCATGAGTCGCGTCCGGCTTGCCGAAGCGCAGGTTGTCCTCGACCGTGCCGTGGAACAGATAGGTATCCTGGTTGACCACGGCGAACAGCGACCGCAGCGCGTCGAACGACAGGTCGCGCAGGTCGGTGCCGCCGATCGAGATGGTGCCGGCCTGCGGATCGTAGAAACGCAGCAACAGCCGAACGATAGACGACTTGCCGGCGCCGCTCGGCCCGACGATGCCGACCCGCTCGCCGGGCTCGACCGTGAAGTCGAGGTCGGCATGCGCGTTCTGCTCGTTGCCCGGATAGGCGAAGGTGACGTGATCGAAGCGGACGACCGGCTGAAGCCCTTTCGCCGACTGAGTGCCGCTATCCTTGACCACCGGGTCGGCATCCAGCACCCGGAAGATCGATTGGGCGGCGGCCTGTCCCAGCATGCCGGTGTGAAGCTGAGCGCGCAGATCGCGCAGCGGGCGGAACAGCTCGACGCCCATCATCAGGACGATCAGAAGGACTTCCAGGCTCATCGACCCATCGGCCACGCGGTAGGCGCCGACGCCGAGCGCCGCCGCGGCGCCGATGGCGATGCCGGCATCGGTGATGCCGCGGCCCAAAGCGTTGGTCGCGTTGACCCACATGGTGCCGCGCGCGAGGTCGTGAGCCCGCTTGGCAAGGCTTCGCGCACGCGCGCCAGCCTGACCGAACGCCTTCAGCGTTGCGAGACCCTGTACGGAATCCAGAAACTCGGCACCGAAGTCGCTATAGGCCTTCGACCGGCGCAGGCTCGCCTTGTAGTCCAGGCGGTGGAAGATGGTCGGCGCGATCAGCGAGATAAGCGCCGCAGCGACCAGAACGGCGGCCACCGGCAAGTCCAGGAAAGCGACAAAACAAAAGATCGCAATCGGTGTCAGAAGTGCGATCAGAACCTGCGGCAGGAACTCGCCAAAATAGGTCTCAAGCTGCTCGACACCGTCGACAACGGAGAGAATGACATCACCGGTGCGTTCCAGACCGAACCAGGCGGGGCCAAGCGTGATCGCTTTGTCGTAGAGCGCCTTGCGGATACGCGCCTGGACCAGGGCGGCCGTCTTGTGGGCGACCATGGTGCGGATGTATTCGAGCACACCACGCAACACCATGACCACGGCGACCAGCACGACCGGCAAGGTCAGTTCGTCCAGACCGGCGCCTTGGAAAACGAGCGCGATCAACCAGCCGAGCAGCGCCAGGCGTCCGACGCCCACCGCTGCGGCAAGGAGCCCGACCACGACAGACAGCGCGATTCGCCAGCGCAGTCCCTGGGTGAAGGCCCACAATCTCTTGTCGAAGTACATAACGGGAGAGTAACCGCATAGCCCACGGCTTTCGCCATACAATCCTGCATATCGGGTCAACGCTTGTGAACGGGCCAACAGGGTCCTGACGTGCCCCTTCATCTCGGTCACAATGCGATCCAGACTTCGCGTGGGGGGATTGATGGGACGGTTGGACGGCAAGGTCGCCTTGATCACGGGCGGGGCATCCGGCATCGGCAAGAGCACGGCCGAGCGTTTCGCCGAGGAAGGCGCAAGGGTCGCACTGAGCGACCTGGATCTCGATGGCGCCCAACAGGTCGCCGACAGCCTGGCCGGCGAGACCCTGGCGTTGGCCCATGACGTCACCGACGAGGACGCCTGGATCGGCGTCACCAAGGCCGTGACCGATCATTTCGGCCGTTTGGACATCCTGCTGAACAGCGCCGGCGTGGGCGACTCGACGACGGTCGAGGAGACGACCTACGCGGACTGGAAGCGGGTCATGGCGATCAACGCCGACGGCACCTTCCTGGGCTGCAAGCACGGCGTGATTGCCATGAAACCCAACGGCGGTTCGATCATCAACATGTCGTCGGTATCGGGCCTTATCGGCGGCCACAACATGTGCGCCTACAACGCCAGCAAGGGGGCGGTGCGCCTGCTGACCAAATCGGTCGCGCTGCACTGTGCCAACGAAGACTATGGCATTCGCTGCAACTCCGTACATCCGGCGTTCATCATGACGCCGATGGTTGAAGGCCTGATAAGCCGGCATAAGTTTCCCGACGTCGTGAAGGGCAAACTGGCACGTCAGATCCCGGTCGGCCGTATCGGCGAGGCCCACGAGGTCGCCGACATGATCGTCTATCTGGCGAGCGACGAATCCCGGTTCGTCACCGGCGCGGAATTCGTCATCGATGGCGGCCTGACCGCTTAGTGCATCGTTGCCAACCCATGGACGTTAGAACGGCCACGCACGACGACCTGCCGGCGCTGCTCGCCCTCTATGGCAAGCTTCACCCAAGCGATGCCGTCCTTTCGGTCGACGACGCCGGCACGATCCTCGAGCGCTATCGCCTCTATCCCGGCAGCGAGGTCTTGCTCGGTGTCGTGGACGGTGCGCTTGTCGCGACCTGCGCACTGGTCGTCATCCCCAACCTGACGCGCGGCGGCCTGCCCTACGGTCTCATCGAAAACGTCGTGACAGATCCCGATCACCGCAAGCGCGGTTACGGCAACGCCATATTGCAGGCAGCTACGGCCGCCGCGTGGCGTCACGACTGCTACAAGGTCATGCTGCTGACCGGCTCAACGGATCCGGCGACGATCCGCTTCTACGGCGATGCCGGTTTCGAACAGACCAAGACGGGTTTTCAGATCCGCCGGCCGGACTAGGTCTCGCCCATATGCTCGAGGTAATGGTCGTGAAAATGGCGGACCATGGATTCGGAGAGTTCCTGGTTTTCCCAATCGACGATGTACCAGCCCTGTGTGAAACAACGCTGGTACATACCCTGATGCACCGATTCCATGAACGCGATGTCTTCGGGCTGCAGAACGTCTCGGGCCCACGCGGCACGGCGCTCACGCCGATCCGCCATGCCGGGATCGGTGGGCTCGGCAGCTTCCAGTGAGACGCTGATCCGTGTCGCGCGATCCGGTCCCGCCGGAAGCCACTGCGACAGGCTGAAATTGCCCGGACCAGCGAACTGGCCGAACCCGAGGTTCGGAAACAGGTACCAGAAGTGCAGATCCATTACGTCATGGGCGGGATCCAGCGGATAAGCCAGGTTGTCGGCTTTGCCGGATGATGGAATGAAGTTGTAGGCGTAGTTCTCGTGCAGGGTATGGAACTGGTTCGGAATATCCAGCATGTCGGAGAACGATTTGTGGCCGTGCCGGCAGTGTTGACACTCCAGAAAGTTGTCGACCTGTATCTTCCAGTTGGCCGCCACGTCCGTTGAATGAATCACGGTTGCGGATGTGCTTATGGTGTAGGACTCGATGTCGGGACAGGTCGTGCGGATATGCTCCTCCGCACCCGGCCAGAAGTCGGCGATCGACAGCGCGTCCGGGTCGAGATTGACAAAGATGAAGTCCAGCATTCGGTCGACGCGTACCGGCGACAGACAAATCTCCGACAGTTCGGGCGCCTCGCTGGTGGATGCCGTACGGTGACGGCGCAGGTCGCCGTCGAGTGTGAAGTTCCAGTGGTGATAAGGGCAGACGATGGCTTGTTTCGACCCGGCGCCTTCGAGCAGCTGGTGGCCGCGATGCGGACAGACGTTGTAGAAGGCCTTGATCTCGTCGCTTCTGGTGCGCACGACAAAGACCTTCTGTCCCAGGATCTCGGCGGTGACATAGGCACCGGGCTTGGCAAGCGCGCTGACGTGGCAGACATACTGCCAGGTCCTGAAGAAGAGCCTTTCCTTCTCCTGGGCCAACACCTGTTCATCAACATAGTAGCGTGCCGGCAAAGCCCGCAGCCGATCGCGCTGCGGCTGCCCTGACATGTCGGTCTGCTCTGCTGCTGAGATGGCCATGATCTGCTCCTTCTGAACATCGGCAACACCGGCCAAGGTCGCCGCCGCGCCGGCGCCGCAAACGCTCCAAGCGCGTGCCCCCCTTTACCTTGACGTTGTCTCAAGGCTGGCGCACAGAGAACACTGGTGAGGTGCAAAAACCGCCATGAAAGGCACGTAACCAGACAAAATGACCGAATCCGCGAAACCATGCGACGTCGTCGTTCTGGTGTTCCCCAGGTATTCCCAGCTGACGCTGGCGGCGCTGGTCGAGCCTTTGCGCATGGCCAACACGGTGTCCGGCCGCCAGCTCTACCAGTGGCGCCTGTGCAGCGACGGCGGCGACGAGGTCGTGTCCAGCAGCGGTTTCACGCTGACCATCGCGGAGGACATTGAGCAGGTCGGCACCTGCGATGCCCTGTTCGTTGTCGCGAGCTACGAAGCCAGGCATGTCGCGACGGATAGGGTCATCGCGTTTCTGCGGGAGACAGTGCGCAAAGGCACGTCGATTGGCGGTCTCGATTCCGGAGGCTACATCATGGCGGCCGCGGGTTTGTTGGACGGTTACCGGGCTACCACCCATTGGGATGACTTGGCGGACTTCCAGGACCGCTATCCTCGCGTCGACGTCGTGCCGGAGCGGTATGTCGTCGATCGCACGCGCTCGACGACCAGCGGATCGCTGCCCTCGTTCGACTTCACGCTGGACTTCATCCGCCGGCGCAACGGCCTTGCGCTGGCCATGAACGTGTCCGGCAACTTTCTCTATGATCAGGCGCAGCCAGGATCCGCGCCGCAGCACATGATCGCGGCGTCAAGCCTGGGAACGCGTCACCCCAAGATCACGCGGGTGATCGCGTTGATGGAGCAAACACTCAAAGCGCCTCTATCCGTTTCCGAGCTGGCGGCGTCCGTCGGACTAAGCGAACGATCATTGCTGCGGCGCTTCCGCGAGACACTCGATGTCAGCCCCCACCAGTACTACCGGGAACTCCGGCTGGACGTCGGCAGACGTCTCTTGGAAAACCGCGACCTCGCGGTGACGGACGTCGCGCTGTCATGCGGCTTTGAATCACGAGGTGCGTTCACACACGCCTTCAAAGAGGCCTTCGGCTCGTCACCGACGGAGCACAGACGTGGACGCTCAGCCTGACGTTCACAGACAACGCTCTTTGCCGTTAAGGACGGTGTCGACTCCAGTCAGGCATTGCGTCGCGCGGACATTGCCTTGCCGGCCAGCAGGTACATGATGATGTAGACGATAACGCGGTACATCACCGGCGAACCCGGCGGAATGCAGATAAACGAAAAGCCGTCGACGCCGCGCAGGCCGAGTTCATGGGCGATGCGGATGCACTCGTAGTCGGTCAGGCCGATGGGTTCGGCGAGTTCCCCGAGGATATCGCCGGGCGCCGGGCCGGCACCACCCAGGACGTCCATGTCGAAGTGGCCGTAGACCGCCTGGGTGCCGTTATAGGCGTGATCCAATCCCTTGCAGACCGCCTCGACGCCCTGCTGGCGAACGTCCCAGCCGGAATAGAAGGCGGCGCCGCGCTCGATCAGTTCCTCGACCACGTCGGAGGCTTCCAGCATGCCACGCGGCCCGATCTCGACGAGGTTGTGGGCGTGGATGTTGTCGTGGAACTCCAGCGTCTTGTAGAGCCAGCAGAAGCCGCCGGCGATGCGCGGATCCTTGGTCTGCGGGCACAAACGGAAGATATCCCAATGGGTATCCAGGCTGACGATACCGACATTGCCGCTCGTGTGCTCGGCGACGCACTTGGCGATGGCGTAGGAACCGCAGGGCGAGTTCTGACCGATAACGACCGGCAGGGCGCCGACATCCAGCGCGTCGTTGACCTTGCTCTCGACGGCGGCCTGGGCCTTGAGGATCAATTCGGGATTGAGCTTGCCGACATTGGCTTCCGGCGGAATGTCAGCATCGCCGTAGTCGACGACATTCAGATGATCGAAGACGTTCAGGCGGAAGTCCTGCACGTAACCCGACTGGTAGCGGATCGATTGCTGACGTACCCGCTGGGGCGCCGCGAGCCAGTGCTCCTTGCCGATGCCGGCCCACTCGTCCGACGAACTCGAGACGTAAGGGCTGCCGATGATGACGACATCGGCGCTTTCCAGGTCGTCCTTCTTTGTGGCGATCGGTCGCGCCATGAAACTGGGCGTCTCGTCGTCGAACATCGGAAAGTCGAGATGGGCGGCCCACATGCCCTCGCGCGTTTCTTTCCAGTCCGGATAGTCCATGTGCCGCCTCCCGTTCTTGGTGGCGGCCATCCTAACCGCTGTTCAGCGGCGGGGTCTCGCCTCAATCATCATCTTTGTCGGCGACAAAGACTTGCCGCGCGATCGTTTTGAGCGTGGCGACATAGCGGGCCTGCGGCCAGCCGCAGGTGATGGTCAACTGTTCCCAGTTGCGCACGGAGAGCATGGTCCAAAGGATGTCGGTCGCGCCATCAGGGTGATGCGCCGGTGACAGCATCCCGTCGCGCTCAAGCGCCTTGATCGCGGCCTCGCAGCCCTCGCGCATGTCCTGCATGCGTTTGTCCCAGGCCGAGGCGGCCGCCTCGTCGGTGTCGCGCATGGCAAGCAGCGCCCGGGCGACGCCATAGACCTCGGGAATGTAGGCCGCCCAAGCCTCGATGAAGGCACCCAGCCGTTCGACCCCGGACGTCGCGGCGCGGCTCGGGGCCAGACGCGCATCACTCCCCTTCAGGTCGTCCACATAATGCGTCACGGCGATCAACAGTTCCGCCCTGGTCGGGAAGTGCAGATAAAGCGCCTGGCGGCTGATCCCCGCCTGTTTGGCGATATCGCCGACCCTGACCCCCTTGCCTGCGCTCGATTCCAGAAGTTCCAGGGCGGCCTGAAGAATTCGAGTGCGGGTATCGACTTCACGACTTGACATGATGTCAAGTAGCACCCACTTGTCATCGTGTCAATTGACACAGTGTCAAGCCGGAGAGAATCCATGAAACTCATTATTTTTGGCGCTACCGGGACGGTTGGACGGCACCTGGTGGAACAGGCGCTGGCCCAGGGCCACGCGGTCACGGCGTTCGCCCGCGATCCCGGCAAGCTCACGCTGCAGCATCCCCAACTGACCTGTCTGGCAGGCGATGTTCTCAAACCCGACGACGTCAGACCGGCGGTGCGCGGCCATGACGCCGCGTTAATCGCGCTGGGGGCCGGCCGCAAGGGGACGGTGCGCGCGGCGGGTACGCGCAACATCGTCGTTGCGATGCGCGAGGAAGGCCCGCGCCGGCTTGTCTGCGAGACGACGCTGGGCGTCGGCGACAGCCGGCCGCTGCTCACCTTCTTCTGGAAACGCATCATGTTCGGCCTGTTGCTGCGCCCGGCCTATGCCGATCACGTCGCGCAGGAAGCCATTATTCGAGAAAGCGATCTCGACTGGGTCATCGTGCGCCCCGGCGCATTCATCGACGGACCGGTGACCGGCCAGTACAAGCACGGGTTTCCTGTGACGGAAAAGAACCTGAAACTGAAGATCGCACGCGCCGATGTCGCCGACTTCATGCTGCGGCAACTCACCGACAACACCTATCTGCACCGCACGCCATCGCTGTCGTACTGACACGGCGGATCCGCGCGGCATCACGCCAACCTGGAGAAGACTCATGCTTTCGGACTGGTTCCTTATCGTCTGCGCGGTCTCGGTGATCGCCTGCGGTCTTGTGTCAGGTGTCTTCCTGACGTTTTCCGACTTCGTCATGCGCTCTCTGAACGGTGCGGAGCCGGCCGCCGGCGTCGAGGTCATGCAGGTCATCAACCGCAACGTCTACCTGTCGGTCTTCATGGTGCTTTTGATCGGCATGTCGGCGTTGTCGCCGTTGCTGATCGCCCTCGCCTACCTCGGCGCAACGGGACCGGCCGCAACTTGGATCATGCTCGGCGGCACGATCTATCTGACGGCCGTGTTCCTTGTCACGCTCGTCTTCAATGTCCCAATGAACCGGCAGCTCGATCGGACGCCCCACGCGACGGCTGAGGCGGCGCGGTACTGGGCGTCAACCTATTGGCCACGCTGGACACTCTGGAACCACGTTCGCACCCTGGGTTCCGCCCTTGCTGCGGCCTGTTACCTGATCGCCTGCGTCTACCTGGTTCAGCCGGTCTAGCACGCCGGAGACGCTAACTGCGGTAGCCCGTGCCGCGCTCGCGTTCGAGCTGGGCGATCAAAGACGGCCACTCCATGCCGACGCGCGCGTGGCCGTTGGGCGCGAAGATCTTCAGCCCCTGTTCGATCGTCTTTTGCTGCACAGCCTCGCTGGGGTAATGCAGCGGCGCGCCGCCGGCCATGCCGTCGATCTGATAGCGGCACGCGGCCTCGATGCGATGCATCCACACGAAGGCGCTGCCGACACTCTCGCCGCAGGTGAGTAGGCCATGGTTCCTGAGGATCAGGATCATCTTGTCGCCCAGACTGGCGACAAGGCGTTCCTGCTCGTCGGCATCCAGCACCACGCCTTCATAATCGTGATAGGCGGTCCAGCCCGTGATGATCAGGGCCTTTTGCGAAAGCGGCAGCAAACCGTCTTCCTGCATGGCGACCGCATTGCCGGCGCGCGTATGGGTATGCAAAACACAGTTCACGTCGGGCCGCGCGCGATGAATGCAGCTGTGGATCAAGAAACCTGCTGGGTTGATGGGATAGTCGCTGTCGCCGACGACGCGGCCTTCGTGATCGACCTTGACCAGCGACGACGCGGTGATCTGATCGAACAACAGACCATAGGGATTGATCAAGAAATGCTCGGTGCCGGGGATGCGTGCCGAGATATGCGTGCCCGAGAGATCCGACCAGCCGTAGAAGTCGACAAGCTGATAACAGGCGGCGAGATCACAGCGTGCGTCCCATTCGGCCTCCGACATCCCGTGGCGGGCGCTATCGATACGTTCGACGGACTGACTCATGGGCTTCACCTCCTTGAGCGCTCAAACGATGACGCCAAGCGGACGCCAGGCCAAGCAAAATCAGTCCGCTCGATACGTGCTTCCAGGGCATTTACATGGGGTCGCAAACGCTTCACTCTTCGTTTTCCCGAAGGCGGAGGATCATCGGCCATGGGCAAGATCGACAGTCACCCCCGGACAACGGTTACCAGCGCCGCTGTCGCCGACGACCGGGTGGTCGTCGCCTGGGCCGACGGCCACCAAAGCCGCTTCCACGGCATCTGGCTGCGCCACAACTGCGCATGCCCCGCCTGCGGCACATCGGAATCGGCGATGCGGGCGCTGCGTATCGACGCCATCCCCGATGACATCGTGCCTCAGACTGTCGAGATAGATGACGACGGCGGTGTTGAGATTGTCTGGCCCGGTGATGGGCATGTCAGCCGCTACGCCGCCGCGTGGCTGCGCGACAACTGCTACTCCGATGCCGAACGCGCGCGGCGGCGCTGGCACCCGACCTGTTGGGGACCGGAGGTCGCGGCGGACCCGCCGCAGGTCGACTTCGAGACGGCGCGGAACGACGACGTGGCGCGCCTCGCTTTCCTCGAGAACCTTCGCGACTACGGCTTCGCCCTCGTCAACGACGTGCCGGCCGATCCGGAAGCGACCGTCGATATCGCGGCGCTGGCCGGCCCGCTCAGGGTGACCAACTATGGCAGCGTCTACGACTTCCGCTACACACCGACACCACTGGTCTATGGCGACTCGGAAGTCGGCCTGAATCCGCACACCGACGAACCCTATCGCCAGGCGCCGCCGTCGATCACGCTGTTCCATTTCGTGAAGGCGGCCGCGCGCGGCGGCGAGTCGATCCTGGTCGACACCTTCCGCGTCGGCCGGATCTTGCGCGCACAGGACCCCGAGGCGTTCGATCTGTTGGCGCACCAGCGCGTGACGTTCCACCGGCGCCTTGAAGAACAGGATCGCGACTTCCGCATGCAGGCGCCGGTTTACAGTCTGGACGATCAGGGTCAGATCGCCGGCTTCCGGCTGCTCGATCGCGCAGTAGGCCCGCTCCACCTCGACGACACGTTGATGGTGCCCTACTACCGCGCGCTCAAGAAACTCCTGGTCATGCTGTTCGACGAGGCCAACCAGCTGCGCATCCCCGTCGCGACCGGCCAGGCGCTCTTCTTCAACAACCAGCGCGTCCAACATGGCCGCACCGCCTTCGATGTCGGCAGCGACCGGTATATGCGGACCTGCCATGTCGAGCTCGACGAGTTCTATTCATCGCTTCGCACCCTCAGTGCCCGTTTGGGGACCGAAGGCGTCAACATGGTGCTGCCTGCCGGCGCCCTGGTTTGAGCGGCGCTCGACAATTGACATAAAGAAAGTTTTTTCTTTATAAATAGCCTGTGAGATCCGGGCCGACTTGGCCGGGGGAGGATCGATGGCGCAGGCGGCGCAAGCTTCCATTGGCTGGATCGAGATTTTTAGCGGCGGGCGCGGACCCCGGGTCGTCGCGTTCTGTCTCGCGGTGTGGCTGCACGCCGCCGACAGCCTGATGGTCGCGACGACCCTGCCCACCACCGTCGCCGAGATCGGCGGCGCGGCCTTCGTCGGCTGGGCCTATACCCTCTATCTGCTGGGCTCGATCATGGTCGGCGCGGCAACGGGCCTGATGGCCATCCGCTTCGGCTTGAAGAACTCGTTCCTCGCCGCCGGCGCCTTGTTCGCGGTCGGCTGCGCGATTTCAGCCGTAGCGCCGGACATGGCGACGCTCTTGGCGGGACGTTTCGTTCAAGGGGTCGGCGGCGGCTGGCAGGTCGCGCTGGTGTATGTCGCGCTGGACCGTTTGTTTCCCAACCATCTGATGCCGAAGCTGATCGCGCTGACCTCGGTTGTGTGGAGTGTCTCGGCGTTCTGCGGTCCGCTTGTCGGCGGCGTTTTCGCCAACATGGGCGAATGGCGTCTCGCCTATTGGGCGTTCGCCGGCCAGGCGGTCCTGTTCATCATCCTGGTGCTCTTCACCATTCCCCGCGCCGAGACGACGGACGCCGAGGCCGACTCGAAGGTGCCGGGTCTACGGCTGCTGCTGGTCGCCGGCGGCGTTCTGCTTATCGCCGTTGCCGGCGCTCATCCTGACCCGGTCTCCGGCCCGCTTCTGGTCGCAGGCGCGGCCGTGCTGCTTGGCGGTTTCCTCGTCGTCGACGGCCGACGGCGTTCAAACGGCATGTTGCCGCCACGGCCTTTCTCGATCGCGACAACCTCCGGCGCCGGCCTTCTGATGGTCCTGCTGCTGGGCTGCGGCACCATGTCGCTGATCGCCTATGGCACGTTCTTCCTGGAACGGATCTATGGCATCTCGCCGCTTTCCGCCGGCTTCATCATCGCCATCGAGTCAATCGCCTGGGGCGCCGCTGCGATCATCTTTGCGAACGTGAATCTGAAGATGGAAAACTGGCTTATCCGTGGCGGCGCCATCGTCGTTACGACCGGCATAGCCGGACTTGCCATTACCATGCCGTCGGGATCGCTGATCGCGCTCATCCCCTTCGTCGCCTTCCAGGGCATGGGTTTCGGCATGATGTGGGGGTTCATCATCCGCCGTGTCGTCGCCGCGGCGGCCGAAGGCGAGCGTGAACGCACATCGGCCGCCCTGGCGACCGTCCAGCACTTCGCGTTTGCGGTTGGCGCGGCGACCGCCGGTATTGTCGCCAACGCAACAGGCTTCGCGGAAGACGCCAGCCTCGAGACCATTCGCGCCGTCGCGTTCTGGGTATTCGCAGCGTTCCTGCCGCTCGCGCTTGGCGGCGTTTGGGCGGCGTGGCGGCTTTGCCGTGACGGCGCCTAGATCATGGACTCACATATGATACACGGAAGGGTCTGCATGCATGGATGACCAGCAGCTTGACCCGACGGCTTATCTCGAACGCATCGGCTATTCCGGCAAGGTCGAACCCATACTCGACGTTCTCGAAGCTCTGCAGCGTGCACAGCACTTCACCATACCCTTCGAGAACTTTGACATCGCGCTGGGAAAAGGAATCGACCTCAGACGCGAGAAACTGATCCAGAAACTCGTTCACAGCAGACGCGGCGGGTACTGCTTCGAACTGAACGGCTTGTTTTTGATGGCTCTTCGGAACTTTGGCTTTGACGCACGCGCCTTGCTGGCCCGGGTTCACGTAACCGGCGTCCCATCGGGTCGCAGTCATCAGCTTTCTCTTGTCACGATAGACGAGCGCCAATGGATCGTTGACGTGGGGTTCGGCAGCAATACGCCTCGCACCCCCGTTCCGCTTGTCTTGGGCCAGGAGATCTCGGCCCCCGGTCAAATCATCCGTCTGAGCGAATCCGAGCCGTTTGGAACAATGCTCCAAACGAAGAATGGCGAAGACTGGGATGACCTTTACAGTTTCGACCTAGGGCATGTTTGCCCCGGCGATATCGCGTACGGCAACCACTACACGTCGACGTCTCCAGATTCGTTCTTTACGAGGGACCGCGTTGCGGCGCTTCCGGTGAAAGGCGGTGGCATCACACTTCTCAACGACAAGCTGACAAAGAACGTCGAGGGAGAGCTGACAACAACGCAGTTGGAACCGGGTCAGCCGTACATCGATGCACTGAGAACCCATTTTGGGATCGAACTTGAGGCGCGTTACAACGACCTAAGGCCAATTGGTCACGAGCCCCACACCGCGAACCCGTGACGTTTCCGGTTGCCGTGTCGCGCGACATGTCAGCCAAAAAGTAAGGCCTGCTAAAACCTGATGTCGACGGCCGCGAACGGGCCCTTGAACTCCGCATCCAGAATCAGCGGATTCTCATCGAAGTCGACTCTCAGATAGCGGTAACCGACGGCGACGGCGATGTGGTCGTTGAAGGCGTAGCCGCCGCGACCGATGACCTCCCACTGAAACTCCGAACCGACGCCGAAGCCGCCGATATCGGTGACACCGTCGATGAAGAATCCATCGCCGATCTCGGTCGATCCGCGCAAGCCGATGATGGGATCGTTCCACGATTTGTCGACGGAGCGCGTCTGCAGGCGTCGGAACTTCACGGTCGTGTCGATCCACCAGGACCGTACGCCGGCGAAGGCATGGACCGTGCTGGCGCCCGTGTCGACAAGCTGGTATCCGGCCGACAGCGAACTCATGACGCCATCGACCTCGACATCGACGCCGAAGAAACCGCCGGCAGCGCTCGCCGACTGATCGAGGTCGATGTAGTTGAACTCGCCAAACAAGGCGTAGGGACCCTTGGTCACTTCGCCCTCGATCATGAAGGCGCCGTCGAGGTCGTCAAACAGTGTGCTGCTGGCGTCAACACCATTGAGCTCCTGGACCGTAAAGTCGCCGTCGATGTTGAGGTACCAGGCATAGGGCGAGACCCGGAACGCCCAATCGTCCTCGGCCAAGGCCGTTGTCGACGACACGAGCACAACACCGACAGCAAGGGCCAGTTGCCCGAAACCGCGCCGCATGGCGCGACAAAAGTGATCCAGGCGGGACGATTTCGTCGATTTCTTCACGCGTCTTCCCCTCTTGCCCCGGCAAGGCGCAGCGCAGTCCTGCGAACGCCACACGTTAGCACAAGTCAGTCGTTCAATCCGAGAGACGGTCAAGTTCGGCAAGCACCGCGTCGCCCATGGCCTCGGTTCCGATAGTGGCTTCGCCATCGACGGCAAGGTCGATCGTCCGGGCACCACCGTCCAGGGCCGCCTCGACGGCTCGCTCGATCAACTCGGCATCGCCGGCGCGGTCGAAACTCCAGCGCATCATCATGGCCGCCGAGAGGATCGCCGCCAGCGGATTGGCAATGCCCTTGCCGGCAATATCGGGCGCCGTGCCGTGAACGGGCTCGTAGAGCGCCGGGCGCGTCCGGTCATCACGCATCGGACCGAGCGATGCCGAGGGCAGCATGCCGAGGCCGCCGGGGATCGCGCCGGTGATGTCGGAGAGCAGGTCGCCGAACATGTTGTCGGTGACCAGAACATCGAATTGCCGGGGATTGCTCACCAGCTGCAGCGCGCAGTTATCGGCGAGCATGTGGATGAGCGTCATGTCGGCGTAATCTTCGGCGTGAACGCGGCTGACAACACGGCGCCAAAGGACGCCGGATTCCATGACATTCGACTTTTCGACCGAATGCACGATGCCGCGCCGGTCGCGTGCCAACCCGAACGCGGCGTGCGCCATGCGTTCGATCTCGGCCGTCGTATAGACCTGCGTGTCGAGACCCCGTTCGCTGTTGTCGCGCAACGTCTCGATGCCTCTGGGCTGGCCAAAGTAGAGACCGCTGGTCAGTTCACGCAGGACGATCAGGTCAACGCCGTCGAGGATCTCCGGTTTCAGCGGCGATTTCTTCTTGAGCGCATCGTAGGGTCGCGCCGGACGCAGGTTGGCGTAGAGATCAAGCTCCTTTCTGAGCCGGCTCAGGCCGTCCTTCTCCTCGGGCGCTCCCTCCAGCTCCAGTGAATCCCATTTCGGGCCGCCGACCGCGCCGCACAGGACAGCATCGGCGCGACGCGCCTTCTCGACCGTCTCGTCTTCGACCATGACGCCGTGAACGTCGTAGCAGGCACCGCCCAGCAGCCGCTCTTCGATGGCGAGGTCCAGGCCTCGATGTTCCTCAAACCAGCCGACAACCCGCATCGCCTGCTCGGTCACCTCGACGCCGATGCCGTCGCCGGGCAGAACCAGAAGCGTCCGCGTCATGTCTTCACCTCATGGAATGCCTATTCCGCCGCCAGCGCGTGGCCACTTTCGAAGGCCTGCCGTTGTTCGTTCGCCAGGACCAGCACGTCGTCGGGGTTGACGGTCTCGCCGCGATCAAGCCGGGCGGTGATCTCATCAAGCAAACGGGCATGCATGAACTGCATGAGCTGCACCGGAAGGTCCGCGACCGCGGCGGTCAGCGCGTCTTCCAGCCTGCTCGGCCAGCGCGCCATGTGCGCACGCCGGGCCGCGTCGAAACCGTGCAGGGGCGGTTCGGTCCAGTCACGCGTCTGCCGCAAGGCCTCACGGACAGCCTTCGTCATCGATTGATCGACCGCGCCATCATCACCGATCACGACGCCATAAGCGTCGCGCGCCGTGGCGGCCGTCACGAAGCCGTTGGCAACATCGTCAACGACCAAACCGACCGGTCTCTCCAGCGGATCACCGTAACCGCCGCCGCCCTGAGTGCCGATCCTGAGCCGGTCGCCCGGATCCATGGTCAGCACGTCGATCTTGCCGATGTCCTGCTCGCCGCCGCCGCGCGGCTTGAAGTGCGTGTAGCCGGTTGCGCCCGCCTCGCCGCCTTTGAGGCCCGGCGGGCCAAAGATGTAACGCTCCATGCAGCGCGACGTGATGCTGGTATAGGGGCTCGATGTCTCGAACTCGATCTCAATGCCGGTGCCGCCGCGATACTTGCCGGCACCGCCGGAATCGTCACGTAGCCCGTAATGGTGGATCAGGATCTCCGGCATCTCGTTCTCGAAGATCTCGGTCGGGATGTTCTTCAGGAAGTTCAAGATCACCATGGTGCCGTCGACACCGTCATCCATCGGCCGTCCGCCCGACCCGCCGACGATCGGCTGAATGACGGACACCTTGTCGCCGCCGGTCTGGAAGTCCGGCACCGAGACGAGCAGGATCGATCCCTGGCCCGAGTCCGTCGCCGGCAGTTCATCCGGCACGGCCTGCGCGAGCGCGCCGACGGTGACGTCGCAGACCTTGTGCGATGTCGCATAGCGCGCGCCATAGGCCGCGCCGGGCTCCGGATTCAAAATCGTACCGCGCGGAATGTGCACCTTCATCGGCCGCACCAGACCGGCGTTATAGGCGATGTTCGGTTCCTGGGTGCAAATCCAGTTGACCAGGCCGGTGATCAGCATCCAGTGGCCGTCGTGACTGTAGGTCGGGATGTTGAGGGCCGCGCGTACCTGCGGCGCGGTACCGGTGAAGTCGAGCAGCATCTCGCCGCCCTCGATCGTCATCGCGACCTTGATGCGCACCAGGCCAAGCCCGACCATGTCGGCCTCGATGTAGTCGGCGTAGTGATAGGTGCCGTCGGGCACGTGCTCGATGACCCGGCGCGCCTGGGTCTCCGCATAGTCGAGCACCTGATCGATGGTCCGGTCGATGGTGTCGTAACCGTACTGGCGGGCGAGATCGCGCACGCGGTTCTCCGCTGTCGCCAGGCCGGCCAGACAGGCTTTCATGTCGCCCCAGTTCTGGTCGGGCGTACGGCAGTTGGCGCGGATCATGTCGAGCAGCGGCTGGTTCAGTTCACCGGCGCGGTAGAGCTTCTGCGGCGTGATCCGAAGGCCTTCCTGATAGACCTCGTGGCTCGACGGCGCGATCGAACCGGGCACGCGGCCGCCGATATCGGAGACGTGAATGAACGTCCACGCCCAGCACAACAGCTCGCCGTCGACGAAGATCGGCTTCCACAAGTAGACGTCGGAGAGATGGGTCGCCATGCCCCGGGTCGTGACGGGATCGTTGCCGATAAAGATATCGCCGTCATGGATGCCGCCGCTGGCGGCGATGGCGGCTTCCATCGGCATGCCGATCATCATCAGGACGCCATAGCGGCGCGGCGCGGCGAAGACCTCGCCCTGGCGCGAGACCAGGACGGAGCCGTAGTCTTGCGTCTCCTTGACGAAGACCGTGTGCGCCGTGCGCGAGACGACCTGGGCCATCTCGTCGACGACCGCCTGAAAGCGGTTGCTCAGGATTTCGAGCCGGATCTTGTCGGTCGGCATCAGACCTTCTCGCCGATCAGGTTCGCCCACCGGTCCACGGTGACACGGAAACCGTCGGGAATATAGATCGTCGTGTCGTATTGCTCGACGACCATCGGGCCAAAATAGTCGCGCCCTTCGCGCAGGCTGCCGCGCCGCCAGATCGCCGCCTCGACCTCGCGGTCACGCTCAAAGATCACCCGGCGGTCATAGGCCTCGTCGCTCTCGTCGGTCTGATTGGCGACCAGCCGGATCTCGGGCTTCGGTGTCACGCCGACGATCTGTAGGCGTGCCTCCAAAAGACGCGTCGGACTGTCCGCATCGCTGTAGCCATAGACCTTGGCATAGCGGTCGTGGAACCAATCGACCACGCTGGCTGTCGTCAGGTCGCTGCTGGCGGTGTCGGGGAACGGCACGTTGACCTCATAGGACTGGCCGACAAAACACGCGTCGACGGAGCGCAGCAGATAGACCTGGTCGAGATCGACCTGTTGTTCGTCGAGCCAGTTGCGCGCGCGTTCCTCCAGCGCCTTATAGATCGCCTGGATCTCCGCATCGGGCGTGTCCTGGGCCTCGTGCCAGATGCTCTGCACAAAGTCCGCGCGCATATCGGCGACCAGACAGCCGAGCGCGCACAGAATGCCCGGCGACGGCGGCACGATGACACGGTGAAGATCGAGCTCACGCGCCAGCATGAAGCTGTGGGTCGGGCCGGCCGCGCCATAGGCGATCAAGGAGAGATCGCTGGCGTCAACGCCGCGCCGCGCGATCTGCGGCACCAACTCCGCGTAGATGTTGGATGTGGTGACCTGCAGGATCGCGTCGGCTGTTTCGCGACGGCCAAGGCCCAACACACCGCCGATATCGTCGATCACGTTGTGGGCGGCGGCGCTATCCAAGGCCATCTCGCCGCCCAGGAACTTGTCGGGCGCGATGATGCCGGCTGTGAGGTAAGCATCGGTCACCGCCGGCCGTGTGCCGCCGCGCCCGTAACAGGCGGGACCGGGATCAGCACCGGCGCTTTCCGGACCCACCTTCAACACGCCTTCCGCGTCGGTCCAGGCGATCGAGCCGCCCCCCGCGCCGATGGCCGAGACATCGACCGCCGGCATGATGACCGGATAATCGCCGATGGTGTTCTCGGTGGCATAGCGGATCTCGTTCTGCACGATCGAGACATCGACGCTGGTGCCGCCCATATCGATGGTGACGAGATTGGGTTCGCCCATCAGTCGGCCGATATAGGCCGCGCCGATGACACCGGACGCCGGCCCTGAGAGCAGCGTTTCGACTGGCCGGTCGGCCGCGCTCGCCACGCTCATGACGCCGCCGTTCGACTTGGTCGAAAACACCCGGCAGGTCATGCCCAAATCAGCGGTGCGTTCTTCCAACGTGTTGAAATAGGCCTTCATCCGCCCGCCGACATAGGCGTTGATGACGCTGATCAGGGTCCGCTCGTATTCGCGCTGCTGCGGCCAGATTTCCGACGACGTGCAGACATAGAGATCGGGGAAGCTCTCAGCGATCCAGGCTTTCGCCGTCTCTTCATGGGCCGGGTTCTGATGGGCGTGCAGGAAACAGACCGCAAGCGTTTCGACACCGTCGTCAACCAGCGCCTTCACCTGCGCTTCCACGTCCTCGCGCCGGATCGCCTTCAGCACCCGACCGTCGGCCCGCACCCGCTCGTCAATCGGCCTGACATGCCGGCGCGGCACCAGCGATACCGGCTTCGGCACGAAAAAGTCGTTCGCCTTGGACAGTCTCAGGCGGCGCAACTCCAGCGTGTCGGTAAAGCCCCTGGTCATCAGAACGCCGCCCCTGGCGCCGTTGCGCTCCAGGAGCGTGTTCACGGCAAGCGTCGTGCCGTGGGAGAAATAGGCGATGTCGCCCGGCTCGATAGCAAACCGTTCGCGCAATTCCTCGATACCGGCGGCGACGGCGTCTGACGGATCGCCTTTGGTCGACGGCGTCTTCAGCGCATAGAGCGCGCCGGTCGCCTCGTCCATCGCATGCAGATCGGTGAACGTTCCGCCGATATCGATGCCCAGGCGATAACGGTGCGTCATAGCGCCACCACCCTCACCCTCCCAACGCGTCGCGTCGGGCCCCTCCCTCTCCCGCAAGCGGGCGAGGGGCACGAAGGCCGTCGCCACATCCCCTCGCCCCCTTTAGGGGGAGAGGGCAGGGTGAGGGGGATCACCGGCGATCCTCCAAGGCATCGGCAATCGTCACGAGAACACCGTTCAGATTGGTCATGACATCATTGTTCCAGAACCTGAGAACGCGGAAACCACGGTTTCTCAACTGCGTCGTCCGATAGCGATCGACCCTCACGTTGTGCTGTCCGCCGTCCACTTCGATCACAAGCCTGGCTTCCTTGCACAAGAAGTCACAGACATAGGGGCCGACCGGCACCTGACGGCGAAACTTCGCCTTCGCCACACCACGGTTTCTCAGCGCCAACCAGAGTTTCTTTTCCGCCTCTGTACCATGTCGACGCAAGCTCCGCGCGCGACGAACCGACAACCCTCACCCTCCCAACACTTCGCGTCGGGCCCCTCCCTCTCCCGCAAGCGGGCGAGGGGAACTGACTGCCGACACGTCCCCTCTCCCCTCGGGGAGAGGGCAGGGTGAGGGGGAAAGCGCTGACATCGAAACGATCGTCCGACGAGGAGTTTAGGACTCCTCCCCCGGCGCCGGCGCATCCTTGGGGCGGCGGCCGAGGAGCTGATAGAGCGCGTGCTCCTTCTCGATCAGCTCATGCGCGTTGTTGTCTTTCCAGACTTCCTCGATCGCCTTCTGGTTCTTCGCCTTTTCGGCCTTCAGCGCCTTGATGAAGCTGCCGTCCTTGATGTTGGCCAGCATCTCGCGCATGCCCTCCATGGTCTTGTCGTGGTCGAAGTACTGCTTCGACCAGACGAGATGACCGAACTGGGCGGTGACCGAGGTGCGCTTCATGCGCTCGAAGGCGCCGAGATCGCGGCCGTATTCGGCGAACTTCACGCCCTCGCCCGAGGCATATAGGTCGAGCATGACCGCTTCGGGCGAGCAGCCGGCCTCGACCAGCGCTTCGTACATGCAGCGCAGCGCGTAGAGGCCGGGCTGGTGCTCCTCGAAAAGATCGATCAGCACCTCTTCCTCGAAACTCGATTCCAGAACACCCATCTTGGTCGAACCGATCGCCTTGGAGATCGCCAGGCACATCGCCATGCCGTTACCGCTGGCGTCCTGGGCGACGGCGATCAGGCTGGGGAAGCCCCTGCCCTCAAGAAATGTCGCGCGTACGCCCTCGCCCAGCATGCGCGGCGCGACCATCACCACGTCGATCTCCGGCGACGGCGTGATCTCGCCGTAGTGGATGTTGAAGCCGTGGGCGAAGCTCATGACATCGCCCGGCTTCAGGCTTTTCTTCACCCAGTTCTCATAGACCTCGGGCTGGCTGTCGTCCGACGTCAGCATCATCAGGACGTCGCCCGCGGCCGCCGCGTCTTCGATGGTCTGGACATCCCAACCATCGGCGCGCGCCGTTTCCGCGTACTCGTCCTCGATATTGCCGACAACGACATTGATGCCGCTGTCCTTCATGTTGAGCGCCTGGGACCGGCCCTGGTTGCCGTAGCCGATAATGGCGACGGTCTTGCCGTCGAGCAGAGACAGATCGGCGTCATCGTCGAAGTAGAACTTGCCCATGTGCATGACCTCTTGGTTGTCGACCGCCCGTCTCTGCGCGCGGTTCAGGCTTTAGCGTGTTGCACGATTATGCTAAAAAATCAGTAGGATACACAAGACTATACCAAGACTGTTAATCGTCTTGGCAGATAGTTGATGAGAACGCCAATCATGCGCAATTTTATGCTGATCAAGGGAAGCCGAACCACCGTGTGGCGGCATTATCTTGCTGACGTACATAGACCACACTTGGCGCGAATCGCAACGGTGACAAGACCATGAGCTACGTTCCGACGATGACTTTCGATTCTTACAACGAATTAGGCTGCGTTGGACCGATCCGTGCGATGCCCGAGGACGAGGCCGCGGCGCTCTTGGCGCAGCTCGACGCCGTCACCGACCGTGACGTCGAAGCGGTCAAGCACCCCTGGTTCTACAAGTCCTATCTGCTATTCACCTGGATGGACCGGCTGGTCCGCGATCCCCGCATCCTCGACCATGTCGAGCGCATCGTCGGGCCGGACATCCTGGTCATGAGCGCGGATGTCTGGCGCAAGGTGCCGGGCGAAAGCCGCCACATCTCCTGGCACCAGGACGCCGGCTACTGGTACCTGGAGCCGCGCGACATCGTGACCGCCTGGTTCGCCCTGACCGATGCGACCCTGGAAAACGGCTGCATGCAGTTCGCCCTGGGCACCCACAGGCTCGATCTGGTCGACCACGAGA
>JANQGO010000404.1 GCA_028277285.1 Alphaproteobacteria bacterium | reverse complement strand
TCGTTGCGGCGCGCCTCGGCGCGGTCCTCCTCGGCCGTCTCCAGCGCGGCGCGGGCTTCCGTCAACTGCCGCTGCGCCTCGGATTCCTCGCGGCGTAGGCGATCGAGGGAGTCGGTGCCGTCGAGACCCAGGTTCAACTGGTCGCGTTCCTGATCAATGCCGCTGGCCTGGCGGGTCAACCGTTCCAGGCGCTGGGTCAGATCGGCGATCTGCCGCTCCGCGGCCTGGCGGCGCGCCTGACGCGATGCCCGTTCGCCGGTCAGTGTCGTCACCTGCTGCTCAAGCGCGCGGACCTTGACGCGCGCATCCTCGACCTCGGCCGCGGCCTCGGCCAGGCGCTCGGCTTCGCCTTCGCGGGCCGCTTCCAGCTCGGTCTTCTCGGCTTCCAGGCGGGCGAGCGCCTGGCGGGCATCCTCGGCCAGCGCCCGTTCGCGCTCGAGGTCGTGGACCAACTGGGCCAGACGTTCCTCGATCTCGCGCTGCTGCTCGTTCAAGCGCCGCTCTTCGGCGTCGAGCGCGACCCGCGCGACTTCCAATTCGTGAAGCGCCGCGCCGGCCTCGTTCTCGGCTTCGCGGAGCGCCGGCATCCGTTCGGCGGCCGCCTCGCGTGCCGTGGTCGCGGCGGCGGTGCGGCCGGTCATTTCGGCGACGGCGGCTTCTGCCTGTTCCAGCTCGACCTGGGCGGCGGCGACAAACTCCTGGGTGTCGCGCCAGCGCTTGTAGAGCCAGCGGCCCTCGGCCTCCTTGATGCGGTCGCTCAGGCGCCGGTAGCGGGCGGCCTGGCGGGCCTGGCGCTGCAGATTGGCAAGCTGGGTCTCCAGCCCCTGGATCACGTCGGCCAGGCGCTCCATGTTGGTTTCGGCGGCGCGCAGCCTGAGCTCGGCCTCGTGGCGGCGCGACTGCAGGCCGGAGATGCCGGCGGCTTCCTCCAGAAGATGCCGGCGGCCGGCCGGTTTGGCGCGGATCAGGTCGCTGATCTGACCTTGGCTGACCAGGGCGGAGCTGCGGTTGCCCGACGCGATGTCGGCAAACAGAAGCTGCACGTCGCGGGCGCGCACCTCGTTGCCGTTGACCCGGTAGGTCGAACCGGAGCTGCGCTCAATGCGGCGGGAAACCTGGACATCGGTGTTGTTGTTGTAAGCGGCCGGCGCGCTGCGGTCGGCGTTGTCCAGGGTCAAGACGACCTCGGCCACGTTGCGGCCCGGCCGCATTTCGGTGCCGGCGAAGATAACGTCGTCCATCTCGCCGCCGCGCATCTTCTTGGGCGAGTTTTCGCCCATGACCCAGCGCAGGGCCTCCAGCAAATTCGATTTGCCGCAGCCGTTCGGGCCGACAACGCCGGTCAGCCCGCCCGTGATGACCAGTTCGGTCGGATCAACGAATGATTTGAAACCGCTGAGGCGAAGGCGCGAAAAGTGCACCCTAGGCCTCCCGGTTATGACATGACGAAATGGTCAATCAGCTCTCTGTCAGATATGGCTCAAGAACAGCTTCGAACTCTTCGACCGACATATGCCCGGGGTGGCTATCCCCGTTGATGATGAAGGTCGGGGTCGAGCGAATGTCGTAGGTCTGGTCGCCCTCTAACCGGACAGCCAGGATGCCGTCAATAACGGCTTGGTCCTCCAGGCACGCGTCGACCAAGGCCGGGTCCTTTCCGCTCATCCGGATGAGCTTCTTCATCTCGCCTACCGGATCCTGAGAGGATGCCCAAGTCGCCTGGGTCCGGAATAGGACGTCGACGAACGGGAAGAAGCCGTCCTCGCCGATGCAGCGCGCCACGGCGGAGGCCGTCAGCGCCACGCGATCCAGCGGGAACTCGCGGAACACCAGCTTCGCCTTGCCCGTATCCAGGTAGTTTTCCTTGATCGCGGGCAGGGTCTCGGTATGGAATGCCGCGCAATGCGGGCATGTCATCGACGAGTACTCGATGATCTCGATCGGGGCATCGGGGTCGCCCATGATCATGTCGGGCAACGGCGCCACGTCCTGGGCCCAGGCCAGCTTGCCAACCAGCGGCGTCACCGCGACGGCAGCCGCGGCGTGAACAACGTGTCGTCTTGTGATCAACTTCCGATCCTCGTTTTCCATCGAGGTGGCGGGAGGGTTTACCCACTATAAAGGACGCGACTCCACCACCTCAAGCCTTGCCCTGTGGATGGGTTTGTGAACCCAAAATGGCGCGGCCCAACCGGTCCAGCGCCTGTTTCATGTCGTCGTCGTCGACCGACGCCAGGCGACCTTCAAGAGCCTGGACCTCGGCGGCCTCCAGATCGCGCGGCCGGCGCGGCCGCGGCTGGGGCGCGGGCGGCGGCACATGGCCCTGGACCAGCCGAAGCCGCTTGACCGCCTGGTGACCGAAATAGGTCGCGATGCGGTCGAGCACCTGAGGCTCCAGGTGTTGCAGCTCCAGCGCGAAAGCCGGCGTGACCTTCACCGTCAACGTCCCGTCGCGGGTCAGCTTCTCAGGCACCGTGGCCTCGGCCAGGCGTTCGCCGACCACGCGGGGCCATTCGGTCAGTACCTCGGCATTGGCGAAACCGTGGCGCCGGTAGAGCTTGCCCGCCGCAGACGGCAGCAAGGCGCCGGCCCGCATGGGCCGGTTGCGGCGTCTATCTTTCGGTCGAGTTTTCTTCATGCCCTTGAGGCCAGCGTGATGACGTCGCAATGTGGCGAGGCCATGGCATCTGCGTCAACGACTTCACCCAGATCTAGCGATCTTTTGACCTGGTACGACCGTCACCGCCGTACCCTCCCGTGGCGCGCGGAACCGGGCGAAACTGCCGATCCCTATGCGGTCTGGCTGTCGGAGATCATGCTGCAGCAGACCACGGTCGCGACCGTCGGCCCCTATTACCGGGCGTTTTTGGAGCGCTGGCCCGACGTTACCGCGCTGGCGGTCGCCCCCCTCGACGACGTGCTCGCGATGTGGTCGGGGCTGGGCTATTACGCCCGCGCCCGCCGCCTGCACCAGTGCGCCCGCCAGGTGGTCGAGGAACACGGCGGACGCTTCCCCGAGACCGAGGCCCAATTGCTCAACTTGCCGGGTATCGGCGCCTATACGGCGGCCGCCATCGCGGCCATCGCCTTCGACGCGCGTGCCGTGGTTATCGACGGCAATGTGGAACGCGTGATCGCACGCCTTTTCGCGGTGACGGACCCGCTGCCGCCGGCCAAGAAGACGATCCGCCACCATGCCGACGCGTTGACGCCGCAGAACCGCGCCGGCGACTTCGCCCAGGCGATGATGGACCTGGGCGCCACGGTGTGCACCCCGCGCAACCCGGCCTGCGGCATCTGCCCATGGCGCGATGTCTGCCAGGGGCGGCACCAGGGCATCGCCGCCGACTTGCCCCGCTTCGTGCCTAAGAAACCGCGGCCCCAGCGCCATGGCCTGGCGTTCTGGCTGGCACGCCCGGATGGCGCGGTGCTGCTGCGCCGGCGCCCGGAAGAGGGGCTTCTGGGCGGCATGCTGGAAGTGCCGTCGACGCCGTGGCGCGACGACGTCTGGTCGCTTGACGAGGCGCTGACCCACGCGCCCGTCGCGGCCGAATGGCTGCTGCTGCCCGGCGTGGTGCGCCATGGGTTCACCCACTTCGCGCTCGATTTCCAGGTCGCCGCGGCCGAGGTCAGCGATGGTGACGGCAGCTGGTACCGCCCGGAGACCGACCAGGATCTCGCGCTGCCGACCATGACGCGCAAGATCATCCGTCACGCGCGATCGCAGCTCTGAGCTGCACCGGCCCACTCTCCCTCCCGACCACCCACAGGGTGTTGCCATGGGTGGTCGGGAGGGGGAGTGGGCCGGCGATGCACGCGATTCAGACGCGACTTAATCTGCCCCGGCGAGCAGCCGTGCGATCGGCGCGAACGAGCGCCGGTGATGGCAGGTGACGCCGTGGTCGCGCAGCGCCGCCTGATGTTCGGCGGTGCCGTAACCCGCGTTACGTTCCCACCCGTAGGCCGGGAAGGTCTCGGCCAGCGTCGCCATCAGCCGGTCGCGGTGGACCTTGGCGACGATGGATGCCGCGGCGATCGAGGCGCTCAGCCCGTCGCCTTTGATCACGGCGGTCGCGGGCATGGCGAGGTCGGGCAGGCGGTTGCCGTCGACCAGCGCGTGACCAGGCGCCACCGGCAGATCGGCGACGGCGCGCCGCATGGCCTCCATGGCGGCGGCCAGGATGTTGAGCCGGTCGATATCGGCGACCTCGACGACGCCCAGGCCGACCGCCGACGTCTCGCGGATAGCGGCGTCGAGCTGTTCACGCTTTTGCCGCGACAGCTTCTTCGAATCGTTCAGCCCATCCGGCAGACGCGCGGTGTCCAGGATCACCGCGGCCGCGACGACCGGTCCTGCCCACGGGCCGCGTCCGACCTCGTCGACGCCGGCCACCACGGGGACGCCGCAGGCGGTTTCAAACTGAAGTGTCGGGCCGGTCATCGGTAAGGGCCTCTGAACCGTTGGTCTTTTCTTCCTTGGCGGCATGGTGGTCTGCGCGTTTGCGTTCCAGCCGGTTGCGCCGGGTCTTGGCCCAGGCGGCGAAACGCCGGGCGCGGCCCTTTGCCGTCTGTTCGGCGATCCTGAGCGCGGCAAGCTGGGCCGGGTAGAGCAGCATGACCAGATCGTTCAGATTGTCGGCGCCGGTCGCGGCGATGCGCTGCAGGCGCCTGGCGCTGTCGAACCAGATCGGACTGATGACCAGGCTGAGCGCGATGACGGCCACGAACATGCGGTAGCCGTCCGCGTCGATCGCCGCGACGGCAAGGCCGAGAGCGGCGAGCACAAAGGAGAACTCGCCGATCTGGCCCAGCACCACGCCGCCGAGCCAGGCGCGCGGCCACGGTTCGCCCAGCGCGCGCATGATGCCGACATTCATGGCCGACTTGCCGATAGTGACGACCAGCAGGAGCAGCAGCACTTGACCCAGATTGTCCCAGATGAACTTGAGGTCCAACAGCATGCCGATCGACAGGAAGAAGGCCATCAAGAGCACACCCTGGATCGGCAGGGTGACCCGCTGCATGGTCTTGCGGTCGGTGCTGTTGCCCAGCAGCAGGCCGGCCAGGAAGGCGCCATAGGCGGTCGACAGGCCGAACAAGCCGCTGATCGCCGCCGCCGCGAAGCAGTAGCCGAGCGCCGCCAGCGCGACCAAGTCCGCCTGGCCGCGAGTCAGGGTGCGGAACGGCAGGCGGACCCGGCCGCGTTTGCCCAGGAACCAGACGAAAAAGGCCAGGAAGGCGACGGCGCCGACCAGCGGCAGCAGATCGGTGGGTTCGAACTCTTTTCCCGGCGCCAGCGTGGCGATGATCAGCATCATCGGCACGATGGCGAGATCCTGGGCGATCAGGATGCCGACCGCACGCCGGCCGGTTTCGCGTCTGAGTTCACCGACATCTTCCAGCATCTTGATGGCGACGGCGGTCGACGACAGCGAGACGCCGAAGCCGATCAGGACGGCAAGCTGCCACGGCCAGCCGAACAGCAAGGCAACGACGGCGACCACGGCAAGACTGATGACGATCTGCGCCGTCGTGCCCATGACGGCAAACTTGAGCACCGCCCGGAACGCTTGAATGCTGAGTTCCATGCCGA
>JANQGO010000270.1 GCA_028277285.1 Alphaproteobacteria bacterium | reverse complement strand
TCAGTGCGGTGTTCCGGCGCGGCGGCGATGTCAGCTTCGTGGTCGAAGAGCTGAAGGCCGTGTTCGACCCGCGTGGCGGCCAATGGGTCGACGGCCACTACGTCCCCTCGCTTCTGGCGGCCATCGGCGAGGTGATCGAGAAACACATGATCAACATCGGCTTCCTGCACGTCGAGAGCGACGACACGAACATCGAGATCCTGGCCCGCGCCGCCGGCGAGCATGGGGCGCGCGCACCTGAACTGTGCCCGCGCTGCGGTCAGCCCAGCCTGATCCATCAGGAAGGCTGCAACCTCTGCACCTCCTGCGGTTTCTCGAAGTGCGCGTGACACCTTAAGGCCATGTGGATCATGATTGCCGGTCCCTATCGCTCCGGCGCAAAGGATAATGCTGCCCGCGTCGCCAACCTTGCCGCCCTGAACCGGGCCGCGCTGGAGGTCTGGCTTCTTGGCCACATACCGGTGATCGGCGTCAACATGGCCTTGCCGATGATCGACGCGGCAAACGACGACTGCTACGACGACGTCATGACGCCGGTCTCTTTGGCGCTCGCCGAGCGTTGCGACGCCATCTTGAGGATCGGCGGCCCGTCGCGCGGCGCTGACAAGGAAGTCGACGTCATCCGCGCAAAGGGCGGCCAGGTGTTCACCGACATCGCGGATGTGCCGAAGGCTTGAGGCGGACAACGGGCACCGACCCCCTCACCCTGCCATCTCCCCCTAAAGGGGGCGAGGGAATGTGGCCCTGGTCAAGCGTCCCCTCGCCCGCTTGCGGGAGAGGGAGGGGCCCGGCGCGAAGCGTTGGGAGGGTGAGGGTCGGCACCGTCAGTCGGCCACCGCGTAGAGGTCACTTTCGACACCCAGGTAACCGTCCCAGGCGAACCAGTAGGCGATATGGCCGGGCACCCGCGCAAGGCGCGTGCCGTCGGGACCGACGAGCGCGTCTTCGCCGATCCGCCAAACACCATCAAACGCCGCGAGGTTGTCTGCATTGTCGGTAGCCTCAAACGTACGGCCATCCCGATCATAGGCGCGCACGGTGCGTGTGGCGGCATCGCCGATCAGGACGACATCGCGGATGCCGACCGCATCGTTGATGACCGCGCCGCCCTCGAAGGCGGTGATCGGCCAGGCCTTTGACGCCGCGACGTCGCGGATACCGAACACGTAGTCTTTCTGGCGCAGGTTCTCTTCGTCGACCAGCACCGGGAACATCAGGTCCGGGCTTGCGAAGTAGTCGCGGTAGACGACGCCGGAGCCGTAGTCGCGCAGGTGACCGGTTTCGAGCGACAGCACGCGGGTCTCGGGGTTGCTTTCGCGCCAGTCCTGCCACGACGTGATGGTGACCGGACGGATTTTGAGTTCGATGCCGCTGTCCAACAGCGGCCCGCTGACCGGCTTGCCGGTGAACTGGTTCCACAGGCTGTCGGTCTGGCGGTCGAACATCAGCTTGTTGGAGCGGTAAAGAAAACCGGACGAGCCGAAGACGAACGTCTCGTCATAACCCTCGACATCGGTCTCGAACAAAATGCCGGCGCCGCACAGCGTGCAATAGGCGAGCGCCACGGGCACGCCGCCGATGACGTCGTTGAACATCTCGTGCCAGCCCATGATGCGCAGCGGATAGGCGCGCGCGTCGCCGTTAATCGCAACGCCGAAGACGAGGTCGTCGTCCTTCAGATAATCGGCTTCATCGGCCGCGATCAGGTCGGGATTATCGAGCGAGGGGATGCCGTCGACCCGCACGCCGCCCCAGGTGATCTCCTCGAACCGGATCGCCAGGTTCTCCGGCAGCGAACGTTCGCCGCCGAGGAAACGCAGGAAGGCGGGGTCGATGCTTTCGAAGACCTGCAGCTTGATGTCGCGGAAGCTGGGATGGGGTTCGACCTCCGGATGGGCCTGTTGCCACAGCATGCCATCGAACCAGCCGTCGACCTTGGCGCCGGTCAACGCCTCGAACGCGGCGGGCAGGGTCGGATCGTCGCGCCAGAAACGCATGGCCAGGATCAAAACCGCCGCCGCGTCCGGCTCGCCATGCTCGACGATCTGCTGGATCGCCAGCATGCGCACCGGCGGCGGCCCGAAGATCAGATCATGACTGACGCGATCAAGGCTCTGACTGTCGGGCGCGGCCGTTGCCGGTCCGGCGCCCACAAGAAAACATCCGAGAATGAGACCGCACAGCACACGGGCCGGTCTTGTCATACGGCAACTCCCAAACACGATCCCATGGCAAAAGATGGCATGTCAGCCATCTCGGTCCACCCCGTCTCACCGTGATGTGTTGCAGTGTGTAGGACGCGTCAGGTCCGGCGGCGGCCCTTTTTCTTCGGCTGTTCGGGACGCAGAAGCTTGAAAACCGCCTGTTCGGCAAAAAGGTTCGCCTGACCGACCTGATCGCCGCGAATCAAGGTGACGTCGCGGTCCTTGGAGAGGCCGTAGCCCAACTCGATCTTGATGCCGAGGATCCTGGCGAGGTCGGCGAAGTCTTTGATCGTGCAGGGATGAATGTTCTCCGTCTCGAACCAGGGCGTGGCGAGCGCGCGCGTGTGCGGCATACGCCCGCGCGACAGCACCGACATCCGCGCCTGCCACTGGCCGTAGTTCAGGAACGAGACGATCGCCGTATCCGCGATCCGCAGCATCTGCAGCAGGACCTCGCGCGGCTTGCGAACCGCCTGCAGGGTCTGGCTCAAGATCACATAGTCGAAGCTGTCGTCGGGATAGTCGACCAGGTGCCGGTCAGCATCGCCCTGCACGGCGGACAGGCCGCGCGCGACGCAAGCGTTGACGCCTTTCTGCGAGAGCTCCATGCCGCGACCGTCGCAGGCCTTCTGGTTGACCAGATAGTCGAGCAAGGCGCCGTCGCCGCAGCCGACATCCAGCAACCGCGTCTCCGGCTCGATCATGCTGGCGACCAGCGCCAGGTCGGGCCTCAAGCCGAATTCGTTGTCGCCCAGGGTAAAGCGGGACTTGGCGCCGGCCAGGAGGCTCATTGTTCGCCGTCCCGCGGGCGGTGGCGCGCGACGCTGCCCAGGAACCCGTCGACGATCTCAAACAGCTCCGGCTCATCCAGCAGGAAGGCATCGTGGCCGCGCTCGGATTCGATCTCGACAAAACTCACATTGGCGGCAGCACGGTTCAGCGCGCGCACGACTTCCTTGCTTTCGCTGGTCGGAAACAGCCAGTCGCTGGTGAAGCTGACCAGAAGGAAGCGCACATCGGTCTCGTGATAGGCGCGGGCGAGGTCGCGGTCGAACTCCACCTCCAGGTCGAAATAGTCCATCGCGCGGGTGATGTAGAGATAGGCGTTGGCGTCGAACCGGTCGACGAAACTGGCGCCCTGGTAGCGCAGATAACTCTCGACCTGGAAATCCGCGTCGAAGCCGTAGGACTTCGAGGCGCGGTCCTGCAGGCTGCGGCCGAACTTGCTCCACAGCGCGGGTTCGGAGAGATAGGTGATGTGGGCGGCCATGCGCGCGACCGAGAGGCCGGCCTCCGGCCGCTTGCCTTGCTTGTAATAGAACCCGCCGCACCAGTCGGGATCGGCCATGATCGCCTGGCGGCCGACCTCGTGAAACGCGATGTTCTGGGCCGAATGGCGCGCGGCGCCGGCGATCGAGACCGCGCTGTCGATGCGGTCGCCGTGAAAGGCGGCCCAGGCCAGCACCTGCATGGCGCCCATCGAGCCACCGATGACGCACATGATCCGCCCGATGCCGAGCTCGTCCAGCAGCATGCGCTGGACCTCGACCATGTCGCGGATGGTGATGACGGGAAAACTGAGGCCGTAGAGTTCGCCCGTCTCCGGGTCGACGGCGGCCGGCCCCGTCGTCCCCATGCAGCCGCCCAGGCAATTCGGGCAGATGACGAAATAGCGGTCGGTGTCGATCGGTTTGCCGGGCCCGACCATCAGCTCCCACCAACCGGACTTGCCGGTCACCGGATGGCTGCCGATGACATACTGATCACCGGTCAGCGCGTGACAGATCAAGACAACGTTCGACTTGTCGGCATTCAGCTCGCCCCAGGTCTGATAGGCGATGGTGACCGGCCCCAGCATAGCGCCTGATTCCAAACGGATCGGCTCGCCGTCGTTCAAGACGGCACGCGGCCCTGGCAGGCTTTCCTGGAGCGTATGGACGGCGGCGACCGTCTGTTTCATGGGCAAAGGGCCCCGCTATGGTTTTGGCCGATCGGCGCGTCAGTCTCGCTGGCGGCGGAGCAGCCGTTAGCTAGGCACCGCCCCCATCTATGTCAATGTTTTCTTTGATTTTCCAGAGAAGCCTACGCTATCAGTATCGGCTTCCCAGGGCAGCCGGACAACTGACGCCCATGTGCGCCGCAGAAAAATCGCTGGCGGACCTGCGTCGTGAGATCGACGCGGTCGACGACCAGATGCATGACCTGATCATACGTCGCGCCGAGTTGACGCTTGGCGTCAAGGCGGCAAAGGCGCGCGCGAACAACCATGTCTATCTGCGACTGGGACGCGAGGCGCAGATCCTGCGCCGGCTGGCGGCCCGCCACAGCGGCAACTATCCCCTCGGCGCGCTGGTCCGTATCTGGCGTGAGATGCTGTGCGCCCAGATCCCCGTTCAGGGCCCGTTCAAGATCGCCGTCGCCACGACCGGCGATATCGGCCTGTGGGATACCGCCCGCGACCACTTCGGCTCCAACACCGCGATGACCGGCTTTGACAGCAGCGAGGCCGCCCTTGACGCCGTCACCGATGGCAGCGCGACGCTCGCCGTGCTGCCCGAGCCCGCCGACGATGCCGGGTGGTGGCCGCACCTGATGGAGGCCGCCGGGCCGCTGATCTTGATGAAGCTGCCGTTTGTTGCGCTGGAGCGGCGCGATACGCCGGCGACCACCGCCTATGTCGCCGGCCTGGTGCCGTCGGAGCCGAGCGACGACGACATCACCGTGATCGCGTCGCGCGCCGCCGGGGATCTGGGTCCGGCGCTTCAGGGCCTCGACCTGGCGCCGCATGTGCTGCGTTCCTGGCCCGGGCTCGCCGTGGCCGAGGTGGCGGGTTTCCTGACCACCGATGACGACCGCGTGCGAGCCCTGCAACAAACCTGCGCCGACGCGACCATTCTGGGCGCCTATCCGGTGCCTCTGACACCCGTTGCCGGAGACCCGTCATGACCGCGCCGACGCCGCGTCCCGGCATCATGGAGATCAAACCCTACGTTCCCGGCAAGAGCGGCCCCGCCGACGGCGACGACCGCCCGGTCATCAAGCTCTCCTCGAACGAATCAGCGCTCGGCCCCAGCCCCAAGGCGGTCGCGGCCGCCCAGGCGGCGGCGGAGACCATCGTGCGCTATCCCGACGGCGCCGCGACGGTGCTGCGCGAGGCGATCGGCGCCCACCACGGCCTCGATCCCGCGCAGATCATCTGCAGCGCCGGATCGGACGAGCTTCTGGAACTGATCCCCAAGGCCTATGCGGGGCCGGGCGACGAGGTGCTCTATAGCCAGTACGGCTTTGCGCTTTACCCGATCGCCACGCGCGCGGTCGGCGCGACGCCGGTGACGGCGCCGGAGACCGATTACCACACCGATGTCGACGCCATGCTGGAGCGGGTCAGCGAGAACACGAAGATCGTGTTCCTGGCCAACCCCAACAACCCGACCGGCAGCTACATCGGCCGTGACGAGGTGCACCGTCTGCGTGCGGGCCTGCCGGACGATGTTCTGCTGGTGCTCGATTCCGCCTATGCCGAGTTCGTCGACCGCGACGATTACAGTGCCGGACGCGAACTGGTCGATGCCGGCGAGAACACGGTGATGACGCGGACGTTCTCGAAGATCTACGCACTCGCTGGCCTACGCATCGGCTGGCTCTATGGCCCGCCGGCCATCGTCGACGTGCTCAACCGCATCCGTTCGCCGTTCAACGTTTCCTCCGTCGCCATCGCCGCGGCGACAGCGGCCATCGACGACCACGAACATGTTGCCCAGGCGCTCGAACACAATCGGCTGTGGCTGCCGCGCCTGACCCAGTCCTTGCGCGGCATGGGCCTTACCGTCCATCCCAGCGTCGTCAACTTCCTGCTGGTCCAGTTTCCCGGCGGCAGCGACCAGGCCAAGGCGGCCGAAGAGTATCTGGCCGCGCGGCGCATCTATGTCCGCAACCTCGTGGCCTATGGCCTGCCCGACTGCCTGCGCATCAACCTTGGCCTGGATCACGAAATGGCCGCCCTGATCGATGCGATCGGCGATTTCATGGAGAATGTATGAGCGACGAATCCATGTTCGACACCGTCTGCCTGATCGGCATCGGTCTGATCGGCTCCTCCCTCGCGCGCGTCATGCGCCGCGATCACCTGGCCCGCCACATCATCGCCTGCGCGCGCACCGACGCGACGCTGGCCAAGGTGAGCGAACTCGGCTTGGCCGACGAGACGTCGAAGGATCTCGGCAAGGCGGTCGAGAACGCCGATCTCGTCGTCATCTCGACGCCTATCGGCACCAACGGCGCCATCGCCGAGACCATCAGCGCGCACCTGAAGCAAGGCGCAATCGTCACCGATGTCGGTTCGGTCAAGCAGGCGGTCATGGCGGCGATCACGCCGCACATTCCAGAAGGCGTGCACTTTGTCCCCGGCCATCCGTTGGCCGGCACCGAGAACTCAGGCCCCGAAGCCGGCTTCGCCGAGCTGTTCGAAGGGCGCTGGTGCGTGCTGACGCCGGACGAGAAGACCGACCCCGACGCCATCGACCAGGTCGCCGCCCTGTGGCACCGCGCGGGGTCCAAGGTCGACATGATGGATGCGGAGCACCACGATTCCGTGCTCGCGCTGACTTCCCATCTGCCGACGCTGATCGCCTTCAACATCGTCGGCACGGTGGCGGATCTTGAAGACAGCACCAAGCAGGAAGTCGTTAAGTACTCGGCCACCGGCTTCCGCGATTTCACCCGCATCGCCGCCCAGGATCCGGTCATGTGGCGCGATGTCTACCTGAACAACCGCGAGGCCGTCCTGGAAATGCTGCAGCGCTTCAGCGAGGACCTGTCGCGCCTGCAGCGCGCCATCCGCTGGGGTGAGGCCGACATGCTGGAAGACCTGTTCCGCCGCAGCCGCGACGTGCGCCGCAACATCATCGACGCCGGTCAGGCCTGACCCTCAAGAGACCTCGCACCGCGGCCAAGCGAAGCGCGGGCCGGGGTCCATGAACACGAATGGAGGCCAGGGGTTACCGCCGGCTCCTTCTCGCCTCATCCCGTGTTCATGGGTCCCGGATCAAGTCCGGGACACGCCATCGGTGTGGTGGTCTGTGACGGCGCCTTAAAGCAGCATGTCCGGCGGCAGGACCGGCGGGACCGGCATCAGCGGCACTGGCCCGACAAAGAGCGTACCGTTCTGCACCGTCACCGGCACGCTCAAGCGCCGTTCACCGGTCTCAGCGTCCTGCTCGGCCATGACGTCCAGCACGGTCGAGGCGATCGAGGCCTGGTTGCGCGAGACGGACCCGACATCGACGAGCGCGTCGATCAGATCGTTGTACCCGACGATATCGGCGGTAAAGGCGCCGACCGGGCGAAAGCCCTGGTCAACGGCGACAGTGCCATCAGCCTCGATGTCCAGAGGCGGCCAATCGAGCTTGAACGACAGGATGTCAAGGACGCCGCCGGTATCGCGCCAGACCGCCAGGCGGTCGCGGACCGGCCCGCCGGACGGCACCTGACCGTTCAACCGGAAAGCCGCCGCCAGAAACGGCACCTCGCCGACGAACGGTTCGGGGACGCGCGCGACAAAGCCCAAATCGTCGATCTGGACGAACAGGTCGTGCGCCTGGCCGCCGCCGATTTGCTCGGCCTCGACCAGGATCCGGCCGGCGGTGATCGGCGCCTGGTTTTGTTCGACGGTGATCACCGCGTCCAGCGTCTCGGTCGTCACCCGGCTCGCGCGCCCGTCAACGATCTCGACCTGACCCAGCGCCTTCGACGACTGCACCACCACCATGCGCGGCTGGTCTCCAGCGTTGATATAGATGCGCTGCTCCTGGGGCAGATCGAGCTGGATGCGGTCGAACTCCCACGGCAGATATCGTGCGACCAGCCAGGCGCCGGACCAGGTCGCTGCCTGGCCCTCGCCATGCCAGACGATCTCCGGCGTCATGATCCGGATGGTCATGCCGAACGGGAAACCCGATACCTCGGTCTCCCCATAGGTCGCATGCCAGTCCTTGTCCGGCTCGATCGCGGCCCAGGCGGCGATCCAATCCTGGGACCGGCCGGCCAGGACGAACCAGAACACGGTATAGGCGACGGCCAAGAGGACCAGAACGGCGATGGGCCATTTCAACAAGCGCATGGCTCCTTATATCCCGCCGCCCCCTTGCCCGCGACCTTCATCAGCCTTATGTGGCGTGGCACAGGCCTGGGATTAGGGACCATGAGTGATCGTTGGACGGAGCCGAACGGCGACATATGGGTCTTCGGCTACGGCTCGCTGATCTGGCGGCCGGGTTTCGACTTCATCCTGCGCCGCCAGGCGCTGATCCACGGCTATCACCGCTCGTTCTGCATCTTTTCCCACTATCACCGCGGCACGCCGGAGAAGCCCGGCCTGGTGCTGGGCCTGGATCGCGGCGGGTCGTGCCGGGGCGTGGTCTATCGGGTCGCCGCCCAAAACGTGTCCGATGTCATCGATTACCTGGACGCCCGCGAGAGGGTGACCGACGTCTATCACCAGGCCTGGGTGACGGCGAAAACCGATCAGGGCGCGGTCAGGGCGCTGACCTACGTGCCGCGCTTCCGCACCCACCCGCAATACGCCGGCAAGCTGGAACCGGCGCGGGCGGCCAGGCTGATCGCCCACGGCGTCGGCAATTCAGGCCCGGGCTGGGAGTACTTGGAACACACCGTCAGCCACCTGAACGACCTGGGCATCCGCGACCGCGGCCTGGACGACCTGCACCAGCGCGTCCGCTCGATTCGCAGCCGAAAGCGCCGCTAGAGCGGATCGTTACTCCGCGTTGTCGGAGTCGTAGACACCCCACAGCGATGCCATGGGCAGCCAGCCCTTGGCGCCGTTCACATCGACCCGGCACCAGTCGCTTTCGCATGAGAGAAGCGCCCCCTGAACACCCGGTTCGGCGCGGAAGACGGGAAAAGCGCTCTCTGACGGGTCTTCGCGCGCGATCACCACCTCGACGCCGTCGACCATGACCGTGCGCTGGCCCGACAGCATGACCCGGTGGATCCAGCCCACCGTGCCCTCGATATCCTGGATTTTCCGCCATTGGTCGTACTCGGCGATGATCTCGACCGGCAGGCCTTTGCGGGTATAGACCCACTCGACCGGATAGGCTTGGCCGGGACCGGCGCGCATGTTGACCTCATCGGCCTTCAGCGACGCGAACCTCGGCAGCGGCAAGTCTTGCGCTTGGGCACCTGCCAGACCAGCCGAGGTACCGATAAGAAAAACCGCTAGAGCAGTGCTCAGGTTGCGTTGTCCGGCATAAACGTATTTGCTAAAGAACGCGCGCACGCCGGCCGACCAACAATTGACGCGCATCCTGGTACCTGGGAGTGACATGTCCCGTAAACGTCCCCTTGTAATCGTGACCCGCAAATTGCCCGACGTCATCGAGACGCGGATGATGGAACTGTTTGATACGCGGCTCAACGATGACGATCATCCCATGAGCCGCGACGAACTGGTCGAGGCGGTCAAAACGGCGGATATCCTGGTGCCGACCCTGACCGACCGCATCGACAAGGGCATCCTGGCCCAGGCCGGCGAAAACCTTCGCCTGATCGCCAACTTCGCCACCGGCGTGGATCATATCGATTTGGCCGCCGCCCGTGAACGGGGCATTACCGTCACCAACACGCCGGGCGTGCTGACCGAAGACACCGCCGACATGACCATGGCGCTGATCCTGGCCGTGATCCGCCGGGTCAGCGAGGGCGAGCGGCTGATCCGCGACGGCGCGTGGACCGGCTGGGGGCCGAACTTCATGCTTGGCCACCGGCTGTGGGGCAAGCGGCTGGGCATTATCGGCATGGGCCGAATCGGTTCGGCGGTGGCGCGGCGCGCCCGGGGTTTCGGTCTCTCGATCCACTATCACAACCGGCGCCAGCTTCCCGAAGCCGCGGAAAACGCGCTGGAGGCGACCTATTGGGAAAGTCTCGACCAGATGCTGGCGCGCATGGACATCATCTCGGTCAACTGCCCGCATACGCCAGCGACCTTTCACCTGCTCTCCGCGCGGCGTCTGAAGCTCCTGAAAGATACCGCCGTCGTGGTCAACACCTCGCGCGGCGAGGTCATCGACGAGCAGGCATTGACCCGGATTCTGCGCGACAAGGCGATTGCCGGTGCGGGCCTGGACGTGTTCGAGCACGAGCCGGCGGTCAATCCCAAGCTGCTCGCGCTCGATAACGTCGTCCTGCTGCCCCATATGGGTTCGGCCACCATCGAGGGCCGCATCGACATGGGCGAGAAGGTCATCATCAACATCAAGACCTTCGTCGACGGCCACAAACCGCCGGACCGCGTGATCGACACGCTGCTTTAGCGTCATCCGAAAAGAACAGACATCGCGTCCCGGCCTCCGAGCCGGGGCCTATGAACACGGGCTGAGCCTCAAAGAGAACCGGCGGTGTCCATGGGCCCCGGATCAAGTCCGGGGCGCGATAGTGGTTTGAGCGAGCGAGATAGAGTGCCGGCGCGTTATACGAACAGCGTCTGGCCTTCGGCCTCCGTCTGGCCGAAGAAGGTCACCAACCCGCTGACCTCGATCGTGATGTCGTCGCGCAGGTCGTCGGCGGTCATGTCCTCGGCCTTCAGGCCGGCCTCGCAGACCATGAAGCCGACATCCATGGCGGCGCACGACTGCAGCAGCGTCTCGAAGTCGGCGATGTTGCGCTCCTTCAGATGATCGTCCCATTCGGCGCCCGCCAGGTTGACCCAGCCATCAGGCCGGCGCAGCGCCTGGGTCGCGCCCATGGTGAAGAAGAGCGTCACCGGCCTGTCCACCGCCGCCGCGGCGGCGGCCATCATCAGCGCATAGTGAACGCGGTCGAAGGCGCCGGCATGAACGACAATCGAGAGGCGCCCTTGATTGGCCGGGGTTTCAGCCATTCGCGTGACCCGAGAGGTCCTTGATCGTCGCCTGCGGCCCGCACAGCGCGCAGTCGGGGTCGGCGCCGTAGCTGACCCGCCGGAATTCGGTGCTGAGCGCGTCATAGATCACCAGGGTGCCGTCCAAACGCTCGCCCAGCTCCAGGATCTCCTTCAGCACCTCGACCGCCTGGAGCGAGCCCATAACGCCCGCAATGGCGCCCAGGATGCCGGCTTCCGAGCAGGTCGGGATGACGCCGTCCGGCGGCGGATTGGGAAACAGGCAGCGGTAGCAGGGATGTTCGCCGTCCTCGAACGCGCGGAACGTGGTCAGCTGGCCGTCGAAGCGCAGCATCGCCGCGCTGACCAGAGGTTTTTTCGCCAGGAAACAGGCGTCGTTGATTAGATAGCGGGTCGCGAAGTTGTCGGTGCCATCGCAGACGAGATCATAGTCGGCGACGATGTCGAGGGCGTTGTGCGCCTCGAACCGCTCGTGGTGCTGGATGACCACAACCTCGGGATTGAGCTCCTGGACCGTCTGGCGCGCGCTCTCGGTCTTGGGCACCCCGACACGGTCGGTCGTGTGGATGACCTGACGCTGCAGGTTGGAGAAATCGACCGCGTCGTTATCGACAATGCCCAGGGTGCCGACACCGGCGGCGGCCAGGTACATCAGGAGCGGCGCGCCCAAACCGCCGGCGCCGATCACCAGGACCTTAGCCTGCATCAGCTTGGTCTGGCCGATGCCGCCGACCTCCGGCATCACGATGTGGCGGGCATAACGCTCAAGCTGCGCTTCCGTGAAATCGGCGATATCCATCAGCCTGTCCCTGTTGATCCGTGGCCGCCGGCGCCGCGCGCCGTGTCGTCCAGGGCGTCGACCTCGATCAGCTCGGCCCGCGATACCGGCGCGATCACCATCTGCGCGATACGCATGCCCCGTTCAATCACGAAGGTCTCGCTGCCGTGGTTGATCAGGATGACCATGACCTCCCCGCGATAGTCCGCGTCGATCGTGCCAGGGCTGTTCAGCACCGTCACGCCATGTTTCGCGGCCAGACCCGAGCGCGGTCTCACCTGGGCCTCATAGCCCACGGGCAGCGCGATCGCCAATCCGGTCGGCACCAGAACGTGCTCATGCGCTCTCAAATTGATCGGGTCATCCACCGCCGCCCGCAGATCGAGGCCGGCGGCATCCGCCGTCGCGTAGGCCGGCAGATCAAGACCGTTGCCGTGGGCCAGCCTTAGAACGTCAACCTTCAGGCTCACGCGGCGAGCCGCTGGGCGATGCGTTGCGCCAGTTCCCGGGCGACCTCGGCCTTCGTCATGCGCGGCCAGTCCTCGACCCCGTCGGCGGAGACCAGATGGACGCTGTTGTCGTCGCCACCGAAGGTGCCGGTGCCCGGCGAAACGTCGTTGGCGACGATCCAGTCGCACCCCTTGCTGGCCAGCTTGCCCTTGGCGTAGGCGACGACGTCGCCGGTCTCAGCCGCAAAACCGATGACCAGACGCGGCCTGTGGTCGTTGCGGCCTGCGAGCGTCGCGAGAATGTCCGGGTTCTCCGCCATCTCCAGGACCGGCGCGCCGTCGCCATTCTTCTTGAGCTTGGCCGTCGCCTCGGTAGCGACGCGCCAGTCAGCGACGGCGGCAGCACAGATCGCGACGTCGGCCGGCAGGGCCTCTTCGCAGGCGCGCAGCATGTCGCGTGCGGTCTCGACACGAATTACATGCACGCCGCATGGATCCGGTTGCGACGTCGGTCCGGAGACCAGCGTGACATCCGCGCCCAGGGTGGCACACGCCGCGGCGATGGCGTGACCCTGCTTGCCGGAGGACCGGTTGGCGATATAGCGGACGGGATCGATCGGCTCGTGGGTCGGCCCGCTGGTGACGAGCGCGTGCAGGCCGGCGAGCGGACGCGCGGCGCCCCCTGGCCGGCCTTCACCGAAAAAATCGTCGATCGCCTCGATGATCGCCGCAGGCTCGGCCATGCGGCCCTTGCCGACCTCGCCGCAGGCAAGGTCGCCTTCGCCGGAATCGACAAACATGACGCCGTCATCTTTGAGCTGCGCCATGTTGCGCTGGGTCGCCGGGTGCTCCCACATGCGCGTGTTCATGGTCGGTGCGATCAGGACCGGCTTGTCTGTCGCCAAGAGCACGGTGGCGGCCAGATCGTCGGTCATGCCGGCGGCCATGCGCGCCATGAGGTCCGCCGAGGCTGGCGCGACGATAACAAGGTCGGCCTCGCGCGACAGGCGGATATGGCCCATCTCGCTCTCATCGTTCAGCGAAAAG
>JANQGO010000265.1 GCA_028277285.1 Alphaproteobacteria bacterium | reverse complement strand
CGACGACACGCAGTTGATCGCCGACTTGGTCGTCGCCCGGCGTGAATGTGTCATCCGTCGCACCGGCGATGTCGACCCACTCGCCGTCGACCAACGCCTGCCACTGGTAGCTGAACGCGCCCAATCCATCGTCATCCGACAGCCCGTCCGTGTTGGCCGTCAGTTCCGAATCCTCTTGGGCGACACCCTCGACAAGGACGTCGCCCTGCGGCGCGTCGTTCTCGTTGCCAATCGGCGCGGTCGGGTCGCTCTCGACGGACTCTGGCGTTCCCTGGCCGTCCGTGTAGCTGACGACAACACGCAGCTGGTCGCCGACCTGGTCATCGCCGGGCGCGAACGTGTCACCGGTCGCACCGGCGATATCCGTCCACTCACCGTCGACAAGGGCCTGCCATTGATAGGAGAAGTCACCCAGACCGTCATCGTCGGACAGGCCGTCCGTGTTCGCCGTGAGCTCGCTGTCTTCCTGCGGCGCACCGTCAATGGTGACGGCGCCGACAGGTTCGTCGTTCACATTGGCAACAGGAGCGGTCGGGTCGCTCTCGACGGACTCCGGCGTTCCCTCGCCGTCCGTATAGCTGACGACGACACGAACCTGCACGCCGACCTCGTCGTCGCCGGGCGTAAACGTATCATCGGTCGCGCCAACGATGTCGGTCCATTCGCCGTCGACCAGGCTTTGCCACTGGTAACTGAACGCACCCAGACCGTCGTCATCCGACAAGCCGTCAGTGTTGGCGGCGAGTTCGCTGTCTTCCTGAGCAATGCCATCGACGAGCACGGCGCCTTCCGGCGGATCGTTTTCGTTGCCGATCGGCGCGGTCGGATCGCTCTCAACCGTCTCGGCCGTTCCCTCGCCGTCGGTGTAGTCGACGACAACACGCAACTGCTGGCCGACCTGATCGTCGCCCGGCGTAAAGGTATCTTCGGTGGCACCGGCGATATCGACCCACTCGCCGTCGACCAACGCCTGCCACTGATAGGAGAACTCTCCTAATCCGTCGTCATCCGACAGACCATCCGTGTTCGCGGTGAGAACGGAGTCTTCCTGGGCAGCGCCGTCGATGGAGACACCACCTTCCGGTTCGTCATTGACGTTTGCGACCGGATCGGTCGCCGCGCTTTCCACGGCCTCAGCCGTACCCTCGCCATCGGTATAGCTCACGACGACACGCACCTGCGCGCCGACTTCATCGTCACCGGGCGTGAAGGTGTCGCCCGTGGCGCCGGCGATATCCGTCCACTCACCGTCGATCAGCGCCTGCCACTGGTAGCTGAAATCGCCCAGGCCATCGTCGTCCGACAAACCGCCGGCATTGGCCGAGAGTTCGCTGTCTTCCTGGGCAACACCGTCAACCGTGACCGCGCCCGCGGGCTCATCGTTGACGTTCGCGACGGGATCGGTTGCGTCGCTTGCGACGCTCTCCGCGTTGCCGCCGCCATCGGTGTAGCCGACCACGACACGCAGGGCGTCGCCGACCTGATCGTCGCCGGGCGTGAACGTGTCACCGGTCGCGCCGGCGATGTCGGTCCACTCACCGTCGATCAGTGCCTGCCACTGATAGCTGAACGCGCCCAGACCATCGGCATCGCTCAGGCCCGATGCATCGGCAGTCAAGACTTCGTCTTCCTGCGCCAAGCCGGCAATCGTGACGTCGCCTTCGGGATCGTCGTTAACGTTGCCGACGGGATCGGTGGGGTCGCTGGTTATGCTCTCCGGTGTGCCTTCGCCATCGGTGTAGCTGACGATAACGCGCACCTGCTGCCCGACCTGATCGTCACCGGGCGTGAACGTGTCACCGATCGCGCCGGCAATGTCCGTCCATACGCCGTCGACCAGTGCCTGCCACTGATAGGCAAACGCGCCCAAGCCGTCGTCGTCCGACAGACCGTCCGTGTTCGCCGCGAGTTCGCTGTCTTCCTGCGCCACGCCATCGATGACAACGTCGCCGGCGGGCTCGTCGTTAACATTGGCGACCGGATCGGTCGCCGCGCTCTCCACGCTCTCGGCCGTTCCCTCGCCGTCCGTATAACTGACGACCACGCGCAGTTGATCGCCGACCTGGTCGTCGTCCGGCGTGAAGGTCTCGTCCGTGGCGCCGGCGATGTCCGTCCAGACACCATCGACCAGGGCTTGCCACTGATAGCTGAACGCGCCCAGACCGTCGTCATCCGTCAGACCCGACGCGTCGGCCGTGAGCAGCGAGTCTTCCTGAGCGACGCCACCGATCGTGACGACACCCTGGGGCTCGTCGTTGACATTGTCGACCGGCGCGGTGGCATCGCTTTCGACTGTCTCCGCGTTACCGCCGCCGTCCGTATAGGACACGACGACACGCAGTTGATCGCCGACCTGGTCATCACCCGGTGTGAAGGTCTCGTCGGTCGCACCGGCGATATCGGTCCACACACCGTCAACCAACGCCTGCCATTGGTAGCTGAAGGCGCCCAGACCATCGGCGTCGCTCAAACCCGACGTATCCGCCGTCAAAAGCGAATCCTCCTGAACGTCGCCGAGAATGGCAACGGCGCCGGTCGGGTCATCGTTGACGTTGCTGACCGGGTCGGTCGCACCGCTGGTCACGCTCTCCGCCGTGCCCTCGCCGTCGGTGTAGGAGACGACGACGCGCAACTGGGAGCCGACCTGCGGATCGTCCGGCGTGAACGTCTCGTCTGTCGCACCGGCGATGTCGGTCCAGACACCGTCAACCAAAGCCTGCCACTGGTAGCTGAAATCGCCCAGGCCGTCGGCATCGCTCAAGCCGGAGGTATCGGCGGTCAGAAGCGCGTCCTCTTGCGCAGCGCCATCGATCACGACATCGCCGACCGGTGGGTCGTTCAGGTTACCGATCGGCGCGGTAGGATCGCTCGTAACGCTCTCGCCCGTGCCCTCGCCGTCCGTGTAGGAGACGACAACCCGAACGGCATTGCCGACCTGATCGTCGCCCGGCGTGAACGTGTCACCGGTCGCGCCGGCAATATCGGTCCAGAAACCGTCGACCAGCGCCTGCCACTGGTAGCTGAAGTCGCCCAGGCCGTCGTCATCGCTGATCCCAGAAACATCGGCGGTCAACAGTGCGTCTTCCTCGGCGTCACCGGTGATGACGACATCGCCCTCAGGCTCATCGTTGACATTGGCGATGGGGTCGGTCGGACCGCTCGCGACACTCTCGGACGTGCCGCCGTCATCAGTGTAAGACACGACCACGCGAACCTGGGCGCCCACCTGATCGTCGCCAGGTGCGAACGTCTCATCGGTCGCACCGTCGATGTCGACCCAACCGCCTTCGGTCAGGACCTGCCACTGATAGGAAAACTCGCCCAGGCCGTCGGCATCGGTGATCTCCGAAGCATCCGCGGTCAGCAGCGCGTCCTCGACCGACGCGCCGGTCACGGTGACCGCACCCTCAGGCGGGCTGTTGGTGTCGCCCTCTTCCGTCGTTTCCTCGACCGTTTCCTCGCTGCGTGCCTTATCCGGCAGGCTCTCCAGCTCATCGCCGGCGGAGGCACCGGTTTCCTCTTCGCCTTCGCCGCCCTCTTCGCCTTCACCTTCGCCTTCGGCTTCTTCGATCACGGCGGCGAGTTCCTCGAACAGATCCTCCACCGCCTCGGCAAAGGCTTGCACCGCCGCGTCCGGATCCGCGGGCTGGGCTTGGTCGCCACTGCCGTCATCGACACCCGTCCCGACGCCCAGATCGGCATCGTTCAGCACCTGCATGGTGGCGAGCGCGGCGCGATAGAGCGCTTCGATATCGGCACCATCAAGGATCTCGATTGCGCTGGGCGCCTGGTCAATCGACGAGACCGATGTCGTGGCGCCGATCTCGCTCAAGATCACGGTCGCGACATTGGTCGCGACCTCGACCAGGCCGGTGGTTTCGTCGGGGTCCTGCAGCAGCGTGACGAGGTTCTGCAGGCCTTCGGCCGCCGCCTGTATCGCAACCGATGTACCGCGAATGCCGATGGTCGAGACCGGGGTCTCGACCGTCATGTCGCCGGTCTTGGCGACATCGCCGGAGACCAGGACGAACAGACCCTGGACCAGCGAGAACGAGGCGACGTTGCTGTCGGAATTGGGATCGTAGATCAGCTCGTCGACAACCATGCGGGCGTCTTCGGAAAGCGAGAACCGCGTGCCGTCCGCGAACAGGACGGCGATGGCGCCGTCAGACGACGTCTCCAGGACATCGCCCAGATAGATCGGCGAGCCGACTTCGAGCGCGACGCGCGTGCCGTCGACACGTACGGCAAACGCTTCCCCGGTTATGGCCTCGACCTGGCCGACGGAGCTCGCGGTCAGCGAAGCGGTATCGAGCTGCGCGTACTGGCCGGGGGTCGGCGACCCGGCAAGCGCCGACACCAGGGAGCCTTTCATGACGCCCGCGCCGTCACCCAGGATCAGATCCGGCGGGGTGGTCGCCGTGAAGTAGTCCTGGATCAGAATCTGGCTGCCGTCACGGCCCTCGATCAGCAGATCGGGACCCTGGCGGTCGAATGACGCGCGCAGCACACTCTCGGCGTCGTCGATGTAAATGTCACCGGACGACAAACCGTCGATCACGTGAACCGGCGTACCCGCGGGGGTGCCCGCCGACAATGCCGCTACGTCCAAGCCTTCCACAGCCATGCGCGTCTTCCTGTCACTTATTGGCTCCTGCCCGCCGTTTCTTGTTGGATAGACAGCGTAACAACTAGCGCCGCGACACTACCTGTAAGGCCAGGAAATGTCTGCGAATCCTTGCGGATAATAGGCCAATGCACCCCATTTTGTGACCCAATGTGGCACAAACGGCCCACATTCATGAGATTTCTCAATCAAATGAGGCCGGGCGATCAGCTTTTTCTATTCCAGATTGCGCCGCTCGTCGTCGCCGAGACGCCGGTTCGCACGGCGCAGAAACACCGCGAGCGTGCAGCCCTGATCGGTTGTCGACCAGTGCTTGGATCCCGGCCCGAAGCTGACGAAATCACCGGTTCGAAACACCGCACCGTCGTTGTCGACGAGCTCACCGTCGATCACATAGAACTCCTCGTAGTCCATATGCTCATGGGGTTTCGAGCTCGTGCCCGGGTCCATGCGCAACAGGAAGCTGCCCAGCCCGGTCGCCATATCGTAGCTGATGTTGCACCACCACATGCCGTCGACCGGTTCGCCATAGCGGTCGTCCGGCACGAAACGGGCATCGGACGCGTTGAAGATCTGCCGTGTCGTCAAAGCCATGCCTCCCTGCTGCCCGACAAAATGGCCTGTCGCTTGAGCATGTGCAACTTGCCAGGAGCGCGGGCGGCGTGATCCACTGCCGGCGACCCAACAGACGGGGGACTTGATGGCGGCGACAGGCGAGCGCAGCGAACTCGACCGGTTTTTGGAACAACACCCTGATATCGACGTCGTCGACGCGATCTATTCCGACCTCTGCAATCTTTGGCGCGGCAAGCGCATCAACCGTGCTGACGCCGCGAAGATCTACGATCAGGGACTGCCGGTCGCCGGTGCCATGTTCCTGCTGGATGTCACCGGCGACACGAGCGATCCGGGCGGGCGCGGCCTGTCGGACGGCGATCCCGACGATCTGGGGCGCCCGGTCGCCGGCAGCCTTGTTCCGGTTCCCTGGGCAACGAGGCCGACGGCGCAGGTCCTGATCGATGTGTTTCACCTGGACGGTCGGCCCTACGACGCCAGTCCCCGGCAGCTTCTGGCCAAGGTTGCCCAGCGCATTCGCGACCGGGGATGGCGGCCGCAAATCGCCGCCGAGCTCGAGTTCTACCTTATCGACCCCAAGCGCAGCGCCGACGGCGCCCCGCAGCAGCCCATCCTGCCGGGCAGCGGTGAGCGGGCTTCGTCACGCCAAGTCTATTCGATGGCGGACCTCGACGATTACGGCCCGTTCATCGAAGAGGTAACGCGCGCCTGTGCCGCGCAGAACATTCCAGCCAACGTGGCGAGTTCGGAGTACGCGCCCGGTCAGATGGAAATTAATCTGCGCCACGGTGGCGACCCGGTCGTGGCGGCCGATCACGCCGTTCTCCTGCAACGCGTCGTGATGGCGCTCGCACCCAAGCACGGCATGCGTGCGACGTTCATGGCCAAACCGTTTCCCGACGAGGAAGGCAGCGGCCTGCACTATCACGTCAGCCTGCCCGATATGGACGGCAACAACCTGTTTGACGACGGTAGCCAGCTCGGCAGCGAGACGATGCGTCATGCCATCGGCGGCATGAAGGTGTTGGCGCCGGAATCCGCGGCGATCTTCCTGCCGAACATCAACGCCTATCGCCGGGTCTTCGCCGGCAGCTACAGCGCCGGTTCTTTCAGTTGGGGCGACAACAACCGCACGACGTCGATCCGCCTGCCGGTTGGCGACGGCAAGGCAAAACGCCTGGAGCACCGCATAGCCGGCGCCGACGCCAACCCCTATCTGACACTCGCCGCAATTCTTGCGGGACTGGAACATGGGATCGTCAACCGGATCGACCCCGGCCCGCCCCAGGAAGGCGATAGACAGCAGGAAACCGGCGACATGCCGAGCACCTGGCGGGACGCGTTGACCGCCATGGAAGACGGCGACCGCCTCGCCGACTATCTGGGGCGCGACTACATCGATCTCTACTTGGCCACCAAGCGCGCGGAGATGGAGCGGTTCCTGGCGATCCCGTCAGCCCTGGAATACAGCTGGTATCTGGGCGGCTGACAAATCCGGTCTGATCAGTCGACGAACTGGGCGAAGACTTCATCGATCGAAAGACCGGCCAGCGCGTCGTTCAGCCGGTCCTCGGAAAGCCCCTCACCGGTGTCGTCGCACATGTAGGCCATCAGCATCTGCTGATAGCCCCTGTCTTCGCGGTTGAATCCCTTGATGAAGATGAGGCATTGCCACAATCCGGCATTGTCGGGATCGTCGATCGTGAAACCGTAGAGGTCGACTTGGCCGATGTTGGAATTGACGTCGCGAAACCGTTCCGGCCCGCGCGTCATGAAGTCGGCGAGATGGCCGAATTCACCCATCGCCAGATCAAGGTTCATGTATGACTGTTTCCAGTACCAGCCGCTTAAGGTCTCGCAGAAGACCGCTTCGGCGAAGAAACCGTCCTTGTCCCACACGGCGAATTCGCAGATCGACGATCGGCTGGACTGGCGCACGTACTTGTTCGCCAAGCCGTCCGACGGCCCGACCTGCCAGCGCATGCGCCCGTCGACGGGGTCGATGGTCTGGGCCACGGCCGGACAGGCGACGGTCATGAGCAAGAGGCAAAGCACAGCGCCGATGCGTCGACCAAAGGATCGCTTGAACGAAGAGCGTACCGACATGAATGCTACGTTAGCGTTTACGCTGGGGGTCCGTCACCCATGACCACGCTCGCCTTCGGCACCGCCCGTTTTCAGCAGTCGCCTGACCACCCACTCCATCGACAATCCCTGCACAACGATTGAGAAAACGACGACGATGTAGCACGCCGTCAAGAGCACCTCGCGCTCCGGCGACGGCGGCAGGGAGAGCACCAGCGCGACCGAGATGCCGCCGCGCAAACCGCCCCAAGTCATGATCCGTATCGCGCCCGGCGTGAATGTCCCACCCAACCATTTCAGCCCCCAGATCGGCAGGCTGACCGAGACGAAACGAGCGATCAGCACCATCGGGATAGCGATCAGGCCAAGCTCGACATAGCCGAGCGCGCCGCTGATCGCGACCACCTCGAACCCGATGATGAGAAACAGGACGGAATTCAGGATCTCGTCGATCAGCGACCAGAAGCTGGTTGTGTGCTCGCGGGTCGTCTCGCTCATGGCAAAGCGCGTGCCGATGTTGCCGATCAGAAGACCGGCACACACCATGGCGATCGGCCCGGAGACATGGATCAGGTCCGACAGCGCGAACGTGCCCATGACCAGGGCGAGCGTAATCAAGACCTCCAGATTGTGTTCGTTGACCGACTTCAGCAGCCTGAACGCAATGAAGCCCGTGATCAGGCCCAGCGCCGCGCCGCCAACCGCCTCGACCAGGAAGAAGGTAACGATGGCGCCGGCGTCCAGTTCGCCATGGCCGCCGGCGCCGGTAGCAAGGCCCGCGAGCACGGAGAACACGACGATCGCCACGCCGTCGTTGAACAGACTCTCGCCCGCGATCTTCGCTTCCAGCGTCGGCGGCACCTTGACGCGTTTGAGGATGCCGAGCACGGCCACCGGATCGGTCGGCGCGATCAAGGCGCCGAACACCAGGCAGAAGATCAAAGGGACACCCAGGTCCAGTCCCTGAACGACCAGCCACGTCGCGCCGCCGATCAGGAACGTCGACAGCAACGTGCCCAGGATGGCGATGGCGAAAATCGCCTTGCTGCGCTTGACCAGCGACGAAAGATCGACATGCAGGGCGCCGGCAAACAGCAGGAATGACAAAAGCCCCTGCATCAAGGTCTCGGAAAACTCGATACTGGCGACAAAGCCGCGCACCGTGTCGCCTATCCCCAAGGGCGGCCACACACCGTCGACCGCCAACAGCACGAGCGAGATCGCCATGGCGATGACGACCAGGCCGATCGTGTGGGGCAGCTTTAGGAGATGGTGGTTCAGATAGCCGAGAACGGCGGCCAGAACGACCACCACGGCCGCCAAATCGAATACAGCATCCATGGACACGAGCCCTCAAAAAGCAGCCGGGCCGTGCCCCTTTCGGAGCACGGCCCGGCAACCTTAGCCGCGAACCGGCGTCAGATCAGCTTACTCGAAGGTGATCTCGACACGGCGGTTGTTGGGCTCGCGAACGTTGTCGCCGGTCGGCACCATCGGATCGGTTTCACCGAACCAACGGATGTCCATGGCCGACTTCGGCACGCCCTTGCTGGCGAGGTAGTCAGCCACGGCGTCGGCACGACGCTCGGACAGGCCAACGTTGTACTCGGCAGAACCGGACGTATCCGTGTGACCGCCGACCGAGATCAGCTTGACGCCCTGCGCCATCGCTTCGGCCGCGACGTCGTCCAGGAAGCCCTGTGCCAACGGCGAGATCTTGTCGCTATCCCAGGCGAAGTAGACGATGAACTCGCTCACCACCTCTTCTTCCATGACGACGACTTCCTCAACCATCGCCGGAGCCATGGCGGCTTCCAGCTCTTCGATGGCACTCAGGTATTCCGCACGGCACTTGGCCAACTCGCGGGGCTGCCACTCGGCAACGCCACGGTCGGTGCGAACCGGGCCTTCCTCGGCTTCCTCGACCCAGCAGTCATATGTGACTTGGGCGCGGGCAGCGAGGTCAGGAAATTCGGAACGGCCGCCGCCGTCCAGAGCAGCCAGAAGCCGCGGACGCTCGGCGTTCAGCTCGGCATGTTCCATTTCGTCAGGAATGTACCAGAAGCTGTCATTGGGATCCTCCGGCAGCACCACTTCGCCGTTGCCGGCCATCTCGGCCTTGTCAGCAAAGTGAGCGGAGTCGATCCAATCGTAAAAACCGGCTTCCTTCTCGGCCAGTTCGACATAGCCCTGGTGCAGGGCCATGGTGAACGGCGTGCCGGATGTCTCCATGTTTGCCACGCGGTCGATATTCGATCCGCAGGCTGCCAGCATAAGCGCGGCGGCGCCGGCCAGCATGGCTTTAAACGTTGCACTCATCTAAAAATCCCCCTCCCGATGAAGAGATAACTGGTTTCTAAGCTGCAATAGCCCCAAAAGGCAACACAATCGATCAACGCCTCGTACCCGACCTGGTCCCTTCAATCCGTGTCCGCGATCACACAAAGAGGGATTTACAAAAAGGCGTATAAGCGACTATCGAACGATCAGTGCCTATCTTGGCGCAAACCCTTGCAAAAGCAAGGGGATAATAAGAGCAACTGCAGCTTTTACATGACCTGTAGCAACCGGACCACGTCATACACCAAAGCCGAGTGCCATAACTTGTACCTTCCCAAAACAACCAAAAGAGCGCGGCACCATGATTGAGGTCCGAAACCTTAGAAAAAGCTTCAAAGACCTCGTTGCGGTCGAAGATGTGAGCTTTCTCGCCCGCGATGGCGAGATTACGGGGCTTATTGGCCCCAACGGTGCGGGAAAAACCACAACTCTCCGCATTCTCTACACGCTGATGCGCCCCGACAGTGGCCATGCGCTGGTCGACGGTTTTGATGCCACGTCCGAACCCCAGGACGTACAGCGCCGGATCGGTGTGTTGCCCGATAACCGCGGCCTCTACCCCCGTCTGACCGGCCGCGAGCACGTCCGCTACTACGGCCGCCTGCACGGTATGGAGAAAATGCAGCTTGAAGCGGCGATCAACGAACTGGTGACAACCTTGGGCATGGAAGACGTGGCGGACCGCCGGGCCAAGGGCTTTTCGAAGGGCCAGACACTCAAGGTCGCCTTGGCCCGCGCCCTGGTTCACCAACCCCACAATGTGCTTCTGGACGAGCCGACAAACGGCCTCGACGTCGCCTCCAGCCGTTCGGTACGCGATCTCGTGCGCCGAATCCGCGACCAGGGACGCTGCGTCCTGTTTTCCAGCCACATCATGTCGGAGGTCCAGGCGCTGTGCGACCGAATCGTCGTCATGGGTCACGGACGGGTCGTCGCCCACGGCACGCCGGAAGAGTTGCGCGCGATGACGGGCCACAGCGATTTGGAAGAAGTGTTTGTGTCGATTGCCCGCGAGGAAGAGCGGATGCGGCGCGAGAACGAGGACAAGGCGGTTGCTTAGGCGCATTTCCATCGTCATCGGCAAGGAACTGACCGACAATCTTCGCGATCGTCGCTCCACCATCCTTTCTCTGCTCTACCCGCTGATCGGCCCGATCCTTCTCGGCGCCCTAATCATCCTTGTCACGCCGGGCCTGTCGACGCCGAACGTCAGCGATCACGTCATCGTCGCGAAGGGCAGCGAACACGCGCCGGAGTTCGTGGACTTCATCCGCACCCAAGGCTCCGACATCGTCGAGACCGGGATCGACGACATCGCCGAGGCCGTCCGCAAGGGCATGCATCCGTCGATCCTGGTCATTCCCGACAATTTCAGCGAGCTCCAGGACAACGAGCGCACGACCGAGATCGAGCTGATCGTCGACACATCGCGCCTCAGTTCCATCATGTCGATCAGCCGAACCATGGAGCTGATCGACCGGTTCAACCGTCATCTGGCGGAACAACGCCTGGTGTCGCGCAACGTGGAACCGGAAGTCGCCTATCCGCTGGAGGTCAACAGCGTCAACGTGGCGGCCAGCGTTTCGATCGGCGGCATCTTCCTGAACATGATGGCGCCGTTCTTGATGTTCACCGTGTTTATCGGCGGCGTCTACATGGCGATCGATACGACCGCGGGGGAACGCGAGCGCGGCTCTTTGGAACCGCTGCTGACCAACCCCGTGCCGCGTTGGCAGTTCATGGTCGGCAAGTACCTGGCGTCGCTTACCTTCACGGCACTGGCGGTGTTAACGGGAGTCGTCGCCTACAAGGTCATCTTCGCGGTGATCGCGAGCATGGGCGTCGACATCAAGGTTAATCCGCCGTTGGGCGACTTCGTGCTGATCTTCCTGCTGTGCGTGCCCATCATGATGCTGGCGGTCGCCATCCAGGTGATCATCGCGACGGTCTCGCGCAGCTTTAAGGAAACGCAGACCCTGCTCGGCCTGTTGCCGCTGTTGCCGTCGCTGCCCGGCATGATCCTGGTGTTCACGCCGATCCAGACCAAAGCCTGGATGATGATGATCCCGACCTATGGGCAGACCGTGCTGATCAGCCAGATCGTGCGCGGCGAGGCGCCGGGCCTCGCCAACATGCTGCTGGCAAGCTTCACGACGGCGCTGTGCGCGGTCTTCCTGTGCTGGCTGGCCGCCAAGTTCTACGACCGCGAACAGGTCGCTTTTGCCGGCTAGGGTCTGTTGAGAAACGTGTGCCTGTTGATGATCGTTGCCGCCCCCTCACCCAGCTTCGGCTAGGGATCTACGATCCCAAGCCTGCGCAACCCTCTCCCCCACTAACGCGGGGGCGAGGGCTCGTGGAGATGGCCAACATCCCCTCTACCGCTTGCGGGAGAGGGAGGGACCCAGCGCGAAGCGATGGGAGGGTGAGGATCTGTCATCTTATGTCCTCGAAGCCGGCAACGACCGACGCGGCGCGACGTGTACCGGCACGCCTCCACGTCGCGGCAAGGGCAACCAACGATCACTGGATTTCAACAAACCCTAGCGCGGCTCGAATCCCTCACGGAAGAACCTGAGCCAGTTGCCGCCCATGATCTTGGCGACGTCGGCTTCACCCAAGCCCTTGTCCAGCAAACCCTGGGTCAGGTTGGGAAAGTCCGCCGGGGTCTGGAACCACTCGGGCCAGTCGGGCCAGCCGCCGCCGGCGGTCTTGGCCTCGCCGGAATCGACTTCCTTGGACCACCGCCCGCTCCGCATCCAGTCCAGATACTCCGCCGAGAGCTTGCGGCACATGTCGGTGCCGAAACCGACATGGTCGACACCCAGCATGGCGACCGTGTCGGCGATCATGCCGCAATAGGCGTCCAACGTGGTGTCGGCGCCGCCGATGTGGAAGGGATAGGTGCTGAAACCCAGCATGCCGCCGGATTGGGCCAGCGCCTTCAGCAGGTCGTCGGACTTGTTGCGCAGGCCTTCGTGAAACGACAGCGGGTTCGCGTGGGTGATGGCGACCGGCCGTTCGCTGATCTCGATCGCCTCGAGCGACGTGCGTTCGGCCGAGTGGCTGAGATCGATGATCATGCCGACCCGGTTCATTTCGGCGATGACCTGACGGCCGAAGCGGGAGATGCCGGGGTCGCTGGCCTCGTAGCACCCGGCGCCGATCAGGCTCTGGTTGTTGTAGGTGAGTTGCATGATGCGCACGCCCAGCTCGTGGAACACCTGGACCAGCGCCAGGTCATCCTCGATCGGCGAGCAGTTCTGAAACCCAAAGATGATGCCCGTCTTGCCGGCGGCCTTGGCCGCCTCGATATCCTCGGCCCGGCGCACCGGCATAACGATGTCGCCGTGCTGCTCAAAGAAACGATGCCAACGCCCGATGTTGTCGAGTGTCGCGCGCGCGTCCTCCCAGAAAACCAGCGTCACGTGGACGGCCGTCACCCCGCCCGCGCGCAGCTCTTCTAGCAGTGCGCGGTCCCAGTTGCTGGCCTGGAGGGCGTCGATGACGACGAGGTCGTCGTGGATGGCGGATGCGGTCATGGCGCGTTCCTGTTTCGTGCGCTGATCGCGAGTGCGTGCGCGTCAAAACCTTCGTAACGCGCGAAGGCTTCGGTCTCGTCGGCAAGCGCGTCAAAGCCTTCCCGGGTCAGATGGGCGACCGAGATGCGCTTCATATAGTCCATCACGCCCAAAGCCGAGGCTGAGCAAGCCTTTCCGCCCGTCGGGAGAACAGCGTTCACGCCGATCATGAAGTTCGCCATGGAGAACGGCGCGTCCTGTCCGAGCAGGATTTCACCGGCATTGGTGATCTGGCCGGTCAGATCCCACGGCGTTGACGCGGCGATCTGCAGATGTTCGGGCGCGAACGCGTTGGTGAACGCGACGGCGTCCGCCATGTCCCTCGCCACCAGCAGGCCGCCATTGGTGCCCAGGACCGTGTTGACGTAATCGCGACGCTGTTCGGAGAGACGGCCGACCAGATCCGCGACCCGGTCGGCGACCGCCTCGGCGAGCTCGGCGGACGGCGTAACCAGAT
>JANQGO010000157.1 GCA_028277285.1 Alphaproteobacteria bacterium | reverse complement strand
TGATCGTGCGGCTCGGCATAGGCTTCCGCCTTGAGCCAGTTCTGCACATCGAGGCTCTTTGTCTTCGGGTCGTAAAGACCGGCGTCGAACAGTGATGCCGGATCTACGACACCGTTTTCCGCGATGATCTGTGGAGCCGCGGGGTTCAAGACCCGCAGACGGTCCTGCAATCTGCGCAAGGCATCGAGGTCGACGAGATCGGTTTTTGTGATCAGCAGCCGGTCGGCGACCGCCGCCTGCTTGACCGACTCGATCTGGCGACCGAGCGTATCGTTGCCATTGACCGCATCGACCGCGGCAATCACCCCGTCCAGGCGATAACGCCGCGCGATCGCCAATTCGGTCATTAAGGTGTGAAGGATGGGGGCCGGATCTGCGAGCCCGGTGGTCTCGATCACCACCCGGTCGAACTGTAGCTCGCCCTCGCGCACAAAGCGTCCGGAGACCTCCCGCAACGTCTTGGCAAGGTCGCCCCGGATGGTGCAGCACAGGCAACCGCTCGACATCTCGATAACGACGTCGTCCTTGCTGTGCGTCACGAGGTCGTGATCGAGGCCGATCTCGCCGAACTCGTTGATGAGCACGAGTGTCCGGCTCAGTGTAGGCTGCTGGATCAGGTGGTTGAGAATCGTCGTCTTGCCGCTGCCTAGGAACCCGGTCAGCACCGAAATCGGCAGACGCTGTGACGATCCGTTGAGATCCCAGCTTTCCATGGCGCGCGTCTCCTTTCCGTTCAGGCCGCGCCCGCGACGATGCAAGTCGCGCAGACGCCCTCCACCTCGATCACGTGTTGTGTTGGGCGGAACCCAATAAGGGCGGCATTCTCGGCGATGAGGTCCTCAAGCCGCTGGTCTTCCAACCCGACCGATGCTTGGCGCGCGCTGAAAAGGGACATTGCCAGCGCATCTCGTTCAGCCGGCGCATGCTGCCGGCGGCAGTTGGGATCAGCACAGGGTCGGGGCTTGCTTGACACGAGGGTCATGGCCTCATCCCTCCTTCCGTTTGATACTGTAATGTTATAACGTTGCATTCATTAATCCAGAAGAGCGAATGTTGCCCCTGATCGCCCGGATGGTCGCAGGAAAGGGAATGGGATGGACAAGGCCCAGGAGCGCTAGCCATGAAAGCTGAACGCACCGACCCGACGGCTTCGGCACCCTTCGCATCACGCATGTCGGTCGAGCAAGTCGAAGAAGGACTCGACCTAGCGCCTAAGTTCGATGCCAATGGACTGATCCCATGCATCACGACTGATGCCAACACGGGCGACGTGCTGATGTTGGGCTACATGAACGACGAGGCTCTGGAGCGAACGATCGCGACCGGCGAGGCGCACTACTGGAGCCGAAGCCGCCAACGCCTCTGGCGCAAGGGATCGACCAGTGGTCTGACGCAGCAGGTTGTCGAATTGCGCATTGACGACGATCAGGATGCCGTCTGGCTGCGGGTCCAGGTTGCTGGTTCGGGTGCCAGTTGCCACGTTGGATACCGTTCCTGTTTCTACCGGACGATAGAACTCCGCGGCCCTCCGGGTGAACCTGCTCGGCTCGTGTTCACGGAGTCACAGAAGACCTTCGATCCGGAGGACGTCTACGGAGACGCGCCGAACCCGACGCAGCTTTGAGCGATTGGGGGCTGCCCCACATGCTTCCCGTGCGAGGCATCGCGGGCATGTTCTGCCCAAACTCTAACCAAGGATAAGGCGCGGTGAAACGCTCTTGTCGCCGGGCGATGGAGCGCGATGCCGCCGATTTGCCGGCCTCAAGACCGGGCGTGCGGCCTCATCCCTTGCAGCGCGCCGGCGTGTCGTTGCCGGAGACGATGAAGTCCTGGCAGGTCAGGAAGTCCTCGTTGTAGGTGCCGACCGCATAGCCGACCAGGGCGATGAAGGCCACGATGACGAACATGACGGCGAAGAAGCGTGGCTGCTTCAGGTTGATCAGGTCGGGCGTCACCATGACGACGAGCACGTAGAGCGTATAGGGCAGGGTGACCACGGCGACGATCAGCGACAGCCATGACAGCTGGGCGTCGATCTCGGTGCCGGTCAGGCTGACACCGGACTCAAGGTCGACCAGCATCCACAGCGTCGGGATCAGCAACACGAACCGCCCGCGCCAGCTCACCAGCCGCTTGCGGTCGTCGGGCGGCGGCACGAAGAAGCTGGCAAAGAGCGCGGCGGTCGAGGCCGCCCACACCGTAAACACCTTATCAAAGAAGATGGTGTTGAAGACGCCCAGGTTGAACGCGATATCCCATGCCGCGACCGACAGCGAAATCGTCGACAGCATGAAGATCTTGATATCGGCCTGCGATGGCGCCCGGCCCGCTTTCGATGCCATCCCTTGGGTCCCCCTTAAACGTCAAAGCGAAGGACCCATTATCGGCCTTTTCGACTAGCCGGAGAACAGGTCGACGGTGCCGTCCGGGATTTGCGGCCAGCCCAGGCACAGATGCAGCACCGGGGCGAGCGGCGTATTGAGGTCGAGCAGATTGGCCGTCGCCTCGTCCTTGAAACCGGCGACGAGGACGCAGCCGAGCCCTTCCGACACCGCCTGGAGCTGCACGTTCTGGGCGGCCGCGCCGGCCTCGATATAGACGTAACGCTCGCCGCGCTGGCCATAGGGCGGCTGGTCGGCGAAGTCTCTCGCCGGCGCCACGAAGTCCGCGCACAAGGTCAGCATGAAGGGCGCCAGGCCGATCCACGGCTGGTCGTCGAGCGCGGCGGCCTGCAGTTCGCCGCGGACGTCGCGGTGGACGGTCATGGTCAGCCGCCCGGTCTGCGGGTCGGCGACATAAACGCCGGACTCCAATCCTTCGACCGCGCCGACCACCAGCACCAGGCGCAGGGGATGCAGCGCGTGCGCCGACGGCGCGGTGCGTTCGCCCATGGCGCCGGTGATGCCCTGGGCCGCCCACAACAGGCGATGCACCACCGGCAGCGGCAGGGCGCGGCCGTCGAACTCGCGGCAGGTCCGGCGGTGCTCAAGCGCGAGTGTCAGCGATACATCGGTCATCGGGGGGCCTTTTGTTTTTGGAACCATGGGTGATTCAGGAAAAGCCCCCGCCGCGCCATCAGCGCCTGGCGAGCGCCAGGCCGGCGCCGGCGGCGATCATCATGCCGCCGGAAACACGCGCGACGACGCGCTGCGCGCGCGGGCTGCGCAGGAACTGGCGCGCCTTGCCGGCGGCCACCGCCCACACGCCGGTGACGACAAAGGTGATGACCAGGAAGGTCGGCACGATGATCGCGAACTGGGTTTCCAGCGGACGCGCGGCGTCGAGGAACTGCGGCAGGAACGCCGCGATGAAGATCAGGCTCTTGGGATTGGGAATGGTGATGACGAGACCCTGGACGAACAGGCTCTTGCGCGATGTCGGCGGCCGGGCGGCATCGCGCGGCACCGATGCGCTGCGCCATTGTTTGATGCCCAGATAGATAAGGTAAAGCGCGCCCGCCCAGCGCAGCCACTCGAACGCTTCGGCGACCACATGCAACAGCGAGACCAGGCCGATGGTGGCGATCATGAGCTGCACGCCGACGCCCGCGGTCGCGCCGGCGACCGTGACCAGCGCGCGCTGCCAGCCGAACGAGATGCCGTGGGCCACCGTCAATATGACGCTGGGGCCCGGCAGGAAGATCATGATGGCCGTCGCGACGACAAAAGCTGCGTAGACGTGAAAGTCCATGTGCGGCGCGCGCTCCCCTTATTGTTGGCGCTATCAAGCCGCATCCCGGCCGTTTCGTCCAGTGTCATGGCGCCGCGGGACGACATAAATCCGTCACCGCAGAACGCGTAACCGTGAACTCTAGTCTCGGACGATCAGATAGGCGCCGAGGAGAAGCAGGCCGGCGCCGATGATTTTTGACATGTCGATGACACGGGTCGCCATGCCGAACGCGCCGACGTGATCATAGGCGATCGCGGCGAGCAGCTGGCCGCAGATGGCGGCGGTCAGGAATGTGCCGACGCCGATGCGCGGCACGGCGACGATCGACAACAGCACCATGGCCGCACCGATCAGACCGCCGAACCAGACCCATCCCGGCGCGGCTTTGAGATCGTCGAGCTTGGGAACCGTGCCGCCTGAAAGCAGGTAAAGAACCAGCAACGCCAGGAAACCCAGGCCGAAGGCGATCATGCCGGCCTGCAACGCCCCACCGGCGTGGACCGCCATGCGCGCGAAGATCGGCCCTTGCGCGGCCAGGAGGCCGCCGCCGACGGCGGCCGCCACGATCAAGACCAGGGGCGCGTAAGGCGACATCGGCGCTTAGAGCGTCTTGTACATGATGACGGTGTCCAGGAAGCACTCGCCGGCGGCGTCCAGCGCGTAGCCTGGAATGATACCGGTCCGCTGATAGCCGAGCGAACGATAGAGCGCTTCCGCATCGTCGGTCGCCGTGTCCAGGGTCAAGAGCCGCCGTCCGCGCCGGCCGGCGTTCGCCTCCAACGCCTCCATCAGCGCACGGGCGATCCCGCGGCGGCGAAAGGCGGGATGGACCAGCAGTTTCGATACGTCCGCGCGATGCGGCTGGTTCGGCGGTGTGCCGCAATCCAGTTGCACCGTACCGGCAAGGCGGCCATCCACATGGGCGGTCAAAACGTCGCGTTGGCCGGTCTGGACCGCCGGCGACACCTTATCGCGCCAGTAGGCCAGGCTGTCATCCAGACCGAACGGCATGACGAAGTTGACGCTGGCGCCCGCCGCGACACAGTCGCGCAGCAATTCCGCCAACGCGACCTCGTGTTCCACGTAGTCGTTTGGCGACAGCGTCGCGATCGTGATGGCGGGATCAGCCATGGCGCCTCACAACACGACCAGCATGTAGGTCGCGGGCCTTTTCCCGGTCTCGAAAATGCCCGGCCCATGGAGCTGATAGCGCAGGCAGTCGCCCTTGGTGAGCGTGTGGGCGGTGCCGCCGACGGTCATGGTCAGCGCCCCGTTCAGCATGACCAGATGATGTTCCAGTCCCGGACGCGGCGGATCGCGGTACTCGATCCGCGTGTTGGCGGGCAGGTGGCAGTGCAGGACCTCCGCGCCCAGCGTCTGTGCCGGCGGCGAGACGGAACGGCGCAGGAAACCGGTCTCGGGATCCTCCCAGACGGTCTGGTCTTCACGGCGCACCAACGGTTGGAAATCGGTCTCGACCTCCGCCATCAATCGCGACATGGCAAGCCCATAGCTGGCACAAAGCTTGCCAAGCACCGAGGCGGTCGGGCTGACCTCGCCGTTCTCCAGCCGCGACAGCGTCGCCCGGCTGACCCCGCAGCGCGCCGCCAGATCGTCCAGCGACCAGCCGCGTTCGGCCCGCAGCGTCTTCAGACGACTGGCGATCCGGTCATCAAGCGGCGGCTCAATATCGGAAAAATCTTTCATATATGAGATAGTGGGTCAATTGCATGCCGCTGTAAAGAGGTCCGCCCGCCGGTGCCGGCATGAACGCTTCGTGACAGCCGTCCGCAAGGCTGGACAGCCTTGGGGCGCTGCCCGAACATCGCATCAGGGTCATGCGCGCCGTTCGGTGCGGATTTGAGTTACGCATAGATCACATGGAGGAGTGACCGTGGACAGCAAAGACCTCGAGATCTTTGATCAGATGCCGTTCCTGTTCTGGGTCAAGGACGACGATGGCCGTTACCTGTGGGGCAACAAGACGATCAACGATTTCGCCAAAGAGAGTGTTGTCGGCAAGACCGATCACGAACTCGTCTGGTCCGACAATGCCGAGGCCTTGCACGCCGCCGACGAAAGGGTGATGCAGACGGGTGAGCCGGATTTCCTGCATGAGCACGTCGACAAGTCCGGCAAGGGCGACGCAATGCTCAGCGTGTGCAAGTTCATGGGCGAGCTTGACGGGAAGCGTCGCTGCTTCGGCGTCTCCTTCGTCATCGAGAAGTGACACAATCGCAAAAAAGACGGGCCGCGTCCGCGAGGTGACGCGGCCCGTCATGCGCTGCGAGTCAGTGGGCGCGGCTAACTCGCTGCATCGCCGTTGAACGTGACGTTCACGGTTTCGGTACCTTCGGGCAGCGTCGGCGCGCGCGTCTCGAACGCGACGGTCTGACCGGGCATGATGTCGCTTGCCGGCGGCACGATGCGCCACTTGGTCAGCATCTGGCCGGCGCCGTCCAGCAGTTCGGCGTTCATCAGCGGGATCGGCTGAACACGGTCGCTGTTGCTGGTGACGACGCCCTGGATCACCAGTGTCGTCACGCCGCCGACCACTTCCGTCGTCGGCGTGGCCAGTTGGATCTCCAAGCCGTGACCGGCCTGGTCGTTGGCTGCCGCCAACTGCGGTTGCTGATCGTTGCACGGTTCCAGGCGATAGGTGCCGGTGCCGTCCTGATAGTGATCGACGCAGTGGGCCGCGGCATAGGCGTCCTGGTCGATGTTCGGCCAGTTGACGCCGATGCGCGCATTACGCACCTCGCCGCCACGCAACTGAAGCGCATAGAGGCCGGGCGGCAAGGGCTGGCTGGGCGTCACGCGTATGGTGTCGGCGCGCCCGGCGATGATGCTGTAGGTGACGGGCACCAGATAGGCGTCGCTGATCGGCACGTCCCATTGACTGCCGCTGGTCGGCATGATGTCGCCGCCGGCCGAGATCTGGCTGCGCACCCACGCGACCTTGCGCAGGAAGATCTTCTGAGACGGCTGGCTGGCGAGGTTCTCGCCGGGCGCGTAGACGACGAACTGAGTCTGTTCGGGCAGGGTCGAACGCCAGCCCCAGCTTTGGTTCTCCCAGGCCGCGTCGCCGTCGACGCGCACGGTCTCGTCGGCGCGGATGGCGTAAAGGCCGGAGTCGTCAGGCACAAGGTGGGCGTCCGGCGGCGCCGAACTGCAAGCCTGGAGAAGGGTGAAAAGGCACGCGGCGACAAGGCCACGTGTTCCAACGACATGATTGAACATGGTTCGTGCTCCTGAGCATGTTGGGCCGATCCGGCTCCCCGTTAGCGGTGACGCCCGGGGCGCATCGGTTTGACAGAGGATCCCTCTGTGACCGCCGCGCCACGGACGCCGGCCGCGTCAGTCGGATGGGCTGGTTGCTGTCGCCGACGCGTTGGCCTCGGCGCTACAGCCGCCGTCCTGGCCGGCGGCATGATCCTCCTCGTGTTGATAGCTGGTCTCGCCGTCCGCCATGGCGCTGGCGGTCGCCGTCGCGTGGGCGGCGCAGTCGGCCTTCTGATCCGTCGTGATGGCCGTGCCGGCGCTGGCGGAAGCCGAGGCGCTCGCAGACGTGCCGGTCTCGTTGTCGTTCATGGTCGTGATGTCCTCCAGGCTTTCGACCGTGATCGTGTCATCGGCCCAGCTCGACACGGCGAACAGGGCCGCGGCACTGCCGACCAGCAGCATGGCGGCAACGGTCAGGCCGCGGGCCGTGGCGATCGGGTATCTCGTGCGGTGGGTTCTCATGGGTTCACTCCGGCTGTTCGGTTGTCGTCGGGTGCCGCATCGGTGGCCGGCGGGGCGAACCGCCGGCCACCTCTACGGGGAGCCGGACATGGCGACTCAGGGCTCACCATCGTCCGGGCTCACGGCCACGCGGGCCGTCACTGGGCAGCCACCCCATCGACGCTGGCGGAAGCGCCGGCCACGCTGCCGACGACGATGGTTGCTGCATTCGCCGCGGCTTCCGCGTCGGCCTCGGCGCTCAACGCCGACCGGGCCGCCGCCTGGGCCTGGGCCTGGGCTTCGGCGGTGCCGATCGCATCGGCGAGCGACCGGGCCTGGGCCGCGGCCTGGGCAGCCGCGCTGGCTGCCG
>JANQGO010000062.1 GCA_028277285.1 Alphaproteobacteria bacterium | reverse complement strand
ATCGCTGTCTCGTCGATGCGGTGCGCGGGGCCGGCGGTCTTGTCGTCGGCAATAATGCCGTCCTCAAGGTCGAGGGCAAACGGCAGGCGTTCACGGTTTCGACTCAGCAAGGCACCATCCGCGCGCGCGAGGTGATCGCCTGCACCAACGGCTACAGCAACGAGATCCGCGATGCCGTCCCCTATCTCAGAAAGCGGGTGGTGCCGGTCGCGGGCTATCAGATCGCGACCGAGCCGATCAGCGCGGACCGGATGAAAGCGGTGAAGCCCTCGGGCATGGCCGTCTACGACACGCGCGTCAGCCTCAACTGGGATCGCCCGACACCGGATGACCGCGTCATCGTCTATGGCGGGCGCTCGGGCACCCGCGAGGGCGACCCGATCAGGAAGGCGCGCCTGCTCCACCGCAGGATGGTGGCGACCTACCCCGACCTCGACGGCGTCAAGATCCGGCGTTACTGGCAGGGTTTCATGGGTTTCGGCATCGACCGGCTGACCCATGTCGGATGCAACGAACAGGGCATCCACTATGCCACCAGTTTCTCGGCATCCGGCCTGCCGCTCGGCACCTATTTCGGTCAGAAGGTCGGGCGGCGGGTCGCCGGGCTTCAAGGCGCCGACACCTGTTTCTGGAACCTCGACTTTCCGACCCGGTTCTTCTTCGACGGCAACCCGTGGTTCGTGCCGCTGATGGCGGCGCGCTACGACCTGGAGGACCTGCTGTTCGCGCGTGGCAACAGGAAGGCCGGCTAGAGCGACCACGCGATCAGTGGTCGGAGAGATAGGCCTCCGCAAGCGTGCAGGTGTCGTCGGTAAAGGCCGGCCCGATCTCGCGCGCGAAGTCGATGCGGTGGTATTGGTAACCGACCCAGCCGAGCAGTTGCAGGCGGCGCAGCATGATGAGCGTCGGGATCTCGGCTTCCAGATCGGCCGGTACGTCGGCGATGCGGCGATAGCCGGCAAGCCAGCTCGCGACGAGATCGGGCACGTCCGCCCGCTCCTCCAGGAAACTCAGCGCCGTCGCGAGATCGTAGAGAAACCAACCGTAGCCGAGATCGTCGAAGTCGATGATCGCGGTACGCTCGCCCTCGACAAGGAGATTGGCAAGCCGCAGGTCGGCATGGATCAAGCCAAACCGGTCGCGGTCGGTCGAAAGTGCGGTCAGGCGTTTGCGTAAGGTCTTGTCGACCCGCGTCAGCAAGTCCAACACACCGCCTTCGACATGGATGCCGTTCTGCCACGGACCCCAGTTGAGCCGGTCGTCGAGCATGCTCTCCGGCGTCAAAGACGGGCGATGGAAACCCGCCGGCGGGCGCCAGGCCTTGGCTTCCTTGTGCATGAGCGCGGAGATCGCGCCCAGCCGGTCGAAACCCGGGATCAGGTCGTCTTCCGGTGGTTCGCTGCCGGAGATGAAACTGTAGACCACCGCCTGACGCGGCTTGTCCAGGTCGTCGGCCGACAACGTGTGAACCAGCGTGCCGTCGCGCGCCGGCCTCACCTTCGGCACGACGATGTCGGTGTTATCGTGAAGATGCATCAGCCAGCGCATCTCCGAATCGATCTGGCTGGGCTCGTGGTAGGACAGCCGCCCCGAACTCACGCGCACGACATCCTTCTCGCCCGACACCGGATCGTCGACCAGGTAGACCTTGTTTTCCGACTCGCTCAACAGACGCACCGTCGTTTGCGCCGAGACGTCGTAGCGATCGAGCAGGCCCGTGACTTCGCGCTCAAGTGCCGCGATCAGTTGGTCGGAGTCCTGCACCATGGCGGCCTAGAGCGTGCCGTTGAAGCTGCCGCCATCCAGGACAAGATTCTGGCCGGTGATGTAACCGGCGTGCACGCTGCACAGGAAGGCGCAGGCCGCGCCGAACTCGTCGGCCTCGCCGAAACGGCCGGCCGGGTTGCCCTGGGCCTCGCGCTTCATGGTCGCCTCGAAATCCTCGTCGTCCTGGGCGCGTTTGGTCATGGTCTGGCGCAGCCGGTCCGTGTTGAACGGGCCGGGCAGCAAGCCGTTGATGGTCACGTTGTGGCGTACGGTTTCGCGCGACAGGCCGGCGACAAAACCGGTCAGTCCGGCGCGCGCGCCGTTCGACAGGCCGAGGATCGGAATCGGCGCCTTCACCGCCGCCGAGGTGATGTTGACGATGCGGCCGAACTCTCGATCGATCATGCCGTCGACCGTCGCCTTGATCAGAAAAATCGCCGACAGCATGTTGGCGTCCAGCGCCTTGATCCAGTCGTCGCGTTCCCAGTCGCGGAAGTCGCCGGGCGGCGGGCCGCCGGCGTTGTTGACCAGGATGTCCGGCGCCGGGCAGGCATCGAGCAGGGCTTGCCTGCCTTCGTCGGTCGTTGCATCGGCGGGCACCGGTATGGTGCGCACGCCGGTTTCCGACGCGATCTCCTGCGCCGTCGCCTCGACCGTCTCGGCCGTGCGCCCGTTGATCACCACATCGACCCCTTCCCTGGCCAGCGCCATGGCGCAGCCTTTGCCGAGCCCCTTGCTGGAGGCGCAGACGATGGCCGACTTGCCGGCTAGTCCGAGGTCCATGGTTCATCTCCCCTTGTCGATTCCTGTTGTTCGAGCACGCGGCGCGCCAGCGGAACCGTGATGTTGCGCCGCTCGGCAAGCGACAGGCTGTCGAGGTTCTCGACGAGACTGCCGACAGCCGAGAAGGAACGTTCCATGCGCATGACGAGGTAGTCGACCACGTCGTCGGCGACCTTGAGCTGCCGGTCGTCGAACAGTTTGCCGAGGACCGCCGCCAGGAGTTCGTCATCGGGCGCCGTCACCGCGACGGCGGGTATGGCGGCCAGCCGGGACGCCAGATCGGGCAAACCGACCGTCCAGCGCGCCGGCGCTTCGCGCCCGGTCAGCATCAGAAAACCATCTTCCTCGCGGACCAGGTTGATGACGTGGAACAGCGCTTCTTCATCGACGCCGCAGTCGGCGTCTTCGACCACCAAACGGTGTTCGCTGCCCAGCGCATCCATCACATTGGCCACGCTCAGTTCGCGCGCCGCGATCAGGTGGGCGCTGGACCGGTGTCGCCAGACATGGGCCAGATGAGTCTTGCCGCTGGCCGCCGGGCCATAGAGCGCCAGCGAGCGCCCCGGCCAGTCGGGCCAGCGGTCAAGCCAGGCGACGGCGTCGCGGTTGGCGTCGGCGACCACGAAGTCCTCGGCATCCAGCGCATGGCGGTGTTCGAACGACAGCGGGATCTGTTGGGCCGTCACGGTCGTCAAAGCGGATAGATGAGCCAGATGTCGCCCCGTTCGACGAGCGCAAGGCCCTGCTGGCGCAAGGTCGACTGCAACCGTTGCACGTCGCCCAGATAGCGCAGGTTCACCCTGGCGCTCTTGGCCGACAGGACGAGCGTCTCGACATCCTGAATCAACGCCGTACCGGACAGTACGCGGCGCATCTCCAGCCAGTTGGCGAGGTCGTCGAACGAGACGTCGACAACGATCTCGTCCTGGGAATCGGGCGTCAGAAGGTTGGCCGTCTTCCAGGTCTCGTTGACGCTCTCGTCGGCCACCGTCACGGCGTTCAACAGATCGCCGGCGCTCAGCGACGGCACGATGGGTGAGCCAAGAATCGGAATCTGTTCGCCAATCGCCTCGGTATAGGTGGTGAGCGTGAGGTTGTTCGCGTTGCCCGCCTCGATGGTGGCGACCAGCACACCCTGGGCGCCATAGCGTTCGGCCAGCGGCTGCATCAACGCCCAGTTGCCCTGGACCGCGTCTTCGGCGTCGAGCGACAGGAGATCGGAGAGGTCGCCGAACGGCGCGCGCAGCGCAATCAGACCGTGGCCCGGCGGCGCGTTCTGCCATGCCTGCAGCCAGACCGCGTCGCCCTCCGACCACAGCAAGGGCGCGCCGCCGCGCACCAGAACCGGCAGCACCAGGAGCGTCGGACCCGGCGATTCCGCGAACGGGATGTTCTGGACACTGAGCAGCGCACGCACCGCCTCAGTGTTAAATCTATAGGTTAAGTTTGCGATATAACGTTCTGAAGAAACACGCTCTTCGTCGACTCCGAAACTGCGAACGAGATCCGTGAGCTGGCCCTGGCCGGCGCTGATCGCGCGCTGCTGGTCGCCGATCGGCACCAGGCGCTGGATCAGGAACCGCCAAGCCATCTGTTGGCCGTTGGCCAGCGCCGTATCGCGCGCGGCATCGGCGCTGTCGGCGGTCTCGTCGACCATGACATTGCTGACCACGAAGGCGTCCTGGGCATGCGCGGAATGGAGGCCGTTAAGGCCCATGACAAACGCAACCACTCCAACGGAAAGAACAAGGAGCCCGAGGGCCCATCGGCGAGGCTTTTGCCGCATTGCAAAGACGTTCCCATGACGTATGTTGAGCCGACGATAACAGACCGTCGTTCGGGGAGCGAGGCCGCCATGACAGGCCTGACGTATAGGGACGCGGGCGTCGATATTGACGCCGGCGAGAGTTTGGTTGAGGCGATCAAGCCGCTCGCCCGCGCCACCATGCGCCCGGGCGCCGATGCCGCGCTGGGCGGTTTCGGCGGCGTCTTCGACCCGCGCGCCGCAGGCTTCCGAGACCCGCTTTTCGTTTCCGGCACCGACAGCGTCGGCACCAAGCTCAAACTGGCGATCGATGTCGGCGTGCACGATACGGTCGGGATCGACTGCGTCGCCATGTGCGCCAACGACGTGCTGGTTCAGGGCGCCGAGCCGCTCTTCTTCCTGGACTATATCGGTATCGGCCAGATGGACGTCGAACTCGCCCGCGACCTCGTCGCCGGCGTCGCGGAAGGCTGCCATCAGGCCGGGTGCGCCTTGATCGGCGGTGAGTCAGCCGAGCTGCCCGGCCTCTACGCGCCCGGCGACTACGACCTCGTCGGCTTTTGCTGCGGCGCCGTCGAACGCGACGGCCTCTTGCCGCGCGGCGACCTCGCGGCCGGCGACGTGATCCTGGGGCTGGCCTCCAGCGGCGTGCATTCCAACGGCTTCTCGCTGGTGCGCAAGGCGATTGACCTGCGCGGCCTGGATCTGGCCGACGACGCGCCGTTCCAGCCGGGCACCAGCCGGGGCCGCGCGCTCTTGGAGCCGACGCGCATCTACGTCAGATCTTGCCTGGCGGCGATCAAGACCGGCGGCGTCAAGGCGCTGTGCCACATCACCGGCGGCGGCTTGATCGAGAACGTGCCGCGCGTCCTGCCCGACCATCTGGGCGCGCACATCACCGCCGGCTCATGGCAGGTGCCTGGCGTTTTTTCGTGGCTCGCGACCGGCCATCAGGGATCGGGCATCACCGCGCACGAGATGGCGCGCACCTTCAACTGCGGCATCGGCATGATCGTCGTTGCCGCGCAAGACGACGCCGAGGCCGTCGCCGCAAGCTTGCGCGACGGCGGCGAAACCGTGTGGCCTATCGGCGAACTCGTCGCGCGCGATGCAACGGGGCCGCTGACGATCGACAAGCTCGACGGCGACTGGCTCCAGGGCTGAGACCGACGATGAAGGTGGCGGTGTTCATCTCCGGGCGGGGCAGCAATCTGCAGTCGCTCATCGACGGTTGCGCCGACGGCACCATCCCCGCCGAGATCGGGTTGGTGGTGTCCAACCGGCCGGATGCCCAGGGCTTGACGCGCGCCGATCAGGCGGGTATTCCGACCGCCGTCATCGACCACAAGGCCTACACCACCCGCGACGACTTCGACGCCGTGCTCGACCGCACGACGCGCAAGGCCGGCTGCACGTTCATCTGCCTGGCCGGGTTCATGCGCATCCTGACCGAACAGTTCGTCCGCAACTGGCGCGACCGGATGATCAACATCCACCCCGCCCTGTTGCCTGCCTTCCCCGGCATCAACTGCCATGCCCGCGCGATCGAGGCGGGCGTGCGGATCTCCGGCGCGACCGTTCACTTCAGCCGGCCGGAACTGGATGCCGGCCCGATCATCGTGCAAGGCGCCGTACCGGTCCTGCCCGACGATACCGAGGACGCACTCGCCGCACGTATCCTGGATGTGGAGCATCGAATCTATCCGCTGGCGCTCAAGCTCATCGCGCAAGGCCGCATCACCGTGCGCAACGAAATCGTGCGCATCGACGACGCCGAGTTCGTCGACGGCTTCATGATCAACCCATTGCCATAGCATGTTTTGCTGACTTCCCTCGCCCCTTGAGGGAGAGGGATGCGCAGGCTTAGGCGCGCCAGCGCCACGGAGCCCGATCGACCCACATCGAACGATGTGGGTCGTGAATCGGTCTCCGATTCGTAGATAAGAGCTAGGCCAAGGATTGGCCTAGCTCGGGCCGAAGCTGGGTGAGGGGTGCGTGCGTAGGAAACGGCAGCGCTGGTTATCCTCGCGCGCTTTCGCGCGCGGCCCCTCACCCCGGCCCTCTCCCTCGTTGGGGAGAGGGAGAGATGTGGCTTCGGTCGCACGTTATCTCAACGGCACCTACACGAGCACGTCGCGCAGGTTGTCGATGGCGGTTTGCAGATCGGCCTCCGGGCCCAACGTCACGCGCAGGCAGTCCGGCAGCTTATAGCCGCCCATGGGCCGCAGCATGATGTCGCGCTGTTTGAGCGCGTCATAGGTCGCGGCAGCCTGACCGGCGCCGCCGGGGAAACGAACGAGCACGAAGTTGCCGTGGCCCCGGACGGCTTCGAGACCCAACGGCGTCACGGCCTCTTCGAACATCGCGCGCAAGCGATTGTTGAGGTCGCGGTGGTGGTCGACATGCGCGGTGTCGCGGACCGCGGCCAGGGCGGCGGCGAGCGACGGCGCGGTCAGGCTGTTGGGCAAGCGCAGCCGGTGCACCATGTCGACGACGGCGGGCGGACCATAGGCCCAGCCGATGCGCATGCCGGCAAGACCGTGGATCTTGGAAAAGGTGTGCAAGACGACCGTGCGCGCACTTTCGCGCGCCACCGCCAGGCCGTCGTCATAGGCGGGGTCGCTGACGAACTCGCCATAGGCGGCGTCCAGAACCAGCAGCACGTGATCCGGCAGGTCGCGCTCCAGCGCGCGGATGGCTTGGGTATCCAGCAGCGTTCCAGTCGGGTTGTTCGGGTTGGCCAGGAACAGAATGCGGGTTTCCGGCGTCACCGCGCGCAGCAGGTGGTCGATGTCGACGGTCATGCCCGGCTCTTCGGCGCGCACCGCGCGGCCGCCGGCAATGCGTGTCGCCGTATCGAAGAAGAGGTAGCCGTAGCGGCTGGTCAGCGCCTCGGTGCCGGGGCCCAGATAGGTCATCGACAGATAGAGGATCACCTCCATCGAACCGGCGGTGCAGACGATACGATCGGGCTCGATACCGTG
>JANQGO010000013.1 GCA_028277285.1 Alphaproteobacteria bacterium | reverse complement strand
TGCGCCGCTTGTTCGCCGGCACCAGCATCTGGGCCGCGCCGACCTCGTCCATGACGTCGATCGCCTTATCCGGCAGCTTGCGGTCGTGAAGATACTTGTCGGCCAGCTCGACCGCCGCCTTGATAGCGTCCTGGGTATAGCGGATCTGATGGAACTCCTCGTAGTAGGGCTTCAGACCCTTGAGGATCTTGATCGCGTCGGGGACGCTGGGCTCCACCACATCGATCTTCTGGAAGCGGCGCGCCAGCGCGCGGTCCTTCTCGAAGTAGTTCCGGTATTCCTTGTAGGTCGTCGAGCCCATGCAGCGGAGCGTGCCCGACTGCAGCGCCGGCTTCAGCATGTTGGACGCATCCATCGCGCCGCCCGACGTGGCACCGGCACCGATGACCGTGTGGATCTCATCGATAAACATGATGGCGTTGGGGTCGGCCTCAAGCTCACTCACCACCGCCTTTAGCCGCTCCTCGAAGTCGCCGCGATAGCGCGTGCCGGCGAGCAGCGCGCCCATGTCGAGCGCGTAGATGATCGCGTCCTTCAGGACCTCCGGCACGTCCTCCTCGACGATGCGCTTGGCCAGGCCCTCGGCGATCGCCGTCTTGCCGACACCGGGATCGCCGACATAGAGCGGATTGTTCTTGGTGCGCCGGCACAGGACCTGAATCGTGCGCTCGACCTCCATCTCGCGGCCGACCAGAGGATCGATACGGCCGCTTCTGGCCTTTTCGTTCAGGTTGACGCAATAGGCGTCCAGCGCCTCGGCACCCTGCTTGACCTGCTCTTCTTCGTCCTCGGCGCCGCGCACGGTCTTCGGCTCGGACTGGCCGGGCACCTTGGCGACGCCGTGGCTGATGTAGCTGACCGCATCCAGGCGCGTCATGTCGTGCTGCTGCAGGAAATAGACCGCGTGGCTCTCGCGCTCGGAGAACAAAGCGACCAGAACATTGGCGCCGGTCACCTCGTCACGGCCGGAAGACTGGACGTGCATGGCGGCGCGGTGCAGCGCGCGTTGGAAACCGGCGGTCGGTTTTGCTTCGACAAACCCGTCGACGACCAGACCCTGGAGGTCGTTGTCGACGAAGTCCTCGACCTCCTCGCGCAGGGCCTTGACGTTCACGTTGCACGCTTTCATGACGGCGATGGCGTCGTCGTCATCGAGCAGCGCCAGGAGCAGATGCTCCAGTGTCGCGTACTCGTGCTGGCGTTCGTTCGCCAGGGCCAGGGCGGCGCGCAGTGTCTTTTCCAGGTTTGCCGACAACATGGACGGCCTACTCCTTTTCCAGCGTAGCCTGCAGAGGATGCTCGTTCTGTCGCGCGTAGTCTATGACTTGAGTCACTTTGGTCTCGGCGACATCGAACGGATAGACGCCACACACACCAACACCCCTTTGGTGCACGTGCATCATGATCTGGACGGCGTCGTCATGGTTCTTGTGAAAAAACTTTTGCAGAACATGCACGACAAACTCCATGGGCGTGTAGTCATCGTTGAGCAGGATGACCTTGTACATGGACGGTTTCTTGGTCTTCTGCCGCGTCTTTGTGACAACGCCGGTTTCCGGGCGATCGTCGTCGCGTCTGTTGTCGTCCGCCATAAGATGGATTGGGTGCCGTTCCAGATTTGTGCCGTCGCCTAAAGGCGACAGGCTCATGATATTGGGTGTTGATGTCAAATTGGAAAGGGTTGACAGGGGACAAAAAAAGGCCCGGAACGTCGCCGTTCCAGGCCTTTTGCGTGTCGCTGTGCCTGCTATCAGGCAGCGGTCTTGGAGGCCTCTTCAACGGTCTTGTTGACGCGCTCCGTCAGCGGCTGGGCGGCTTCGCTCGCCATCTTCATCCAGACACCGGAGATCGCGGCGCTCTCGCTCATCGCGCGCTCGGCGGCCTTGCGGACAAAACCGGAGTGGATCTCGACGGCTTCCTGGAAGGTCTTGGCGCCAAACAGAGCCTTCTGGGCGGCCAGGCCGTCCTCCAGGTTCGACTTGGCGAGCTCAAGCACGCGGTCGTTGCATTCCTCGACGCCGCGGGCAAGCACGGAACCGGCCTCGACAACCGCCTCGAAGTTGGCCTTCGGGTAGTCGGCGACCTTTTCCAGGCCCTTGACCTCGGAACCGGCCTTCGACGCCGCATCGACCGCCTCGCGGCCCATGCTGACCAGGGTCTCGTAACCCTTCTTGCAGGCTTCGGTGTTGGCCTTGATCACGGTTTCAGCAACTTTGGTACCCGCGTCGACCGCGGTATCGAACTCAGGCATCGCCTGTTTGCTCTTTGCAGTAGCCATCTGGATCCCTCCTCTGGAATACGCTGGAATGCTGTGAATCTGTCTATGCTGCACTGCAGCATTACCGGCTATATGAGGAGGATTATGCGGCTCGTCAATCTCATTTTTGTTGCAGTGCACAAAAAAGTTTGTGACGGTTGTATTAAATCCAATTGGCCACCAATAGGTTGTCAATGACGTCGATACGATAGTAAAGCGCGCCGGAATCGTCCTTGTCCTGCTGCGGGTTGCCGGCGCCCAACGAGTTGAGCGGCGGCAAGCTCAGCTCCCTGGCGACGGGCAAGGGCCGCTGGATCGGGTCAAGGCTTGCCAGCAATTGGGCAAACTGGATTCGGCCGAACTGGTCCTTCGGGTAGGCCTGGACCATGAAGACGCCGTCGATGCAGGCCGATCCGACCCAGAAGAAGTCGTCGGAGCGCAGAAGAAGGCCATTGGGCGGTGGGCCGTAGAAACCGCTGGCATCCAAAGCCTCGACAATCGCGCGTGTTTCCTCAGGGCCGATATAGGCCTCGCCCTCGCCCGCAGGGTCGATTGCGCCCGTTAAACTGCCGCTTCGTAGCGTAATCGTCGATGTGCCGCGCCACAGGCGGGTCCTCATCAGCGTCGCCCCCTGGTCGACCGCCGTCAGGTCGAACGTGCGAGTCTCGTCGGTGAAAATGGCGTTGTAAATCAAACGGATACGGGCCGGCGACCCGGGCGTGCACTGTTCTTGAATGTCGTTGCCCTGGACATAGCTGAGCCAGCGTAAACGAAAGTTGAAGGTGTCGTCGGCCGGCCCCTGGGCGGGACAGCCGGCCAACAGCAGCGCCGAACACAAGACCAGCCATCTCATCCGTATCGATCCTTCAGGCCATAGAGCACATAGGCGCCGCGCAGATACCAAAGGCGCAGAGCGGCCATGGGAAACTTCGCCAATGGCTGGCGCACGACCGCGCTCAACCAGCGCTCGGCCGGTTCGTTGCCGGCGATCATGCGCGCCAGCGCCTGGCCGCTATAGGTCGCCCAGGCGACGCCACCGCCATGATAGGCCATGCCATGCCAAACCGTGGGGTCGTCCCCGAGCTGCCCGATATGAGGGACGCGGTCGGCGGCAAGGCAGACGAAACCGCGCCAGAAATAGTCGATTTCCGCATCCCGCCAGGCCGGCCACATGGTGTGGAGCTGGCGGATCAGCCAGCGGCGGTAGCGTTCCGTCGAGGCCGGCGTGTTGCGGGTCGCCGCGCGCGCGCCCAGCAGGAACCGGTTGTCCGGCAACAGGCGGAAGTAGAACAACAGGTTCCTAGTATCCCAAACCGGACACGGTGTCCGCCAGCCATGGGCCTCCAACTCGTCCGTGCGCAGCGGACGGGTCACGATGATGTTGGAGAGGGCCGGCAGCATCGTGCCCGCGAAGCCTGGATGAAGCCTGTCGCGGGTGAAGCCGTTGGTCGCGACCACGACCTGGCGGGCGCGCAGCGAACCGCCCTTGGTGATCAGCCGATGCTCGCCGCCCTCGCGCTGCCACGACGTCACCTCCGAACCGCCGTGAAAACCGACGCCATGGCGGATGCACGCCCGGGCCAAACCACGCGCGTACTTCATGGGATGCAGCGCAAAGCCGGCATGGGTAAACAGGCCGCCATGGGCGTGGGGTCCGGTGTAGCCGCGTTCGGCCAGGGCCTCGCGCGACCATACCTCGACATCGACACCCAGGATATCGCGCCACGTGGCGGCCCAATCGGCCATACCGTTCATCTGCGAGGCCTTGTGAGCGACGCCCAGTTCGCCGTCACCGCAAGGTTCGTAGTCGATCGCCTCCGTTTCGCCGAGTTCGCGGACCAGGTCGATGGCGGCGAGCCCGTTTCGGTAGTAGCGACGTGTCTCGTCTTCGCCGAAACGGGCGATCATGGCCGACATGCCGAGCTTGCTGCTTGACGGGCCGACAAAACCGCCATTGCGGCCCGATGCGCCCCACCCCGGCGGACCGGCTTCGAGGATGCGCACGTCGACGCCGTAGTCGCGCGCCAGGTGAAGCGCCGCCGACATGCCCGTATAGCCGCCGCCGATGACCGCGACATCGCAGCGTTGATCGCCGGAAAGCGGCGACCAGCCGTCGACTTCAGGGCCCGCTGTCGCAGCCCAGAAACTGTCGACATGACCGTCGGCGTCGTAGATCGAAGGATGATAGAGATCTGTCATGGCAAGGCGCCGCGCATCATAGAGGCAAGGTCTTGATCGGCAAGCTCAAGCCCTCGCACAAAGATGTCCAGGCGCGATTTTCCTGGCGAACGCCGCTAATCTCACGTGTGCCGGACAACAGAACGCAGATAGGAAACCCGATGCCGACCTGTCTTGCCAGACTTTGCGGTCTGTCTTTCGCCATGAAAGCAGCCATTTGCTTGGCCTTGAACAGCGCCAGCGCCCACGATCTCGAGATCCAGGGTCAACAGCCGCCACAACCGCGCAAACACACGGTGACCCAAAGCGACGGTATCCTGAACGTCAATCCCGCCGACGTGGTCCTGCCCTTTCCCAACGACGTCTCGATCGTGGTGGAAGGCGCCAAACGAGTCATTACCGCCAACGGCATTCCCGAGCACCCAGTCGGCCCGTTCCCCACCAGCGGCAACCCCAATGCGGTAGAGCCCCAGGTCTACCGTTACGAGGTCCCGGCTGAGCCGGCGCTCGCCATCGGCATGACATCCGCCGGCCTGCATAACTTCGGCATTGCGGTCAACGGCGTGCCGTTCGATCCCCATGCTGCCGAGTGGTACCTGGGCGAGCGGGGTTCGCGTTGGCAGTACGCGGTTCTGTCCGGCGCGATTTCCCTGGGCCTGGACGCGAACTATGCCCACGTCCAACCCAATGGCGCCTATCACTACCATCTGTGGCCCACCGACCTTCTCTCAGATCTCGGCGCCACCGCGAACACGCACTCACCTTTGGTCGGCTGGGCTGCCGATGGATTTCCCATCTACGCACTCTATGGCTATGTCGATCCGATGGACCCTGGCTCCGGAATTGCCGAACTCACCTCAAGCTACCGGTTGCGCCAGGGGGATCGTCCTTCGGGCGGCGGTCAACCCGGCGGCACCTATGACGGCACCTTTCTGGCCGACTATGCGCATGTCGAGGGTGAGGGCGATCTCGATGAATGCAATGGCCGGAACGGTGTGACGCCTGAGTTTCCCGACGGCACCTACGCCTACTTTCTGTCCCCGAACTGGCCCGTCGTCCCGCGCTGCTATCGAGGCACCCCCGATCCGAGCTTCGTGCACGAGCGTGGGCCCGGCCGCTGAACCGGCCTGTGACGCGCCGTTGACGGCGCGGCATCCCTTCGCTTAAACCGGCACCGCGTAATCGCCCCAACGATTTCGGACCGATCAACATCAACCTCAACGAGTCAGCCAACTCAGCTCGACGTCGTCGCGTTGCGGCGAAAACGACTTGAGATCGGCTTCTGGAGTCCGCCATGACCGATCCCTTCAATTTCGACGCCCCGGTGCCGCTGGCTTTCGGCGTCAACCGACTCGCGAAGCTCGGCCGCGACATCGAGAAGATGGCGGGCGCCGAGAGCACTGTCGTCTTGGTCAGTGATCCCGGCGTCGCCGCGGCGGGGCTGGTCGATAAGGCGGCCGCCGCGATCGAAGGCGGCGGTCACAGCGTGCAGGCGTTTACCGACATCAGGAGTGACCCGCTCGCCAGCTCGGTCGATGCCGTGGTCGCGCAGGCGCGGCAAAGCGGTGCGCGTTGTGTGGTCGGTTTGGGCGGCGGGTCCAGCCTGGATGTCGCCAAGGTCGCCGCGGCGCTCGCGGTTTCCGGCGATGCTGTCGAGGCCTACGCTTTGGGCGCGCAGCCGGTGCCGGGCGACGGTCTGCCGAAGATCGCCATTCCGACCACCGCCGGTACCGGATCGGAAGTGACGCGTACCTCGGTGTTCAGCACCGAAGACCGCAAGCTCTGGGCCTGGGGCAATGCCTTGCGCTTCAACCTCGCCCTGCTCGACCCCGCCTTGACGGTCGGGTTGCCGCCCTCTCTGACGGCCGCAACCGGTGTCGATGCATCGGTTCACGCCATCGAGGCGGCGACCACGCGCCGCCGGAACCCTGTCTCGACCGCGCTCGCCTTAGGCGCGGTGCGTCAACTGAAGGCATGGTTGAAACGGGCCGTCGACGAACCGGAGGACCTGGAGGCGCGCGGCCACGTGTTGATCGCCGCGACAATCGCGGGTATCGCGTTTGACGTCACCGGGGTCGGCATCGCCCACGCCATGGGCCACGCGATCGGTGAACTGGCCGGCGTCCATCACGGCCGCGCGGTCGGCCTGGCGCTCAACGCAACCATGGCCGGCGCCGCCGAAACCGTGCCCGACGCCTATGCGGAGGTCGCCGCCGCGCTGGGCGCGCCGGTGCAAGGCTTGGGCACGGAAGAAGCCGCCGCCTTGGCGGCGCCCGCCTATGAGGCTTGGCTGCGCGAGGTCGGGCTTCGCCTGTCGCTCGACGACCACAAGCTCAAAGCAGACGATGCCGACGCCATCGCCGAACTCTGCTTTGCCGATGAGAACAAGGTGATGCTGATGACCGACAGCGTAACGTATACGCCCGATACGCTGCGCGACGCGGCCGCGCGGATGATCGCAGCCGCCTGACGTTCAGCCGGTCGGTTCGTTAGAGTCCGAAGCGGACCACCGCGCAAGGAAGGTTGCGCGACATCAGAATCTGGCAGCCCTGACGCGCCTGGTCTTCGGACAGGCCGACAAAGCGCGCACGGTAGAACTCACCCGCCTCGGTTTCCGAGGACGTCACGACAGCCGCCACCTCGCCCATCACATCGCGCAGATGGAACTCGGCCGTGTCGATCGCCTGATAGGCGTTCTCGAACTGGGAATACGCGCCGACCTGCATGGCCCACGGCGTCGCCTCAGCGCTTCCCTGCGCCGTCGTCAGCAATGGCGTCTCACCATCACCGCCGTCGATCGCGCGCGCGATGTTGTCGATGGAAAACGCACCGGCCAGCATCGTCTCGCGTGTCGGATGGGTCTTGGGATAAGGAACGCCACCGGCGCTGAACTCGGTCACCGCCGTCGGCGTCGCCGGCAAGGTCGCCACCGTCTCCTGGGTCACTTCGACACTGGCCACCATGATCGGCTGTTCGCGCAGCGGGTGGCCATCCGGCAGCGGCACCTCTAGATCAAGCCGCGCCGCGATCACGTAGCCCTCGCCGATCAACTGCTTCATGCGTTCGTCGCGCCAGATGCGCGACTTGCCGCCCATGATGATGGCGACGATGCGCCGGCCATCGCGGATCGCCGAAGCCGCCAGGTTCCAGCCGGCGGCCCGCGTGTACCCGGTCTTCATGCCATCGACACCATCGACCACGCCAAGCAGCTTGTTGTGGTTGCCATAGGTCTGGCCGTTATAGGTGAAGCTCGTGGTGCTGAAGAGATCGTAGTACTGCGGGAAATCGTCCTGCAGGCGCATCGCCAACGTCGCCATGTCGCGCGCCGTCGACACCATCGACTCATCGGGCAGACCCGATGCGTTGCCGAACTGGGTGCGCGTCATGCCAAGCTCGCGGGCTTTCGCCGTCATGTCTTGCGCGAACTGCCACTCGGTTCCCGACATGCCCTCGGCCACAACGGTCGCCACGTCGTTGGCCGACTTCGTCATCAGCGCCATCACGGCGTTTCTGACCGTGATCGTCGAACCGCTGCGCAGGCCCAGCTTCGAGGGGGGCTGCTGGCTGGCGCGCGACGACACCGACCACTCGGTGTCCATGGTGATCTCGCCCCGCTCGACGGCGTCGAACACCATGTAGATCGTCATCATTTTGGTCAGCGAGGCCGGATACTTCTGGGTATCGGCGCCGCGCTCGAAAAGTACGTTGCCGTTGGTCGTATCGACCACGATCGCCGTGTAACCGGCCTGTGCCGCCTGCGCGCCGGCAAGGGCAGCCGCCAGCACAACGACACCCAACAGCGCCGCGCGGCAACGCCGCATGACGGTTGCATGGAAGGAAGAGACTTGCCCTTGAATTGCCATGACGAGCCGGATCTGCCCCAATTGGATAGGCGTAAGACTAACCCAGATTGGCTAGAACTGTCCACGCTTCTGTTTAACGAAACATCGAATCCGATTGATTCTAAACACCGAATCCGGCGTGACCGTCATCACTTTGTCGCCATTTCGTCAGACTTGTCCCCAACCTGTGGCGCTGCGGCCACGGTAGCGCGCCCGGCATCGGGCCATCGATCGAGGAGTGAATAGGCCTTTTGATAGGCGTGGCCCGCGGCCATGACCAGCGCATCGGCGCCACGCGCGCCGACGATCTGAATGCCGACCGGCAGCCCGCTTTCCGTGAAGCCGCACGGCACGGTCAAGGCCGGCTGGCGGGTCATGTTGAAGGGGTAGGTAAAGGGCGTCCAGGTGAACCAGCGCTCGTGCGGCCAGCCACTCGGCACCTCCAAGCCGGACTCGAATGCGGGCAGCGGCAGCGTCGGCGTCAGCAGGAGATCGTAGCGCTCGTGAAACGCCGCCATGTGGGCGCCGAGCTCGTTGCGCGCCCTGTCGGCCGCCAGCCAATCCATGGCGGAGATTGTCTCCCCCTCCTCCACGATCGTCGACAGGCCGAAGTCCAAGAAGCGCCGGCGCGCCCGGCTTTCGGTGCGGATGGCCTGGGCCGCGGCCGCATACCACAGGGTGCGGAAGCTTTCGGCCGGATTGTCGAAACCCGGCGACACCGTCTCGACCGTCGCGCCAAGGTCCTCGAAACCGCGGGCCGCCTGTTCGGTCAGCCGGGCGACCTCCGGATCGACACGGATGAATCCGAGATCCTGGCTCCACGCGACACGGAGCCCGGCGATATCCCGGTTCAACGCGGCGACATAGTCGGTCCCGTCATCGACCAGCGACCAGGCATCGCGACTGTCCGGTTTGCCGATGACGTTGAGCATGATCGCGGCGTCCTCGACCGTGCGCGCCATCGGACCGACATGGGACAACAGCCCGAACGTGCTGGGCGGCCAGATCGGCACGCGCCCGAAGGTCGGCTTCATGCCGACGATGCCGGAAAAGCCGGCGGGGATGCGCACGGAGCCGCCGCCATCGGTACCGAAGGCCAGCGGCCCCATGCCGCTGGCGACCGCCGCGGCCGCGCCGCCGCTGGAACCGCCGGGCGTCATCCTGATGTTCCAGGGGTTGCGGGTGACGCCATAGAGCGGGCAGTCGGTGACGCCCTTCCAGCCCATTTCCGGGGTCGCCGTCATGCCCAGGAACACGGCGCCCGCTTCGCGCATGCGCTGGACGGCGGGTGAGTCCGTGTCCCATGCCTGCTTCGCGTCGACGGTCTTGGAGCCCAACCGGGTCGGCCAGCCCTTAAGTCGCAACACGTCCTTCACGCTGACCGGTACGCCGTCGACGGCGCTCAGTGATTCTCCTTTGGTCCACCGCTCTTCTGATGCCCGAGCCATCGTACGCACGGTCTCGTCGTCGCGATGACAGAACGCGTTCAGGTTGCCGTCGATGTCGTCCATCCGCGCGAGGACCGCGTCGGTGACATCGACGGGAGAGAACTGTTTTGTGCGATAGCCGTCGACCAGCGCGGCGGCACTCAGGCGGGTCAGATCATCACTCATGGCGGCAACCTATCGCCTGGCGGCGCGAAGACAAGCGCCGAACCGTCCCGTTGCCGGTGCTCTCAATCGCCCGCACTTTCAATCGAATGTCGCTTCGGCCTGCATGGCAAGCGCGCCGTCCTCGCCGGCGACCCACAGTTCGGCCGATTCCTCGCCGGCCGGGCGGCCGCAAAGCGTCAGAGGACGCGAGACGAAAAGCGGCGCCACCGCGCGGTAGCGGAACCGGCGAATGACGGCGCCCGGACAACTTTCGGCAAGATGGCCCAGAAGCAGCAAGGCGAGCAGCGGGCCATGGACCAGCAGGTCCGGATAACCCTCGACATCGCGGACATAGTCGGCGTCATAATGAATACGGTGGCTGTTGAAGGTCAGCGCGGAAAACCGGAACAGCAGCATGTGACTTGGCGTCAGGCTGCGCTGCCACACCGCTTCGCCAGGCGGTTCGCGCCGCGGCGGTAGCTCGCCATGACCGGCCGCCCCGCGCATCACGATGTCGCGGCGCTCTTCGACGGCGAGACCGTCGCTGTCGGACAGAGCGTAGCGCACCTTCAAGACGACAAACCGGCCACTGCGGCCATGCTTTTCGTCGACCGACTCAAGGCATGCCTCGCTGGTCGCTTGGTCGCCCAAGCGCAAGGGCCGATGGAAAACCAGCTCACCGCCGCCCCACATGCGGCGCGGCAATCCGGTATCCGGCAGGAAACCGCCGGGCACCGAGCGGCCGTCCTGACCGACCAAGCCGCTGGCCGGCGCATCAAGGAAGTAGATCCAATGCCACCCCGGCGGCAGCTCGCCCGCGGCCAACTCGGGAGACTGTTCGACATCCAACGTTGCCGCCAGCATCTCTGCCTGCCGCGGGACCAGGTGGTCGCTCACTGTCCGGCGCCGGCCAACTGCCGACTGATCATCATCGGTCATAGGAGTCTCTTGCGCGCTGATCCGGACCGTCCTCTTAGCATACTCACTTACCGGGGTCGGGACTGCCGAACATCGGCCGCTTTGGCGGATCAGAGTTTCGGCAGGCTGATACCGCTCGGCGTGACGGTTGCGACCAGGTCGGCCTTGATCTTCTCGAGCGTCGCGTCGTCGCCGGCCTCGCAACGAGCCACCAGGACGGGCTGCGTGTTCGAGGCGCGCAGCAGCCACCAGCCGCCATCGATGGCGACCCGAACGCCGTCGACATCGTTCACGTCGGCATGGCGCGACTTCAGCCGTTCGCGCACTTCCTCGATAACGTCGAACTTGCGGGTGTCATCGCAATCAAACCGCATCTCCGGCGTGTTGACCGTCGCCGGCAGGGCCTTGCGCAATTCGACGATCGACTTGCCGGAGCGCTGGACCGCGTTCAGCAGACGCACGGCGGCATAGAGCGCATCATCGAAACCGTAATAGCCGTCGGCGAAAAAGATATGGCCGCTCATCTCGCCCGCCAGCGGGCTGCCGACCTCCTTCATCTTTTGTTTGATCAGCGAATGACCGGTGCGCCACATGAGCGGTTCGCCGCCCAGACGCGCGATTTCGTCGAACAGAACCTGGCTTGCCTTGACGTCGGCAATGATGGTGGCGCCGGGATGGCGCTGCAGGACATCGGCCGACAGGATCGCCATCAACTGATCGCCCCACAGGATATGGCCTTCGCCGTCGATGACCCCGATGCGGTCGCCGTCGCCGTCAAACGCGATACCGAGATCACAGCCGCCTTCGGCGACCGCCGCACGCAAGTCGGCGAGGTTCTCGACCACCGTGGGATCGGGATGGTGATTGGGAAAGGTGCCGTCGATGTCGGCGAAGAGCACCGTGTGTTCGCCGGGCATCTGGGCGACGAGCTGGCTCAGGATCTCGCCCGCCGCGCCGTTGCCGGCGTCCCACGCCACCTTGAGCGAGAGGTCAGGCAGAAGGTCGCGCGCCAGACGGTCGACATAGGAGCGCACGAGCGGCCGCTCGCTTATCGTGCCCGGCGCGTCATCCGGAACTTCCGCCGCGTCGCCGGCCATGCGGCCGAGTTCCAGGATCTGGTCGCCGTGGAACGGCCCCTTGCCCAGCATCAGCTTCATGCCGTTGTAGTCGGGCGGGTTGTGGGATCCCGTCACCATGATGCCGCCTTGCGCATCGAACGCATGGACCGCGTAGTAGAGCATCGGCGTCGGTCCCAGACCGATGCGCAAAACATCGGCGCCGCCGGTCGACAGCCCCTCAACCAGTGCGCTCTCCAGATCCGGCGAACTCAGACGGCCGTCATAACCGACAATGACGAGAGGACGGCCGTCGCGCTTCGGCGTATCGCGCCGCACGATCGCGGCGAAGGCGCGGCCCAGCGCGGCGACATCACGCGGGTTGAGCGTGTCGCCGACGACACCGCGTATGTCGTAGGCGCGAAGGATCGACGGATGAACCACGGCGCAGGTCCTAGTGGGCCGATGCGGCTTCGTCGATGTGGCCAAGACCGACACCGACATAGCGGAAACCGGCGGCGCGCATCTCGTCCGGCTTGTAGATGTTGCGCAGGTCGATCACGAGCGGCGTGCGCATGGCTTCGCGCAGACCGTCGAGATCGAGAAGGCGAAACTCGTTCCACTCGGTCACGATGACCAGAGCGTCGGCACCGGCGACCGCTTCGTCGACGCTGTCGCAGAACGCGGCGCCGGGCAGCATCGGCTTGGCCTCGCCCATGCCCTTGGGATCGTACACCCTGACCGTCGCGCCGCCTTCAATGAGCTGCGGCACGATCACCAGGCTGGGCGATTCCCGCATGTCGTCGGTATTGGGTTTGAAGGTCAGGCCCAGCACCGCAATCGACTTGCCGGATAGGTCACCGACGGCCTGACTGACCTTGTCGGCCATCGCGCGCTTGCGGCGATCGTTGGCGTCGACGACGGCCTCCACGATGGTGACCGGCGACTGGTACTGCTGCGCCGTCTTGACCAGCGCCAACGTGTCCTTGGGAAAACAACTGCCGCCGTAGCCCGGACCCGGATGCAGGAACTTCGGTCCGATGCGTCCGTCAAGACCGATACCGCGCGCGATGTCGTTGACGTTGGCGCCGGTCTTCTCGCACAGGTCGGCCATCTGGTTGATGAACGTGATCTTGGTCGCCAGAAAACTGTTGGTCGCGTACTTGATCAGCTCGGAAGTCTCCAAGCTGGTGAACAGCATCGGCGTTTCGTGCAGGTAGAGCGGTCGGTAAAGCACCGCCATCAACTCACGCGCCCTCTCCGACACGGTGCCGACGACAACGCGGTCGGGCCGCATGAAGTCCTCGATCGCCGACCCCTCACGCAGGAACTCCGGGTTCGACGCGACATCGAAGTCGGCGTCGGGCCGGCGCTCGCGGATGATCTCCTCCACCCTGCGCCCGGTCCCCACTGGGACCGTCGACTTGGTGACGACGACCGTGTACCCCGTCATCGCATCGGCGATCTGTTCGGCGGCGGCGAAGACATACTGCAGATCCGCGTGCCCGTCGCCGCGGCGTGTCGGCGTTCCGACGGCGATGAAGACCGCGTCGGCCTCGCCAACCGCGGTGGCAAGATCGGTCGAGAAGTTCAGGCGACCGGCCTGAACGTTGCGCGCGACCAGATCGTCAAGGCCGGGCTCATAGATCGGGATGCCACCCTTCATCAGTGTCGCGATCTTCTCGGCATCGCTGTCGACGCAGGTGACGTCGATAGCGAACTCCGAGAAACACGCGCCAGAGACCAGGCCGACATAGCCCGTTCCGATCATCGCAATTTTCATGGTTCCCCAACCCGCATCATGAAGCCGTGTCTTCGTTCAGGAATTTGTCCAAAGCAGGGCCGATTTCGGCATCGGCCAGACCGAACGCGATGTTCGCCTGAATGAAACCGAGCTTCGAGCCACAGTCGAAACGGCGCCCGGAAAAGCGCAGGCCGTGAAACGGCGCGTTGCCGATCATTTTCGCCATGGCGTCGGTCAACTGGATTTCGTTGCCGGCCTTCGGCTCTTGTTTCGCCAGGTGATCCATGATCTCGGGCAGCAGGATGTAGCGCCCGATGATCGAGAGGTTCGACGGCGCGTCCGCCGGGTCCGGCTTCTCGACCAGGCCGCGCACGTCGACCAGGCGCCCGTCATCGTCGCCGATATCCAAGATACCGTAGCGGTTGGTCTGATCGCGCGGCACCTCTTCGACCGCCACCACATTACCGCCGGTCTCGGCATGGACCTCCAAGAGCTCGCCGATACAGGGCTTGTCGGACAGCACGAGGTCGTCGCACAGGAAGACCGCGAACGGCTCGTCGCCGACCGCATGCCGGGCGCACCAGACCGCGTGGCCCAGACCGAGCGGCGCCTGCTGGCGCACCGAAACCACATTGCCGGCAGGCGGTACGAGCGCGCGCGAGCGTTTCAGCCCCTCTTCCTTGCCGCGATTCTCGAGGGCCCAATCGAGCTCGAACGCTCGATCGAAATGGTCTTCCAGGACGCTCTTGCCCCGGCCGTTGACCAGGATGAATTCCTCGATGCCGGCCGCTGCCGCTTCTTCCACCGCGTGATGGATCAGCGGCTTGTCGACAACGGTCAGCATTTCCTTGGGCATGACCTTGGTGGCGGGAAGAAAGCGGGTGCCGAGACCCGCCACGGGGAAGACAGCACGGCGCACACGATGATCGGTCACAGAACTCCACCAGACAGCATGTGGTACGCTCGCAACGGCGGATACACCACAAGGCCCTGAAATTCCAGTGAGATATCCGCGACAAAGGCGTTGAGGCCCTCTGCGGCGCCTTATTCGCCCAGCAGGGTATCGCGGGCCAGGTTGATCTGGCGGGCCAGCCAGGGCGATCCGCCTTTATCGGGATGGTTGGCGGCCATCAGCTTGCGATGGGCCTCGCGCACGGTAGCGGCGTTCGCATCGGGT
>JANQGO010000472.1 GCA_028277285.1 Alphaproteobacteria bacterium | reverse complement strand
GGCAACCTGCTGCTGCTGGCCGAACGGCAGGGCAAGCCGGTCCTCGGATTGCCCGGTTGCGCGCGGTCACCGAAGCTGAACGGCTTCGACTGGGTGTTGCAGCGCCTGCTGGCCGATGTCGCGGTCACGCGCAACGACATCATGGCGATGGGCGTCGGCGGTCTGCTGAAAGAGATTCCTTCGCGGCCCCAGCCCCGGCGCGAGCCGCAGGAGGGCCGCGCGCCGCGCATCACCGCCCTGGTGCTGGCGGCCGGTCAGTCGCGCCGCATGGGTCCCGACAACAAGCTGCTTGCGCCGATCAACGGCCGCGCCATGATCCGCCACGTCGCCGAGGCGGCGGTCGCCTCTCACGTCCACTCAACGGTGGTCGTCACGGGCCACGAGGCAGAAGCCGTGGGCGATGCGCTCGACGGCCTCGACCTCGCGACCACGCACAATCCGAACTATGCCGAAGGCCTTAGCACCTCACTGCGCGCCGGCCTGAATGCGATCGGCGACGACTGCGACGGCGTGGTCGTCTGCCTGGGCGATATGCCGGGGCTGACGCCCGCCCTGCTCAACCGTCTGATCGCCGCGTTCGATCCGGTGGAAGGACGCGCCATCGTGCTGCCGACCTATCGCGGCAAACGCGGCAATCCTGTTCTGTGGGGCCGGCGGTTCTTCGCCGCCATGAAGTCCGTCGCGGGCGATGTCGGCGCGCGTCATCTGTTGGGCGAAAACGAAGACCTTGTCATCGAGATCGCGGCCGATGACGACGCGGTCCTCGTCGACATCGACACGCCGGAAGCCTTGAAGGCGGCGCGTGGCGGCTAGAGCCGATCCACGTGCCTCAATGTCACCGCAAAACAGCTCCATCAAAAACACAGGATCTGCTCCAGGGTCTTGCGGGTTTCCCTCGCCCCTTGAGGGAGAGGGACACGCAGGCTTGGGCGCGTGAGCGCCACGAGCCCGATCGACCCACATCGAACGATGTGGGTCGATCGGGCTCCGATTCTTCGATAAGAGCTAGGCCAAGGAGTGGCCTAGCTCGGGCCGAAGTAGGGTGAGGGGTGTGTGCACCGGAAACGCCGGCGATTGTTAGTCACGCGCGCTGCCGCGCGCGGCCCCCTCACCCCAGCCCTCTCCCTCGTTGGGGAGAGGGAGCGTCGCAGAAGCGCTAGACGCGCTAGACACCCTCAACAGCGGCTAGTCCGACGCCTCCGCCATAGCCGACGACGCGGTCTGAAGGTCCAGTACGACGCGCACGGCGTTGGGATCATCGGGCACGTTGTGCTCTTCGAACCCAAGGCCCGCGGTGAAATCCCGCATCCGGCGGTTCTCGCGCAGCACCTCGCCGGCCATATGTGCCGTGCCCCGCGCGCGGCAATAGCGGATCATCTTCCGCATCAGCGCGGCGCCCAAACCCCGGCCCTTCAGATCGGACCGCACGACGATGGCGAACTCCGTCATCTCGTTGTCGGGGTCGGTGATGGTGCGCACCACGCCAAGCGTATCGCCCTCGGGGCCGATGGCGACGAACGCCATTTCCCGGTCGTAGTCGACCTGCGTCAGGCGCGCCATCTGACTGTGGGGCAGTTGTTTGATCTGACCAAAGAACCGGAAACGAATGTCCTCGGGCGTCAGCATGTTGATGAACGCGTAATGATGCTCTTCGTCTTCGGGCCTGATCGGACGGAACAGAACATCGCCGACACCGTCGAACACCGCCGTCTCTTCAAGTTCCCGCGGATAGGGCCGGATCGCGGGGCTATGTGCGACGCCGGCCCGGGCCAGACCGATACGGGCGTCGAGGGCGATGACACCATCCTTGTCGACAAGCAGCGGGTTGATATCGAGCTCCTCGACCTCGGGCAGGTCGACCGCGATCTGCGCCACCTTGATCAGCGTCAGATAGAGTGCGTCGAAGTCGACAGGCGGCTGATCACGATAGCCTTCCAGACGCCGCACGACACGGGTGCGCTGGACCAGTTCCGCCGCAAGCTTCATGTTGATCGGCGGCAACGCGACGGCCCGGTCGGCAATCACCTCGACGGCACCGCCGCCCTCGCCGAACAGCACAAAGGGCCCGAAGATCGGATCTTGCCCGAGCCCCAGAATGAGTTGATAGCCGCGCGGCCGCCGCGCCATTTCCTGAACCGTGAAACCGTCAAGGCGCGCGTTGGGCACAAGCTGGGCGATACGTTCCTGCATCTCCTCCGCGGCACCGCGCACCGCATAGGCATCCTTCAGGTCGAGCACGACGCCGCCGACATCGGATTTGTGGGTGATGTCCGGCGACAGGATCTTGACCGCGACGGGGAACCCAAGCGCCTTCGCCATTGTCGCGGCTTCGCCCGGCGTCAACACGCGGCGCGAGGCGACAACCGGAATGGTGAACGCCTCCAAGACCACCTTGGCTTCCGGCTCGGTCAAGAGCGTGCGGCCGTCCGCGCGCACCGCGTCGATGACCGCGCGGGCGGCGTCGATATCCGGCGTAAACGCCTCGGGAATATCGGCGGGCGTTTCCAGCAGGAGCTGTTGCAGTTCCGTGTGGCGCGCGGCGTGGAGAAACCCTCTGACCGCGCTCTCCGGCGTATCGTAGGTCGCCAAACCCTTGTCGCTCAGAACCTGCCCCGCGCGGTCGGCACCATGGCCGCCCAGCCACGACGTGACGATAGGTTTGCGTGCCGAGGCCAGCTTGTCGGCGACCGCGGACGCCGCGTCCAGCGAATTGGCAATAGCCGTCGGTGCGTTCACGACCAGGAGCCCATCGCTGTCAGGGACGGCGATCACCGCCTCCAGGGCTTTGACGTAACGATCCGGCGGTGCGTCGCCGATGATGTCGACCGGATTGCCGCGTGACCACGTCGCCGGCAGGACTGCGTCGAGGGCGCTGACGGTTTCCGGCTCCAGCTCGGCCAGACGACCGCCGCCGGCGATCAAGGCGTCAACCGCCATCACGCCCGGCCCGCCGCCGTTGGTGACGATGGTCAGACGGTTACCGGTGACGCGGCGGCTGCGCGCCAGCGTCTCGACGACGCTGAAGAGTTCTTCGAAGTCATAGGCCCGCAGCACGCCGGCACGCGCCATCGCGGCTTCGAACACGTCGTCCGCGCCGGCCAGCGCCCCGGTATGCGAGAGGGCGGCCTGGGCGGCCTCGCTGACACGGCCCGACTTGATGGCGACGACCGGCTTGTTGCGCGCCGCCGCGCGCGCGGCCGACAGGAACTTCCGCGCGTGGCGGATCGATTCGATATAGAGCAGGATGGACTTGGTCGCGGGATCGCTCGCCAGGTCGTCGATCACATCGCCGAAATCGACATCCAGGCTGTCGCCCAAGGACACGAAGCGGGAAAAGCCGATGCCGCGCGCCGTCGCCCAGTCGAGAACCGCCGTGCACAACGCGCCGGACTGGGAGACGAAGGCGATGCTGCCGGCTTTCGCGCTGCCCGGCGCAAAGCTCGCGTTGAGCGACTGCGACGGCACGATCAGCCCGACGCAGTTGGGACCCAGGATGCGCAGGAGATGGGGGCGTGCCGCGTCCAGCATTGCCTGGGCCATCGTGCGGTCTTCCGACGCCGCGTTGCCCAGTCCCGCCGTCAGGACGACGGCGCCTTTGGTGCCGCGTGCGCCAAGCTCGCCGATCAAGCCGGGCACGGTCGCCGGCGGCGTGCAGATCACGGCCAGATCGGGCGTCACCGGCAGGTCGGCGATGGAGCCGTAACAAAGCACCCCGGCGACGGCATGATGTTTGGGATTGACCGGCAGGACCGGCCCCTGGAAGCCGCCCGCCAACAGGTTGCGCATGACCGTGGCGCCGACGCTCTTGGCGCGGTCGGAGGCGCCGATGACGGCGACCGATGACGGGGCAAAAAGGCTTTCCAGATTGCGCGTGGTCATGGCGGCCTTGTAGCAGGGTTACGCGGGCGGTTGGTCCATCAGCTCGACGAATGCCCGCACCAGACGCTGGGAACGCCGGTCGGCGCGGCAAACGACGTATTCATCGGTGGTAATATCGGCATCACGCAACGGAATTGCGACAAGACGTTCATCTTCGCCGAATTCCGCTTCGTTGACGACGCCGACACCCAGACCGGCGGCCACCGCCTCGCGCACGGCCTCGCGGCTCTCGATCTCCATCACGACCTCCGGCTCGATGCCGCGCTCGGCGAGCGCCGCCTCGAACACGCGCCGGGTGTTGGAGCCCTGTTCGCGCAGGATCATGGGCACGCCCTCCAACTGGCCGACCGCAATCGAGCGCCGACGCCCCCAGGCATGGCTGCGCGGCACGAAGACAACCAAACGGTGACGGGCGACATGGTGGAAGTCGAGCCGCTCGTCCTCGACCAGGCGCGCCAGCACGGCGACATCCGTGCGGTAGGCCAGAAGGTCCTCCAGCATGTCGTCGGAGTTGCCGATGGCCAGCGACACCTTGATCTGTGAATAACGTTCGCGAAACGCGGCCAGATGGCTCATGACGTGATAGGGGCCGTCGGCGCCGACCGTCAGATAGCCGTGCTCCAATCCTCCGGACTCGTTGAGCAAGGTCGCCGCCTCATCCAGGGCGGCGAAACTTCGCCGTGAGACCGCGTGCAGTTCCTCGCCCAGTTTGGTCAGGCTCAGGCGTCGGTTGGCGCGGTGAAACAGCTCGACGCCATAGGCCTCCTCAAGCGCTTTGATCTGGACCGTGATGGCGGGCTGGCTGACACCGAGACGCTCGGCGGCGCGGGTCACGCTTCCGGTTTCCGCGACGCCGTGAAAGGCGCGAAGCTGGGCATAATTCATAATCTAAATATATCAAACCTTTAACGAATAGTAATTTGCTTTATATAACCGTGCTCCCTAGGTTCAGAGCGACACCTCTCGAGGACGGCGCCATGAACCATCCGGACCGACAACCCCTGCTGCTTACCCCCGGCCCGCTGACGACCAATCCCGCGACGCGGCGCGCGATGGATCGCGATTGGGGTTCGCGTGACACCGACTTCATCGCGCTGACGGCGCGCGTGCGCCGGCGCCTGGAGGAGCTTGCCGGCGGCGGCGACGGCGCGTTCGTCGCGGTGCCGCTCCAGGGCAGCGGCACCTTTGTCGTCGAGGCGACACTGGGCACCATGGTGCCGCGCGACGGCAAGGTCCTGGTCTTGATCAACGGCGCCTATGGCCGCCGCATGGCGACGATGCTGGACATCATGGGCCGCGCCCACAGCACCGTTTCCTGCGCCGAAGACGAGCCGGTGACCGGCGCCATGGTGGAGGCCGCGCTCGCGGGCGACGACGCGATTACCCATGTCGCCGCCGTGCACTGCGAGACGACATCCGGCATCCTGAACCCGATCGAGGAGATCGCCACCGTCGTCGCGCAACACGGCAAGCGCCTGCTGATCGACGCCATGAGCAGCTTCGGCGCCATCGCGATCGACCCGGCCCGCGTTCCCTTCAGCGCCGTCATGGCCTCGTCCAACAAGTGCCTGGAAGGCGTCCCGGGGATCGGCTTCGCGATCCTGCGCGCGAGCGACCTGGCCGGGGCCGCCGGCAACGCCCATTCGTTGAGCCTGGACCTGCATGCCCAGTGGCAGGGTTTCGAGAAGAACGGCCAGTGGCGCTTCACGCCGCCGACCCACGTGCTGGCGGCGTTCGATGCGGCGCTCGCCCGCCACGAGGGCGAAGGCGGTGTCGACGGACGGTTCCAACGCTACAGCGCCAACTGCGAGGCCCTGGTCGCCGGCATGCGCGCCCTGGGCTTCCAGACCTTGCTGCCGGATCACCTCCAGGCGCCGATCATCGTGACGTTCCTGGCGCCGTCCGAGCCGGGCTTCTCGTTCCAGCGGTTCTATGACCTGCTGCATGCCCGGGGGTTCGCCATCTATCCCGGCAAGCTGACCGAGGCCGACAGCTTCCGCGTCGGCTGTATCGGCGACCTGGACGCCGACGATTTGCGCGCCGCCGTCGCGGCGATCGGCGAGGTCATGGACGAAGCATTGACGCCGGAAAAGCCAAGACGCACCGCATCCGTTCCTCAATCAACAAGTGAGATAGAGACCGTAACGCAATGACATACATATATAATCGGGAGTTCCGAGGCCCGCTGGAAGCGTGCATCTTCGATTGGGCGGGAACGGTGCTGGATTTCGGCTGCGTGGCGCCGGCCGCGGCCTTTGTCGAGGTGTTCGAGCGCCATCAGGTGCCGATCACGGTCGACGAGGCCCGCGCGCCGATGGGCGCCCATAAGCGCGTCCATATTCGCGAAATCACCGAGATGGCCGGCGTGCGCCAGCGCTGGCACGACGCCCATGGCCGCGCGCCGACCGACGACGATGTCGAGACCATGTATCAGGCGTTCATCCCGCTGCAACTCGACTGCCTGGCGGACTATTCGACGCTAATCCCCGGCACCCTGGACGTGGTGAAGGCCCTTCGCGATCGCGCCATGAAGATCGGCACGACAACCGGCTACATCACCGACATGACGGCGATCAACCTGGCCGAGGCCAAGAAACAGGGCTTCGAGCCGGACTCGACGGTCTGCTCGAACGAGGTGCCCAAGGGCCGTCCCTACCCCGATATGTGCCTGCAGAACGCCATCAACCTGGAAGTCTCCAGCGTCCAGGCCTGCGTCAAGGTCGACGATACGGTGACCGGCATTGAGGAAGGCCTCAACGCCGGCATGTGGACAGTGGCCCTCACCGTCTCCGGCAACGAGGTCGGTCTTTCCCTGGACGACTGGCAGGCTCTCCCAGCCGCCGATCAGGCGCGCCTGCGCGCCAAGGCGGAAGACAAGATGCGCCGCTCCGGCGCCCACTACGTCATCGATACCGTGGCCGACCTGATGCCCTGCATGGACGATATCCAGGCCCGGATCGCGCGCGGCGAGAAACCGTGACGATGTCGCTTTAGGGCTCGAAATCCGCCCGGTGATCCGGCACATTCCCTCGCCGCCTCACCGGAGAGATTGCCATGACGGTTACCCTGGAGGATATCCGCCAGGCCGCCCAGGACTTGGTCGGCCAGGTCGTGCGCACGCCGTGCAGCCACTCGCGCACGCTGTCGGAGATTTCCGGCGCCGAGGTCTACGTCAAGTTCGAGAACCTGCAGTACACCGCCTCGTTCAAGGACCGCGGCGCCTTTATCAAGATGTCGTCGCTGACCCAGGCCGAACAGGCCAAGGGCGTCGTCGCCATGTCGGCCGGCAACCATGCCCAGGCGGTCGCCTATCATGCCGAGCGTCTGGGTCTGGCCGCGACCATCGTCATGCCCGAGGGTTCGCCGACAGTGAAGGTGAAGAACACGCGCCGCTTCGGCGCCCGCGTCGTCCTGTCGGGCGAGACCATCGATGACGCCGCCGTCTATGCCAACAAGCTCGCCGAAGATGAGGGCCTGACCTTCGTCCATCCCTATAACGACGAAAAGGTCATGACCGGCCAGGGCACGGTCGGCCTTGAGATCCTGGAGGACGTGCCGGACCTCGACGCGGTGATCGTGCCGATCGGCGGCGGCGGCCTGATCGCCGGCATCGCGATCGCCGCGAAGGCGATACGGCCCGAGATCGAGATCTTCGGTGTCGAGGCCTCGCTCTTCCCCTCCATGTATCAGGCGCTTCAGGGCATGCCGGTGACCTCGGGCGGGCGCACGGTGGCCGACGGCATCGCCGTCAAGACGCCGGGCAACCTCACCATGCCGGTGGTGCAGGAATTGGTCAGCGATATCTTCCTGACCAGCGAGGAGCAGCTTGAACACGGCGTCCAGACCCTGCTGGAAATCGAGAAGACGGTGGCGGAGGGCAGCGGCGCGGCGCCGCTTTCGGCGCTCCTGGCCCATGGCGACCGGTTCGCCGGCAAGAAGGTGTGCCTGATCCTGACCGGCGGCAACATCGACTCCCGCATCCTGTCGGCGGTGATCGAACGCGGCCTGGTGCGCGACGGCCGCATGGTGCGGCTCAGGATCGCCATCCCCGATGCGCCGGGCACGCTCGCCAAGATCGCCGGCATCATCGGCAACGCCGACGCCAACATCATCGACGTCTATCACCAGCGCGCGTTCTCCAGCCTGCCGGTCAAACAGGCCGATCTCGACGTGGTCCTGGAAACCCTCGACCGCGACCACATCGTCGACATCGTCGGGCGACTGACCGCCGCCGGTTTTCTGGTGCGCGAACTCGGCCCCGACGAATCATCGCTGGCCTAAGGTCGTGACAACGCTGGGATTTTCAGCGCGCCACGTTTGCGCCGGGATCGATATACGCATGGAGAGTTGACCGCGCCCGCGTGATCGTCAGACTGCACGCCCATGGAAAAAACCAAGGTCATATGCGTCGTTCACGGCGACTATTCGAAAACCGGGCGCATCGGCGACAACATCCGCGCCAAGGGATTTGAGGAGGTCCGCTGCTGCCTGCCGACCGGCGACGAGTTGCCGACCGACTTCCACGACATCGCCGGCGCCGTCGTCTTTGGCGGTCCGATGAGCGCCAATGACGACGACAAGCTGGATTTCATCGCCAAGGAGCTGCGCTGGATCGACAAGCTGATGGCCGCCGACGTGCCGTTCCTGGGCGTCTGCCTGGGCGCGCAGATGCTGGCGCGGGTCCTGGGTGCCGAGGTCAAACCCCACGACGACGGCTGGCACGAGATCGGCTTCTGCGAGATCGCCCCGACCGAGGCCGGTCATGATGTCATCGGCGACCTGCGTTACGTCTACCACTGGCATGGCGAGGGTTTCGACATGCCGACCGGGGCGGAACTGCTGGCGGAAGGCGCCAGCGGCCATTTCCCCAACCAGGCCTACCGCATCGGCGAGCGGATCTATGGCGTCCAGTTTCATCCCGAATGCACGCTCGAGATGATCGAAATGTGGACCAAAGAGGGGGCGGAAAACCTGAGCGAACCCGGCGCCCAGCAGCCCCACGAACAGATCGCCGGCGCCAAACGTTACGACCACTTGGTCGATGCCTGGGTACCCGGTTTTTTGGACCAGTGGCTGGGCCTTGAAACCCGCAAGGTCGAGGTGCGCTCAGCCGCCTCCTGACCCACCGGAATCCATCGCAGAAAACGACGCGGGGACCCCATCCGGCCCCTTGAACGTGCGTCTTGTGTGACCATATCCTTTCTTAGAATTCTTCTAATTAAGGAGTAGTCCCGATGTCCACGACAAACGCCATTCCCAATGAAGCCAGCCAACGGGTCGCCCAGGAGCTGGGCCGCGTTCTGGCCGACACCTACACCCTGATGCTGAAGACCCAGGGTTTCCACTGGAACGTGACGGGTCCCCAGTTCAACAGCCTGCACGAGATGTTCGGCCTGCAGTATCAGGAGCTTTTCCTGGCCGCCGACGAAGTCGCCGAGCGCATCCGCGCCTTGGGCGAGCCGGCACCGGCAAGCTATCGGGCTTACGCCACCCTGCGCTCGATCGACGAAAGCGATGAGCCGATGGACGCCCCGACCATGGTCGCCACGCTCGCCACCGACCACGAAGCGCTGTCCCGTTCCGCCGGCAAGGCGCGCGCCGCGGCCGAGGATGCCGGCGACGAGGTCAGCGTCGACATGATGGTCGCGCGCATGACCCAGCACGACAAGACGGCCTGGATGCTGAGGGCCAACGCAGCCTGACCCATCCAGCCCGCTGCGCCCGCCGGAAAGAGCCCCTCCCCCTCCGCCGGCGGGCGCGGCCATGTCGTGATCGCGAGCATCCCCGGCTTACGCGGAATCGATGCCAATCATCCCCCTCTTCGCGCACCGGGCTTGACCCGGTGCCCAAGAACACGGGCGGCGGTCGGTATGCGGGGTAACGTGTCCATGGATGCCGGATCTTCGCTGCGCTTGTCCGGCATACGAGGGATGGATGGCGGCGAGACCGGTTCCACGTATCTCGGGTCTACTCTAGATCCGCCCTTCCAGCACACCGCGAACCAGCGGCAGGCGGTCGTTGCCCCAGAACAGGCGGCCGCCGATCAGGAACGTCGGCACGCCGAACACGCCCTTGGCCTTCGCGGTGTCGAGCTCGTCCTGATGCTCTTGCCTGACGGCCTCGCTGTCGAACGCCTCGACGAACGCTTGCCGGTCGAGCCCGGTCTCCTCGGCGGCTTCCACATAGTCCTCGCGCACGACCGCATCGGCGCGCCGCACGAACATCAGTCGGAAGACCTCGTGGCTGTAGTCCACCACCGCGCCCAGGCGCCGGGCCGCCAAACACGCCAGGCTCGGCAAGTCGCGGTCGAAGTCCAGGCGGCCGACCGGCTCGACGAAGGGCACGCCATAGAGCGCGGCCCACGCCTCGGCATCGCGCTGCCGGTAGTCCCAGTCATACTGGCCCGATGACGGCGGGCCGGTGAACGGATTCTGTTCGCGCGCATCCATCAAGGCGCTGCTTTTTAACGGGTGCCACACGACCTCGATGTCATGGTCGGCCTCCAGCGCCTCGATCTGGGTCGCGGCCAGGTAGGAGTACCGGCTGGAAAGCCCGTAATAGAAGTCGACGGTCACCGTCACACCACTCTCCATCTGTCAACCATTTGGCGACAATTCGTTCCACTCGCCGCCGATTGTCTAGCGATCAAATGGGCCCATCTGCTTCTCAGATCAAACGAGGAGCCAATCCGATGACGAAAATACTGGTGCTCTACTACAGCACGTACGGCCACGTCGAAACCATGGCGGATGCCATCGCCCAGGGCGCGCGCGAGGTCGACCGGGTCGAGGTCACCATCAAGCGGGTGCCCGAGCTGATGCCCGAAGACGTCGCCATCAAGGCGGGCGCCAAGCTTGACCAGGCGGCACCCATCGCCGATCCGAAGGAGCTCGACGCTTACGACGCCATCATCTTCGGCACGCCGACCCGGTTCGGCAACATGGCCGCCCAGATGCGCAACTTCCTGGACCAGACCGGCAGCCTGTGGATGGCCGACAAGCTGGTCGGCAAGGTCGGCAGCGTCTTCGTCTCGACCGGCACCCAGCATGGCGGCCAGGAAACCACCATCACCTCGTTCCACACCACGCTGTTCCACCTGGGCATGGTGGTTGTCGGCGTGCCCTATGCCGAGAAACGGCTGCTGGACATGGACGAGATCACCGGCGGATCGCCCTATGGCGCATCGACGCTTGCCGGTGACGGCAGCCGCCAGCCGAGCGAGAACGAACTGGCCATCGCCCGCTATCAGGGCCGGCATGTCGCCGAAATCTCCGCCAAACTGGCAGCCTGAGGAGGATCATCATGGGACTGCTTATCGACGGCACCTGGCATGACAGGTGGTATGACACGGACGAGAGCGAAGGCCGTTTCGAACGCCAGGAAGCCGGCTTTCGCGACTGGGTCAGCGCCGACGGCTCGACCGGCTTCAAGGCCGAGGCCGGACGCTATCACCTCTACGTTTCGCTGGCCTGCCCGTGGGCCCATCGCACCCTGATCGTGCGCAAACTTAAAGGCCTCGAGGACATCATCACGGTCTCCGTGGTCGACCCCAGGATGGGCAGCGAGGGATGGGTCTTCGGCGACTTCCCCGGTTCGACCGACGACCCGGTCAACGGCGCACGGTTTCTGCACGAGGTCTACACCAAGGCCCGGCCCGACATGACCGGACGCGTCACCGTACCGATCTTGTGGGACAAGAAGACAGGCACCATCGTCAGCAACGAGTCCTCGGAAATCATCCGCATGCTGAACGGCGCGTTCGACGGCGTGGGCGCCGATACCAGCGTCGATCTTTGGCCGAGCGACCTGCGCGATGCGATCGAGGCGGTCAACCGGCCGATCTACGACAACATCAACAACGGGGTCTACCGGACGGGCTTCGCGACCACGCAAGAGGCCTACGAAGGAGCCTTTGACGATCTCTTCGGCACCCTCGACTGGGTCGAAGAGCGGCTATCCAAACAGCGCTATCTGGTCGGCGACCGTCTGACCGAGGCCGACTGGCGCCTGTTCACCACCCTCATCCGCTTCGACCCGGTCTATCACGGCCACTTCAAGTGCAACCGCCAGCGGCTCAACACCTTCCCGAACATTTGGAACTACATGCTGGAGCTCTATCAGGTCCCGGGCGTCGCCCGGACCGTCAACATGGATCACATCAAGGTCCACTATTACTGGAGCCACACGACGATCAACCCGACCCGCGTGGTCCCCAGAGGACCGGTCGTCGACTACGCGGCGCCCCATGACCGCGGCCGTCTTGCCGCCGCCTAGAGGATTGCCTGCCTAAGCGGCACCGATGCCGGCCCGCTCCCCCTCCCGGCCACCCATGGCAGCATCCTCGGGGTGGCCGGGAGGGGGAGCGGGCCGGTGATGCGTCAACACCCCGGAATCAGAAAGGGCCCCGGTGCGTCACGCTGCCGGGGCCCTTTCGGGTTCGATGGTCATGGGTCGATTCAGTTGCTGTTGAACTTGGTGTCGCGAGCGAAGCTGGCAATCTGACCGCGGTGCATACCGATGTCGTGGAGCTGAGCATCGGTGAGCCGGGAAAGTTCGCGGCGGGTCGCCCGGATGCGCATGCCGCGGCGCAGGTTCTCAATCATGGTAGCCATTGGCTGGTTTCCTTATCCAAGAGCGCCGCGGGATCGCGGCGTTCCATGAGGCGAACATGTGCATTTGCGATGCCCCGCACCATGGGAAAAAGATCATGACTCCCATGATGTTCGTGCATGCCTCACAACGGCCATGTTGTGACCGCCGTTACAGCCAAAAGATGTCTTTGCGGACGGCGCCTAGCGCCGGAATTTGGCGTCGCGCCACGCAAGCGCCGCCTTTAGGCCTTCCTCCTCGCGGATGCGTTTGAACTCGGCCTTCTCGTCGGTCATCGTCGACTCGATCAGGACATCCATGTCGAGCGCCATCTGCAGCGCGTCGCGCATGCCCATCATGTCGTAGGTCCGGTTGATCGCCCGCTTGGTCATCCGAACCGAATGGGCCGCGGCCGCGGCCATGTCCCCGGCCATGGCCATGGCGGCGGCGACCTCCTCGCCATCCGGCACGACCCGGTTCACCAGGCCGAAGTCGTAGGCCTGCTGCGCGGTAATCCTGTCGTTGCCGGTCAGCAGCAGTTCTTTGGCCTGCTTCGGTCCGGTCATCCAAGGCATCAGCATGGCGACGATGCCGGAGCTGAAGCGCACCTCTGGCTCCCCGAACCGGGTGCTCTCGGCGGCGACGGTCACATCGCAGGCGAGCGCCAGTTCGAACGCGCCCGCCAGGCAATAGCCGTGCACCGCCGAGATGGTCGGCTTGGGGCAATCCCAGAACTGCATGATGAAGTCGAGGTCGAAGCGCAGCACCTCGTCCCACGCCGCCGGCGTCTCCAGCTTTCGCCCGGCAGAGGCGGCCAGGTCGAAGCCGGCGGAGAACGCGCGGCCGGCGCCTTTGACGAGGATCGCGCGCACCGCGTCATCGGCGGTGAATGCCGCCATGGCGTCGTTGGTCTCTTCGATCAGGGTGTGGTTGAAGGCGTTCAGCACCTTCTCCCGCTCGAAGGTCAGGATGCCGACCGCGCCCTCGCGGTCGACGGAAATCGCTTCATAGCTCATCGCTCGTCTCCTCCACCGGCCGGCAACACGAGCGCGTCCACCGCCACCGCGCCGTCACCGGAAACCAGAACCGGGTTCACATCCATCTCCGCGACCGATCCGGCGAGATCGGACGCCAAGCCAGAGAGCCGCGCCACGACATCGGCGAGACCGTCGAGGTCGGCGGGCTCGCGGCCGCGCGCGCCGGTCAGCAGCGGATAGGCCTTCAACCCCTCCAGCAGACGGCGCGCCTCGGCCGCGTCGATCGGCGGCAGGAAACAGACGGTGTCACGGAAGATCTCGACGAAGACGCCGCCCAGGCCGACGGTCATCACCGGGCCGAACGTCGGATCGTTGACCACGCCGACGATGATCTCCGTGCCGCCCTTGGCCTGCCGCTGCAACGTCACCGCCGGTCCGAGCTTCGCGCTCATGGCGGCATACGCCTCAGCAACCGCCTGCCGGTCATCCAGTCCGACCACGACACCGCCGACATCCGACTTGTGCGCGATATCGGCACGCGCGGTTTTCATGACAACGGGGTAACCGAGATCGTCGGCCGCCGCACTCGCCGCATCCGAAGTCGCGGCGTCACGCATCGCGGGGATGGGCACGCCCCACGCGGCGATCATCGCCAGCGCGTCTTCGCTGGTGACGGAACCCTCCGCGAGCCGGCCCCGCCACGTGGCGACGACGTCATCGTCCGCGCTCGGCGGCGGCCGGGTCTCAGCGCGCTTGCGGTGCCAGTGGAAGAAATGGTGCAGCGCCAGAAGGCCGGTCTCGGTCCCCATCAGCACGGGCACGCCGAGCGCCCTGAGCCGCGCGGCTTCCACACGGTCGATCGTGCTGTGTAGATTGCCGAGCAACGCGCACGGCTTGTCGCTCGACTGGTGGAGCGCCGCCATCGCGTTGGCGGAGTCATAGAGAATGCGGCGGTCGGGCACCATGTTGGTGGCGATGATAACGGCGCCGACGCCGGGGTCGTCGGCCAGGATCGGCGCGATCTGCGGCAACACCTCGAACCCGCGTTCGCCCCAATAGTCGACCGGGTTCTCCGGCTCCAGGCCAGGATCCAGCACCGCTTCCAAACGCGCGCGTGTCGGCGCCGCGAGCTCGGTCAGCTCGACACCGATATCGGCGGCAAGATCGACGATCAGCTGGCGTTCGCCGCCGCTGTCGGTCTGGACGCCCAGCTGACCGGTCGTCGGCGCGCGTCCGCAGGTCATCATCTCAAGCGTGTCCAGCATCTCGTCGAGATTGCGGACACGGATCAGGTTGTGGCGGCGGAAGACCGCGTCGTACGCCGCGTCCGAACCCGACAACGCGCCGCTATGGGAGAACGCGAACGCCTGCGACTTCTCGGTGCGGCCCAACTTCAGCACGACGACCGGCAACCCCTTGTCGTCGGCCCGTTCGACCGCGGCGATGAAATTCTCGGGATCCCTTACCGCTTCCATGACGCACGCGATCGCCTTCACGTCCGGCTCATCGCAGAGGTGGTGGATGTAGTCGGCCATGGTTGTCGCGACCTCGTTGCCGACGGAGACACCGAACGCGAAGCCGGCCTGGCGCTGGCTGGCGCCGACGCCCGACCAGGTCGAGCCGCTATGGGACAAGAGCGCCACCGACCCCGGCACATCGTTGCCCGCCAGGTGCGTCATCGACATCCAAACATCGTCGATTGCGTTGAAGAGGCCCATGCAGTTGGCCCCGCATACCGCCATGCCGGCCTCGCGCGCGATTGCCGCGACGCGGTCTCTTAGCGGCGGATCACCCGGTGGTTCTTCATAGAGGCGGCCCAGCAGCACGGCGGCCTTGACACCGGCCTCGGCGGCCTCGGTTATCGCCGCCTCGATCCGGTTGTCGCCGACGGCCATCACCGCGCAGTCGGCCGGCTGCGGCAGATTGTCGAACCGTGGCACGCAGGGATGGCCGACGGCTGTCTCGTTGGTGGGGTGAATACCGAAAAGAGAGCCGGTGAAACGCGGCCCCGCGCCATGGGTCATCACGGCCCGGCCGACGGCGCCTTCGCGCGTCGAAGCGCCCACCACGGCGATCGTGCGTGGGCGAAGCAAGGCGTTCATCGCCTCTTGTGATACGGTCATGAACTGGGCACCAGGGAGTGGGTGGCGCATCGAAGCCCAGGCGCCATCCAACGTCAAGCAGGCGAACGGGGTTCCGGCACGACCGGCACGCTTTTTTTGATCGGCGCGCCGATCGGCAATCTGGACGATATCAGCCAGCGCGTGCTCGCGACGCTGGGCTCGCTCGACGCGCTGGCGTGCGCGGACACAAGGCGCAAATTCTGCGTCGGCACATCAAGCTAGATTCCGAGATGAAAAACCAGAGTCGAAACAAGCTACTTCTTCTTAGTGCCGCCGCCTGACTTTTTAAGAGCGCCGCTGCTTGGCTTTCGTGCACCGCCACCCGGTTTCTGGGTGTATGTACCTGGAGCTTGTCTCTTGGTTCCAGGTGTGTTTTTCGTGCTGACGGGTCGCTTCTCAGGCATTCGCGCCTACCGAGGTAAAGCTAAGATGACAAAACTATCTGAAGAACTGACTAAAGCTGATAGTTGCACACTACACGAGATCATTCGATTAGCAGAGTCCCACCTAAACGCGCAACTCACAACCGCCCTTGCGGCAGACCAGCGTGCCATGAGTTTCGCGAGCGTCGTCGCGGCAGGTGCAGTGGTCGTAGCCAGTGGTGCGATTGCAGTACTAGAGTCTGAGACGCAGTTACATCATGTGTCTTGGGTAGGATTTTTGGTCACAGCCGGGCTGCTTACATCGATGTACTTGGCGATAAGCTCAGCTCGCCCCTCAAGGTTCTGGTTTACCGGTTCCTCTCCATCAGATTGGATTAACGACATCCAGCAAGGGAAGCCACTTCACCAGTCACTCGCTGAACAGGCTGATCACTATGCAGGCATGATCGATGAAATCGACGAGATCATGCGTGTCAACGGGAAACGCATGATCTGGAGTATATGGACTTGTTGGACGAGCCTAGTGATTGGCGGGCTACTGGCAGCGCTCGTAACTTGCGTGGTCTTTAGCCAGTAGCCAGATGCCTGTCCTGTAGAAGTGCAGTGACGATTGGCCGTTGAGTGTGACGACTAGCACAATCCAGGACCAATCCCCAGCTACGGGAATCGGTTGGCTATCTGAACTAACCTAGCTCTGTGTTCGCAACACCACTCCGCCTCTTGTGATACGGTCATGAACTGGGCACCAGGGAGTGGGTGGCGCATCGAAGCCCAGGCGCCATCCAACGTCAAGCAGGCGAGGTATAGTTCTCGAAGAAATCCATAGAGTAGACGTCAGGCACTGGTGCATGGGGATACACGGGTGGTTTTGGCACGTCGAATTGATTGAAAACCACGACACACAATGTTAAGTTGATACAAATCTCTAGTTTTCTAACCATATGTTGGAGGTAGGGATGGGTGATACAGTTGCGTTGATAGCTGTAATTGTATTTGGATTAGTTGCGCTGATTGGCGCATACGCCTTGTTAAGACAAAAACTAATTGTTGATGACTCGGGTAATGTTATCGAAGTTGAAATCCCGATATTCGGAAAAATCAAATCGAACTATCCCTCGGTGGTTGCAATATTCATAGCAGCTGCTTTGTGTGCATTCATCATCGATAAATTAACTTTCGAACCCGACAAAATTCCAATGGTCGCCACGGTAACCGTCGAATCGGAAGAAGAAAACAAGAAAAAAATGTATTCGTCGCCGCTATTCCGATATCCTATTTGAAAATCAGAAACGATGTTGAGGCCAACACACCGAGCAATATTACTCTTATGTTGGATAGTGGCAGTCTCTACCAAGCAGTAGCATTCATGACTATTGGAATGGACAGTGATGGAGACCCAGTAATGGTCACCGAACATGGCAGTGTCGAGAGTGCCGCCGACGGCGACGGCCTGCGGTTCACGGCCTTGCTAAGGGACAATGATCAATGAACAAGCTTAACTACATCACGATCTCAGTTGCCCTGGTTTCAGTATCCATTGCGCAAGAGGCACATACGCAAACAATTTCGGATATGAATAGTAAACAACAACAATATGAACAACCTGATATTAGTGGGTCATTTGAGTCTCGGTCTGGAATCACGCTAAGGAACTTCCCTGTTGGTGTGGTTGGAGAGTCGTCAGATGGACCGGTCTCAATTGTGACCGAAACTGATAATGATGGAAATTTCTACATATATGACTTAGATCCAGGCACATACAACATATTTGTAGACAATAATAGCGACAACAAGTTCGTCGTTGTACTGCAAGAGAAAGATGTGGAGTGGTACGAAGTCTGGGAAACAGACAGCGTGGTCCAAGTCGACATAGGAAAAAACATTGTGGACATTGAACAATTTAGCGACAGTGAACTAAACCCATAGTTCTCGTTGACGTCGCACTACGCCAGTGAAAAACCCTCTAACAACAGGTGACTGAACCGATCTCTGAGTTAGGCGATGTTCGGTTCAGGCGACCATACAGCTCTTAGCCAACACCTAAGAACGAAGTGTCTCTCTTTTGGTCCAAGTGCGACCACCTAATCCGCATAGAGATTGGTGGCGCTACGCAACTGGCCAACCTTGTATATTCTTGCAGGTGGCGATTGCTGGCAGTGAAGGGATCAGAGTCCATCTGGCCACCGGCGCAATAGGACCGTCCTAGCTCACCCTCTCAACTGTCTTGGCGACGTTGGCCGACCGCCACGCGGTGGCCGTGTGCCGCACCCGCGGTCATGCCGGCGGCCGTTGCGCTAGAGGCGCGTTGTGTTGGGCCGAACCCTGAGACGAGAGGATCTCCTTGGAGGACATACACTCTCTATGGATACCGGCGGTCCGGGTCCCTGGCCGTGGAGTTGGCGCTGGCGGAGATCGGCGCGGATTATGAGGTTCGCGATGTCGACCTGGAGTCCACCGCCCAGCGCGACGAAAGCTATGCGTCCATCAATCCACAGCAAAAGATCCCCGCCCTCGTTACACCTTCAGGCGAGACGCTGACGGAGTCGGTTGCCATTCTCCTGACGCTCGATGAGCGCCACCCGGAGGCGGCGCTTCTGCCGAAGGACGCGACCGACAGGGCTCGAGCGCTGCGCTGGTTGCTGTTCGTTGCGACCGAGATCTATCCGATCGTCGAGATCAACGACTATCCCGAGCGGTTCTCGCCAAACGAGGAAACCGCGGCTGGCGTGCGGGAAATCGCGCGTTCCATCTGGCGCAGGCGTTGGCTGCTCGTCGAAAACGAGATTGCGGGGAGCCCGTATCTCCTGCGGTCCGGTTTCTGCCTCACGGATTTGTACATTGCGGTCGTCAGTCGCTGGGCCCAGCAGGACGCCTGGCGGGTTGAGAACATGCCCAAGGTTGAGCAACTCACGGCGGCGGTAGCGGCACGACCGGCGACGGCGCCGGTATGGTCCCGGCATCAGCCCGATGTGACACCTGACCGCTTCTGCTAGGTGGCACGGACTAACCACTCGCCCAAACGAACAGATTCGGCAGGACCGCGTCGCTTTCCTCTTGTGATACGGTCATGCAACTGGGCACCACAGAGTGGGTGGCGCTACGAAGCCCAGGCGTCATCCAACGCCAAGCAGGGGAACCGGGTTCCGGGATGACCGGCACGCTCTTTTTGATCGGCACGCCGATCGGCAATCTCGACGATATCAGCCAGCGCGTCCTGACGACGCTGGGTGATCTCGACGCGCTGGCGTGCGAGGACACAAGACGCACCCGCAAGATCTATGAGCACTTCCAGCTTGCGAGTCCCAAGACCATCTTCGCCTGTCACGACCATAACGAGGAACAGGCGGTCAAACGCATTGCCGGCCTGCTGCGCGACGGCCGCAAGGTCGGGCTGGTGACCGATGCCGGCATGCCCGGCATCAGCGATCCCGGCTTCCGCGCGGTTCAGGCTGCGCTGGAGGACGACCATGCGATCGAGGTGATCCCGGGCCCGAGCGCGGTGGAGACCGCGCTTGCCGTCTCGGGCCTGTCGGCCGCCAGTTTCACGTTCAAGGGTTTCCCGCCGAAGAAGTCCGGCAAACGCCGGAACTTCCTGGCCGCCGACGCGGCGATGCCGCACACGCTGGTGCTGTTTGAATCGCCGCACCGCACCGGCGGGCTCTTGGCCGATGCGCTCGCCGCACTGGGCGACCGCCGCGCCGCCGTCTGCATCGAGCTCACCAAGATGTTCGAGGAGGTCGCGCGCGGCTGGTTGTCCGACCTCGCCGACCGTTTTGCCGAGGAGACGCCGCGCGGCGAGGTCACCGTCGTCATCGCCGGCAACAACCCGAAGTTCATGCGGCCAGAGCCCGAGACCGCATGAAGACGCTCCAGACGCGGCGCGGCGCGCTCAGGCTCCCGGCATTCCTGCCCGACGGTACGCGCGCGGTCGTGCGCGGCCTGGACGGCGACGATCTCACCGCCTGCGGGATCGACGCGATCATGGTGAACGCGCTGCACCTTTCCACCAACCCCGGCACCTCGACCGTGGAAGCAGTCGGCGGCATTCACCGCTTCATGGGCTGGGACGGGATCGTCGCGTCGGACTCCGGCGGCTTCCAGGCATGGTCCCTCGCCCACGCCAACGCCAAACTGGGCAGCGTGACCGACAAGGGCTTCGTCTACCGACACGAAAAGAAAGGCGCGAAGAACCTGCTGACGCCGGAGAAGTGCATCCGCCATCAGATCGAGCTGGGCACCGACATCGTCTTCTGCCTCGACCAGTGCACCCATCCCGATGACAGCGCCGACGTGCAGGCGGCGAGCGTCGCGCGCACGCTCGCCTGGGCGAAACGCTGCCGCCAGGAGTTTGCGGCCCGTGTCGGCGAGCCGGGCGGTCCGGTCGAGGGCCGACCCCTGCTGTTCGCCGTCGTCCAGGGCGGCAAGGATCCGGACCTGCGCAAACGCTGCGCCGATCAACTGGCGGAAATGGGCTTCGACGGTTTCGGTTTCGGCGGCTGGCCGGTCGCCGAGGACGGCGGGCTGACCGACATGGTTGCCCATGTCGCCGAGCTGTTGCCGACCGAGGCGCCGAAACACGCGCTCGGCATCGGCAAGCCGGACAACCTTGTGGCCGCATGGCGGGCCGGCTATCAGCTTTTCGACTGCGCGATCGCGACGCGCGACGCCCGCCGCCGGCGCCTCTATGTGACATCAGATACCGATGCTAACTTATTGAATAAGAGTTATTTTTATTCATTTCTTTATGTTGAAGATGAAGAACATGCACGCGACGACCGCCCTCTCGATCCTGCTATCGACGCGGGCGGCCCGTCGCGGGCTTATCTGCATCACCTGTTCAAGATCAAGGACAGCGCCGCCGAACGGTTGGCGACCAAGCAGAACCTCCGCTTCTATGCGGCCATGATTGAACGTATGCGCCAAACGTCGCCTGCCCCGTGACATCCGATCCTCGACACGACGTCGTCGCCGACCTCCGCAAAAGCAGCAAGTATGCGACGCTTTGCGAGGCGACACTGGAGCGGACCGCCGCCTGGGCCCTTACCCGCCACCCGCGCCCAAAGGACGCGGCAAAAGCCGCCAAACGCAAGCTGCATCAGGTATTTGGCGCCTATCTCGATCCCGGTGCCGTTGCCCTGGCCGAGCGTGTCGTCGATGACCTCGGCGACAAACCCGACAGTACGGCCCTCGTTGAGGCCGCCGACGCCATCCTGCGCCACCATGCGTCGAGCAAGGAGCGCCTGGCAGGTCTCAGCGACTTCTATCAGGCGCTCTGGCGGGTCACCGGCACGCCCGCCAGCGTGCTCGATATCGCCTGCGGCTTCTCGCCCTTTGCCCTGCCGAAGATGGGCCTTGCGCCCGATTGCCCATATGACGCCATCGATATCGACACCCGCCTGATGGCCGTTGCCGAGCGGTTTCGTGCCCTTTGCGGCCAGCCTGGCCGGATCGAGGCGGGCGACGTGCTGGCCCTTCCGCCGGAAAAAGGCGCCGATGTCGCGTTGGTTCTGAAGACCCTGCCATGCCTGGATCAGCAGGAATCTGGTGCCGGCGCCCGCCTTTTGCGCCAGATCAAGGCGCGGGCCATCGTCGTCACCTATCCCGTGCGTTCCCTTGGCGGACGCGACAAGAACATGGCGGCGACCTACCGCGACAGCTTCGCCAGGGCCGCCGCCGGCCTCGACCGGCGGGTCGACGAGATTGAAGGCGAAGACGAGCTGGTCTTCGTCCTGACACAATTATGATGACGAATTCCATGGAGAAATTGGCGGTTTCGCGCCATTGTTGGGACAACAAGCTTATGAACAAGAGGAGGCGCACGATGCGCGCTTTGGCGTTTGCAGCCGTTCTTGCACCGTCACTTGCCTTTGCCGGCCTTTCCGGTCCGGCCACCGTCGTCGATGGGGATACCCTGGGCCTGAACGGCGAGGAAATCTCGCTCTATGGCATTGACGCCCTGGAAATCACCCAGTCCTGCTCGGTCAACGATGAAGACTGGTTCTGCGGCTGGGACGCGGCCGATCGCCTGGAAGAGATCATCGCAGGACGCGATGTCAGCTGTGAGCCGATGGGAACGGGTGCCGAGGGCGATGCGCTCTATCGCTGCATGGCCGGCGAAGACGATCTGGCCGGCTTGATGCTGGACGAGGGCCTCGCCGTGACCGCCGCTGACACGGACGACGACTATGTCGTGCGCGAAACCGCGGCCTCGGAAGCGGGCACCGGCATCTGGGCCGGCACCTTCATTGAGCCGCAGGTCTATCGCGACAGTGGCGGCTGCAATTGCTCGGCCCGCAAGAAGGCGATGCAGGAGACCGCGGCCTACATGAAGGAACAGCGCGGCGAGACCGAGGTCGAGGAGACCGACGCCTCCAACTGACGTTGCGCGTCAGACCCGTTCGAGCAGCGCGGCGATGCCCTGGCCGACACCGATGCACATGGTGACGGCAGCGTAACGCTCGTCGCGCCGGCGCATTTCATACGTCGCCGTCGCGGCTAGGCGTATGCCGCTGGCGCCCAACGGATGGCCATAGGCGATCGCGCCGCCATTGGGATTGACGTGTTCTGCATCGTCGGCCAGGCCAAGGTCCCGTGTCACCGCCAAGACCTGGGCGGCGAACGCCTCGTTCAGCTCAATCACGCCGACATCACCGAGCGCCACACCCTGGCGATCCAGCAGCTTGCGCATCGCCGGCGCTGGGCCGATGCCCATGATGCGCGGCGGCACGCCGGCGGTCGCCGCACCGGCGATACGGGCGAGCGGCTCCAGGCCGTGGGCCGCCATCGCATTCTCCGACGCGATCAGCATCGCGCCCGCGCCGTCGTTGACGCCCGATGCGTTACCGGCCGTCACCGTGCCGCCGTCGCGAAACGGCGCGGGCAGACGCGCGAGCTTGTCGAGATCGGCATCGCCGCGCGGGTGCTCGCCCGTATCGACGATGACGGCATCGCGTTTGCGCTGGGGGACCTCCACCGGCACCAGTTCGTCATTCAGCAGGTCCCCGGCCATGGCCTTCGCCGCGCGCTT
>JANQGO010000428.1 GCA_028277285.1 Alphaproteobacteria bacterium | reverse complement strand
TTCGACAATGTCGCCGACGAGGTGACGGTCGTGACGCCGGTGTGGCCTGAAGCCGGCGTCAACGCGCGGGCGGCCTATGGCCGCGCGTGCGAACGGCTGGCCGACATTGTTGCCGACTTCGAACGCGCCCTGCCCCACGGCCGCGACAACAATCTGCCCGACGACTTGGGCGAGGCACAATCGAACACGGACCACGAACGTTTTCTGGAGATCGTCGACGCGGCCAAGGACTACATCAACGCGGGCGACGCGTTCCAGGTCGTGCTGTCGCAGCGCTTTGACCTGCCGTTCTCCTTACCGCCGCTGTCCTACTACCGGGCGCTGCGCAGGGTGAACCCCTCGCCCTTCCTGTTCTATCTGGAGTTCGGCGACTTCGCGGTGGTCGGATCCAGTCCCGAAATCCTGGTGCGCGTGCGCGACGACAAGGTCACCATTCGCCCGCTTGCCGGCACCCGCAAACGCGGCGCCGACCGGGCCGAGGACGACGCTCTGGCGACAGAACTGCTGGACGATCCCAAGGAATGCGCCGAGCACCTGATGCTGCTTGACCTCGGCCGCAACGATGTCGGGCGGGTTGCCCAGACGGGGTCGGTCCACGTCACCGAACGGTTCGAGATCGAGTACTACAGCCATGTCATGCACATCAGCTCGAACGTCGAAGGCGATCTGAACCCCGACTACGACGCCATCGACGCGCTCGTCGCCGGCTTTCCGGCCGGAACCGTCAGCGGCGCGCCCAAGGTACGGGCGATGGAGATCATCGACGAACTGGAAACTGACCGGCGCGGCGTTTATGGCGGCGCAATCGGTTACTTCGCCGCCGATGGCGCCATGGACACCTGCATTGCGCTCAGAACCGCCGTCATCAAGGACGGCGTCCTGCATGTCCAGGCCGGTGCCGGCGTGGTCGCCGACAGCGTGCCGGAATCCGAGCATCAGGAGTGCCGCAACAAGGCCCGCGCCCTGCTGCGCGCCGCCGAAGAAGCCGTCACCTTCGCCGGACGAGGCGGCAACACCTAACGATCAGGCCCGTCGAAACCGGCACTGCCGTGCTGGGCCAGGATGATGTCGCCGCGCATGATGATCTCGCTTGCCGGCACAAGGCGGAACCCCCGCGACGCCACATCCGGCAGCCATTGCGCCAGGGCGGCGACCGTCGCCGGGTGCGGATGGCCGATGGCGATGGCGTAGCCGCGCTGGATCGCCACCGCTTCGAGCGCGGCGAGTTGACGCATGATCGACGCGACGTCCGGCACGTTGTCGAGAAAGACGTCGCGTTGCGCGGACGGGACGCCGAAGGTCAATGCGGTGTGATGGGCCAGCGAACGCCCGATGGTCACGGAATCCAGGAACATCAGGTCGCGGTGCTTGAGCTCGGCCATGACGATGGCCATCGCGCCGCCGTCCTGGGTCAGCCGGCTGCCCATGTGGTTGTTGACGCCGACATAACCCGTGAAACGATCGAGGTTCTCGACCAGACGTGTCCGGAGTTCGGCGTCTGAAAGACTGGCCAGAAGCGCGTTCGGGCCGGGATTCTTGTTGCCGTCGATCGGCTCCATGGGCAGGTGCAGAAAAATCTCGTGGCCGGACGCGCGCGCGGTGGCCGTCTGATCCGCCAGATCGCCGGCATAGGGGATGAACGCCATGGTAAGCGGGCCCGGCAGCGCCGAGGCCGCGGCCGTCTGCCGCCGGTTGAGGCCGAGATCATCGATCACGATCGCAATCGCCGGTGCCAGTCCCGTGACCGGCTCGTCCGCCTCCGGCTGAACGTCGGGTATCAGATCAAGCGGGCCGAGGTTCGACGTGGCGAAGGTCTCGTCAACGAAAGCCGGACCGGTTTCCGAGAGCACCACCGGCGGATCCGGCGCGACCTCGGGAAGCGGCGGTTCCGGCAAGCTCAGCGCCAGGGCCCATGCCGTCAGGCCGGCATGGCGCCGTTCCTCCAGCGGCCAGGTCGATGGTCTGGCCGCGATCAGGCGTCCGGTCACGGCGACGAGCGGTCTGCCGTCGAGGTCGCGGTGGAGCCGCGCCCGCCCGTCCGCGGCTATCCATGCGGCGAAGGCGATGTCGTGCGGTGTCCGGGCGACGCCCGGAACTGGCAGCGGTGACCCATACCAGTCGGTACCGGCGACGTCGTGCGCGCCGTGAGCGGCGCCGGCCATGGGGATCGCGTCGCTGAACAAGGACCGATGATCGTCATCATGCGGCGCGTGTGCCGGCCCGGCCATGGCGATCACCGCCTCGGGTTCGCTGATTGCTGCGCCGATGACGGTCGACGGGGCGGCAACGGCGGCACCAAAGCCGTCGTCGAAATCCGGCAGGACCATGGAGAGGCCCAGACCGGCCACCTCGATGGGCTCGTGATCGACCACATAGAGCGGCGGCAAAGCGGCGACTTCGATGGCCTCGGGCACGGCCGATGGCGGCCCGTACCGCTCGGCCACCTGCCAGGTCGCCGGTGCAATAGCCGGCGCCCCGCGTATCGTGTCGCTCGCTGCGAAAAAACCGATGGCAGCACCCAGCAGCGCCGGGGCCACGAACGCAATCGTAGCCTCAGACAGCCACAACCAGCCGCGCCGCGGATCCGGTTTGGCTTGACGTGGTGTGCGCTGCGTTTGCCTGATCCCCACGGAAAATCATAGTCCTGGAGTGCCGGCGTTTTTTCAACCCACTATGTAGTAGGTGCGGTTGTTCCCTGTGGACGCCTTGGTTATGTTGCGCCAGCCTGCAGCGATGCCGGATAAAAAGGGAACACATCATGTTGCTGCTGATCGATAACTACGACAGCTTTACCTATAACCTCTGGCACTATCTGGGCGAGTTGGGCGCCGATGTTGTCGTCCACCGCAACGACCAGTTGAGCGCCGACGACGTGGTCGCGATGGCGCCGCAGGCGATCGTGATTTCGCCGGGACCGTGCGACCCCGACCGCGCGGGGATCTGTCTTGAGATGATCGAACGGGTTGGCGCAGAAACACCGATTTTCGGTGTTTGCCTGGGCCATCAGGCCATCGGCCAGGCGTTTGGCGGGCGTATCGAGCGCGCGCCGGCGCCGATGCACGGCAAACTCTCGGACATCGAGCATGACGCCAAGGGCGTGTTCGCCGGCCTGCCCTCGCCGCTCCGGGCGACCCGCTACCATTCCCTTACCATCGCGCCGGCCTCGATCCCCGACTGCCTGGAAGTCACCGCCAAGACGGCGGACGGCGTGATCATGGGCATTCGCCACAAAACCCTGCCGCTGCACGGTGTCCAGTTCCATCCCGAAAGCATCGAATCCGAGCACGGCCATGCAATCCTGAAGAACTTCCTGGACATGCTGCCCAACAAGGCCAAGGCCGCATGAGCGAAGCGTCCCACGATCTCAAGCCGCTGATCGCCAAGGTCGCCGCCGGACAGGCCCTGACAGCCGACGAGGCCGACCGCGCGTTCGCCATCATCATGGCGGGCGAAGCCAGCCACGCCCAGACCGGCGGTTTCTTGATGGCGCTCGCCATGCGCGGCGAGACCGTCGAGGAGATTGCCGGCGGCGCCAAGGCAATGCGCGCTCATATGCGCCGCATGCGGGCGCCCGAAGGCGCCATCGACATCGTCGGCACGGGCGGCGATGCCAAGCACACGCTGAACATCTCGACTGCGACCGCTCTTGTGGCCGCTGGCTGCGGGCTGACCGTGGCCAAACACGGCAACCGGGCGGCGTCATCCAAATCGGGGGCCGCCGATGTGCTGTCGGTGCTCGGCGTCGACCTGGAAGCCGACTACGACGTCGTGCAGCGCGCCATCGACGAGGCCGGCATCGGTTTCATGATCGCCCCGCGCTATCACAGCGCGATGCGTCATGTCATGCCGGCTCGCGTAGAAATGGGTGTAAGAACTGTCTTTAACCTATTGGGACCTCTGTCAAATCCGGCTGATGTCAAACTCTTCTTCATCGGCGTCTTCGATGGCCGCTGGGTCGAACCGTTGGCGCGCGTCCTAGGCGATCTGGGCGCCGAACGGGCCTGGGTGGTGCACAGCGCCGATGGCTGCGACGAACTGACCCTTGGCGGCGCCAACACGGTTGCCTCGCTTGAGCGTGGCACGGTCACGATGATGGAGGTGTCGCCGCGCGATGCCGGCCTGTGCGAGGCCACGCTGGATGCCATCAAGGGCGGCACGCCGGAAGAGAACGCCGCGGCCATGCGCGACCTTCTGGACGGCAAGACCGGCGCCTATCGCGATACGGTGCTGCTGAATGCGGCGGGCGCGCTGATCGTCGCCGGCAAGACGGACAATCTGCGCGACGGTGTCGCCATCGCGGCCGATGCGATCGACAGCGGTGCCGCGCGCGCCAGCCTGGAACGCCTCATCATGATCACGTCCGGCAGCTGAGGCGAGGCGATGTCGGACGTTCTTCAGAAGATCTGCGACGAGAAGCTCGCGCATATCGCGCGATGCAAGGCACTGAAGCCGCTTGGCGACGTCGAAGCGGCGGCGCGTGAGATCGCGCCCCCGCTCGGCTTCGCGGCGGCCCTCGCCGATAAAGCTGAAAAAGGCTTCGGGTTGATTGCCGAGATCAAACGGGCCTCGCCAAGCGCCGGTGAAATCCGGCCGGACTTCGACCCCGCCGCCTTGGCCATGGCCTACCGCGACGGCGGTGCGGCCTGTCTCTCGGTCCTGACCGACCAGCCCTTCTTCAAGGGTGATGACAGTTATGTCCGCATGGCGAAATCGGCGAGCGGTTTGCCCTGTCTTCGCAAAGACTTCATGTTGGATCCTTACCAGGTCGTTGAAGCGCGGGCGATCCACGCCGACTGCATTCTCCTGATCATGGCCGCGCTCGACGACGGCCGCGCCCGGGAGCTCTATGCGGCCGCGCGGGATTGGGATCTCGACGTGCTGATCGAGGTGCATGACGGCCATGAGCTGGACCGCGCGCTCGATCTGGGACCGGGCCTCCTGGGTATCAACAATCGCAACCTCAAGACGCTCAATGTCGACATTGCCACAACTGAAGACTTGGCGCCCCGCGTCCCCGATGAATGGGACATCGTCTGCGAGAGCGGGCTCAAGCAGCACGAGGATCTTGTGCGCATGAGCCGCTGCGGCGCCCGACGTTTCCTGGTCGGCGAACATCTGATGCGCCAGGACGATGTCGCCGCGGCAACCGCCGACCTGCTCGGTGAAGCCGGCGCGACGCGCGAGTCCGCGTGACATGACCGACAAGCTCACCCATTTCGATGCCGAAGGCCGTGCACAGATGGTCGACGTTTCCGGCAAAGCGGAGACAGAACGCATCGCTGTCGCCGAAGGCCGCGTGCACATGTTGCCGTCCACGTTGGAACTGATCGTCTCCGGCGACGTCAAGAAAGGCGACGTGCTCGCCGTCGCGCGTTTGGCAGGCATCATGGCGGCAAAGAAAACAGCCGATCTCATTCCGCTGTGCCATCCGTTGTCGTTGAGTTCGGTCACCGTCGACCTCGTACCCAACCACGACGACAACACCGTCGATATCCAGGCGACCTGTAAGCTGGCCGGCCGCACAGGCGTCGAGATGGAAGCGCTGACCGCCGTATCGGTCGCTGCGCTCACCGTTTATGACATGGTCAAGGCGGTTGATCGCGCGATGACCATCAGCGACATCAGGCTCTCCCACAAGTCGGGCGGCAAGTCCGGCACGTTCACGCGCCCCGCATGATACCGGTCGACGAGGCTTTGACGCGCATCCTCGCCGCGTTCCATGTGTTGCCCGGCGAACAGGTTGCGATCAGCGAAGCACACGGTCGCGTGCTGGCCGAAGATACGGCCGCACGGTTGACCAAGCCGCCGACCGATGTCTCCGCGATGGATGGTTACGCCGTCAACGGCAGCGACGTCGAACAGGCGCCGGCGACCCTTAAGGTGGTCGGCATGGCGCCCGCGGGCGGCGCGTATGGCGCGGAACTCAAGGCTGGCGAGGCGGTTCGCATCTTCACCGGAGGCCCCTTGCCCAAGGGCGCCGACACCATCGTCATTCAGGAGCTGACCGACGCGAAAGACGACGCTGTCACGATCAACGAGCCGGTTAAGCGCGGCCGTTACGTGCGCCGGCGCGGTCTCGACTTCGCCGAAGGCGATAAAGGTCCGGCCGCCGGCACGCGCCTTGAACCGCGTCACATCGCATTGATCGCGTCGATGAACATTCCGTGGCTCACCGTCACGCGCCGGCCCCGCGTTGCGATCTTGGGTACCGGCGACGAACTCGTCATGCCGGGCGAACCGGCTGGCGATCACCAGATCG
>JANQGO010000310.1 GCA_028277285.1 Alphaproteobacteria bacterium | reverse complement strand
GCAGAAGGGCTTGTAGCCCTCAGCGGCCAGCCCGGCGGCGAAGGTCACCGCGTGCTGCTCGGCGATGCCGACGTCGAAGGCGCGTTCGGGAAAGGCTTTCTGGAAGCGGTCGACACCGGTACCCGATGCCATCGCCGCGGTGATCGCGACGATCTTCTCGTCGTCCCGGGCCTCGGCGACAAGGCTGTCGGCGAAGACACCGGTGAAGCTCGGCGCCTTGCTCTTTGACTTGCGCTGGACGCCGGTGATGACGTCGAACTTGGAAACCCCGTGATACTTGTCGGCCGCGGTCTCGGCGGGTTCGTATCCCTTGCCTTTCTGCGTCACCACATGGACCAGGATCGGACCGTATTGCGACTCGCGGACGTTCTTGAGGACCGGCAGCAGGTGATCGAGGTTGTGGCCGTCGATGGGGCCGACATAGAAGAAGCCGAGCTCCTCGAACAGGGTGCCGCCCATGACCATGCCGCGCAGGTATTCCTCGAACCGGCGCGAGCCCTCCTTCACCACATACGGCATGTCGCGAACCCAGCGTTTGCTTTGTTCGCGCAGGCTGCGGAATGTGGGGCCGGAGACCATGCGCGCGAGCGATGCGCTGACCGCGCCGGTCGGCGGGCTGATCGACATGTCGTTGTCGTTCAAGATCACGGTCATCCGGGCGTCCATGCCGCCGGCGTTGTTCATCGCCTCATAAGCCATGCCGGCCGACATGGCGCCGTCGCCGATGACGCTGACGATCTTGTTGTCGCCGCCGGACAGATCGCGCGCCACGGCCATGCCCAAACCGGCCGAGATCGAGGTCGACGAGTGGGCCGCGCCGAACGGGTCGTACTCACTTTCGGCCCGTTTGGTGAACCCGGACAGTCCGCCGCCTTGGCGCAATGTGCGCATGCGGTCGCGGCGGCCGGTCAGGATCTTGTGGGGATAGCACTGATGGCCGACATCCCAGATGAGCTTGTCGTCGGGCGTGTCGAAGACATAGTGGAGCGCGACCGTCAGCTCGACGACACCCAGACCTGCGCCAAGATGGCCGCCGGTCGTGGAGACCACATCGATCGTTTCCGCACGCAACTCGTCTGCCAATTGGCGGAGCTTGTCGGCGGGCAGGCGCCTGAGGTCGTCCGGTGTGCGCACCTTATCGAGCAGCGGCGTTTCCGGTCGGCCGGGGGCTTCACCAAGACGGTTCGACTGATCCATCGCTCGGTATCCTCCGTATCAGGAGCGTCTCGCGACGGCATGATTGTCCGACAAGCGCCCTAGGCGTGCCGCAAGTCGAGCAATCAGCGCGACATGGAAACTAGGGTCGCGCGCCCGCGGCGAAATGTCAACACTACCGTACACACAGAAGTGTCAATTATAGTGTACAGTCGAGAATCGTCGATTGGCGGGCCGGCCCGTCGGGCACCCGTAATGATGCCGCGTCCGTCCGTGCGATCGCGTGACCATGGAGGCCAACGCGTCGTCGACGACGCAGCCGGGCCTTGAAACGCCTTCTGGGGGAGGTAGACGTCACATGGAGCTCTTGCCCGCCGATCATCCGGCGCGTGTCTTGCTGTCGAACGAGGGCCACGCCCGTCCGCCGGAAGCGCTCGTGCCGCCCGTGCGCATCAGTTACATCGTTCTGCTGGGCGATGAGGATCTGGAGCCGCTGAACGATCTGTGCGAGCGCTATGGCGCGGACCGGCCGGCTGTCGATGCGCGTCACTTCAGCGCCGATTTCGGCCCGTTCCGGCTGCGCTATGAACGTCACTCCGAGTTCAGCCGGTACATGTTCGTGGCCCAAAGCACGGGGCGGAACCTGTTTGAGAAAACGGCGCTGGACGACGTCCCGGCGGATTGGCTGGAGCTGTTGTCGGGCGCGCTGATGATCGCGACCCATGTCGAGTTCGTCGACCAAGACGAAACAGCGATGGACGAGGACGTTATCGCCAACAAGTACTTCTCCGGCAATGCGCTGGTCGGCTCCAAGATCGCCGGCGGCAAGGGAAGGGCGTTCACCGACTTCCGGATTCATGTCGGCGGGTTCTCGCGGGTTCTGATCGAGGACCTGGGCATGACACCGCGACAGCGCGGCCGCTTCGTTCAACGTTTGCTGGAAATCGACACCTACCGCCTGTTGGCCCTGCTCGCGTTCCCGCTGGCGCGCGACCTCCTGCCGTTTCTCTCGACGCGTGAGGATCAGTTAACCGGCATCGCCAACGCGATGCTGCAGGTGAAGGTTGAAGACGAGCCGAAGCTGCTTGAACGTCTGACCGAACTGCATGCCGAGGTCGTGCGCACCCACGCGGAGAGCAATTTCCGGTTTTCCGCCGCTGCCGCGTACTCCGCGCTTGTGGCCCGACGCATCAAGGAACTGCGCGAACAGAGAATCGAGGGCTTGCAGACCTTCGAGGAGTTCACCCAGCGCCGGCTTGCGCCGGCGATGGAAACCTGCGCGTCGACGTCGCGCCGGTTGGATGAGCTGTCCAACCAGGTCGCCCGCGCCATGCAGCTTCTGTCGACGCGTGTCGACTTGACCCGCGAACGGCAGAACCAGGCGCTGCTGGAATCGATGGACCGCCGCGCCAGGCTTCAGCTGCGTCTGCAAAAGACGGTCGAGGGACTGTCCATCGCGGCGATCACGTATTATGTGGTCGGTCTGGTGGGCTATGCCTTCAACGGTCTCCAGGCATCCGGTTTCACCTTTGTCGATCCGGCTGTGGCCGTTGCCGTCAGCATCCCCATCGTCGCGGCCATTGCGGCCATTGCCGTCGTCAGGGTCAGGGCGTCGATCGAGAAGCACGACACCTAGCCTAACGCGATCGCCGCAACGACTCGGGCGGCGTAAGCGCGGGGTCACGCCATGCCGTCGCGTCGCATGACGTCGATTGTCCTTCTCATGTAGTCCAGGAAAACCGCCTGCTCGTCTCGGCTGAGGCTGCGCAGCGCGGCTTTGTTCTGCGCCATCGCGGCCTGGGTGGCCGGTTTCTGAAGTGACTTGCCCTTCTGCGTCAGCCAGTTCTGGCGGGCGCGTCCGTCGTCGGGATGGGGCGTGCGCTTGATCAGCCCGTCGCGCTCCATGCGCGCCAGGGTGTTGGCCATGGTCGCCTGCTCGACATCCAGCCGCGCGACCAGGTCGGCCTGGGTCAGGCCGTCTTCGGCCCACAGCTCCAGCATGGTCATGAACTGGGCGGGTGCCAGGCCAAGCGGGCGAATCCGTTCCTGCAGGCGCTGGGCGAACAGCCTTGCCATGTGGTTGGCCAGGTAGCCGGCGGATTGGTTCTTTTTGAAGGCCATGGCGGCTTTTACCTCTTGCATAGCATGCTGTCTATTCTATTTATATAGCATACTATGTAAATAGAATGGCGGGGCCCGCCGCGTGTGGCGGCACAGAACGGCCGATGCCGCCATGCCGAGAAAAGGAGATGCACCATGAGCCGAGTCGTTCACGCCGCCGCCGGCATGATCAGCTTTCTGACGGTCCTGACCTTCTGGACGTCGACCGTGGCGGTCGAGCTGTTCGGCACGCCGGGCGCAATCGCCGCCGTCAAGACCGCGATCCTCGAGGGCATGATCGTTCTGATCCCCGCGCTGGCCGTCACCGGCATCACGGGCTTTTGGAAGGCGCGCAAGCACGCCGGCGGGCTGGCGGCGGCGAAGAAAAAGCGCATGCCCTTCATCGCCTTGAACGGCCTTCTGATCCTGGTGCCGTCGGCCTTTTTCCTTGCCGGCCGGGCCGATGCGGGACTGTTCGATGTCTGGTTCTACGGCGTGCAGGCGCTCGAACTTGCCGCCGGCGCCGTCAATCTGTGGCTGATCGGCCTCAACATCCGCGACGGTCTGACGATGACCGGGCGCCTTCGCCGCGGCGCGGCAAGGAGGGCTTGAAGGCACTCGAGTGTCTAGTCTGATTGACAAAATAAAGTGTCAGTCGGCCTTGACCTGCTTGCACGCCGAGATGTAGCCTTGTGGGGCTCGAAGAAGTTTTTTCGAGCTGTTGCACAATTGGGGAAGAGGAAGTCTCTATGGCTTACGAAACTCAAACAGCAGATCTGGACGATCCCGACCGGATCTGGCCAACCGGACTGACGATCAGGGAGTCCGAAGAACTCCACAAGCACGTCATCGACGGCGCGCGTGTGTTCTTCGTGATCGCTTTGATCGCTCACGTTCTCGCTTACTTCTACACGCCGTGGCTCGGCTAGGAGGGGGATGAGAGATGAACCAAGGTAGAATTTGGTGTGTCGTCAAACCGACCGTCGGTCTGCCCCTGTTTTTGGGGGCCGTCGCGGCGATTTCGCTCATTGTCCACTTCGCCGTCATCGGCAACTCAACGTGGTTCGCCGCGTTTGTCCAGGGCGGCTGACGCCGACCTGACACGTCGAAGTAAGTCTGGCAATGTAGCCGCCGGGGGCCGCTTAACGCCCGAAAGTGCGTGGCGGTTCCCGGCTACGTGAGACAGCGGAAGCTCTTAGGAGAGCCGTTATGACACCATACTTGAGGATTTATCCGAGCGAACAGGCCGCGACGGCCGTTGCCGCCAAACTCACTGCGGCGGGGCTGCCCAAGAACACGGTCTTTCTTGCCAGTCAGGCAAGCGGTAAAGAGGCCGAGACGGTCCATGCCGGGATAAGAGCCGGCAAGCTGCCGGAAAGGCAGGTTCGCATCTGCACGCGCAGCCTGCAGGAGGGAAACTCCCTTTTGACGGCGGAGGCACCGTTCGGTCGCGGCCAAGAGGCGCTCGACATCATGGAGAGCGAAACGACGGTCTATACCGACAAGCTGAAACGCTATGTTCCCGACGATCCGACACCGCTTTCCGACGTACTTGCCATGGCGACGTTGTCGGATTTCAGTCCGGCAACCGAACTCGTCAACTCGTCTTGGACCTTCTCGTCCAAGTTCGGCATGCGCCTGCTTTCCAAGTCCGCGGCGCCATTCTCGTCTTTGTTCAAGATGAAGGTTCTGAAGGACACGAAGCGGGATTGGAACACCAGCTTCGGCATGCCCTTGCTGAGCCGCAATCCGTCACCGCTTTCGGCCCTGTTCGGCTTGAAGACCGTGTCGAAGTCGGGCGGAGAATGGCGGTCGAGCTTCGGCTTGCCGTTGCTGATCGACAGTCCTGCGCCGCTGTCGCGTCTGCTTGCTCTGAAGACGCTGACAAAGGAAAAGTAGGAAAGACGGCGGCAGGCACGGGGGCAAACGGGCCTCTCTGGCAAAAGGGAAACCCGCCGGCCCGCGTGCTTGTTTGCCCTGGGGGGTAACCGATGAAGCATCTCGGGCGACGGCTGGTTGGTGCGTGGACATCGCTTGGTCCGCGCTACATGCCGTTCGCGGATGTCGCCACGCCCGATCTGCCGCTTGGCCGCCTGCTGCGTCTTTCGCTGTTTCAGGTGTCGGTCGGCATGACGCTTGTGCTGCTGGTCGGCACGCTCAACCGCGTGACGATCGTCGAGCTCGACGTGCCGGCGACGGTCGTCGCCGTCATGATCGCGTTGCCCCTGCTGTTTGCGCCGTTCCGCGCGCTGGTCGGCCACAAGTCGGACACGCACCGCTGCGCACTCGGCTGGCGCCGCGTGCCGTTCATCTGGAAGGGCACGTTGCTGCAGTTCGGCGGCTACGCGATCATGCCGTTTGCGCTGCTGGTGCTGGCGGGCAAGGGCCAGGCCGACGGCGCGCCGATGTGGCTGGGCCACGGTTCGGCGGCGCTGGCCTTTCTGATGGTCGGCGCGGGCGCCCATATCGTGCAGACCGCCGGCCTGGCGCTGGCCAACGACCTGACGCCGCCGGAATCCCATCCCCGCGTCGTCGGGCTGATGTACATGATGCTGCTTGTCGGCATGATCGCGAGTGCGCTGATCTTCGGCGCTCTCTTGGCCGATTTCACGCCGGGCAAGCTGGTGCAGGTCATCCAGGGCGCGGCCGTCGCGGCCTTGGTCCTGAACGCCGTCGCCATGTGGAAACAGGAACGACGACAACCGCTGCGCGGCCAGATGGCGCCGGCGGTCGATCCCACGTTCCGCGAATCCTGGGCGCGGTTCTGCGAAGGTGAGAACGCGGTCCGCCGGCTCGTCATCGTCGGGCTCGGTACCCTGGCATTCGGCATGGCCGATGTGCTGTTGGAACCCTATGGCGGCCAGGTGCTGAACTGGACCGTGGCGTCGACCACCAAGTTGACGGCCCTGCTTGCCCTTGGCGGCCTGTTGGGTTTCGCCTATGCCTCCCATGCGCTGGGACCGGGCAGTAACCCGTACCGTTTAGCCCAGGGCGGCGCCCTGATCGGTATCCCGGCTTTCGTTCTGGTCATCGTGGCCGCGCCGTTCGGCCTGGACGGTGCCTTCCTGATCGGTAACTTCCTGATCGGCTTTGGCGCCGCCGTGTTCGGTCACGCGACCTTGACCGCGACCATGAACAAGGCGCCGAAGGAACAGTCCGGTATGGCCTTGGGCGCCTGGGGCGCGGTACAGGCCACGGCCGCCGGCGTCGGTCTGGCGCTGAGCGGCATCATCCGCGATCTCGTCGATCTCGGTCTGGGAACGTCGGGAGAAATCTGGGGCGTCGCGCGTGCTGCCGGTGGTTACATCGCCGTCTACGGCCTTGAGATAATCCTGCTGCTGGCCACCATCGCCGCCACGGTCCCGCTGGTGCAACTCGCCGGGCGCCGCCGCGGAAACGCGTCATCCGGCGGCAAGGTCGTCGGCGACGAATCGACGGAAATGATCAAGCCGGCGGGCGGCTGAAGGAGGTCTTGCGGTATGGCTCAGCGCGACATCCTGGAGTATCCCGATCCCAAGCTTCGGCTTCGTTCGGAGACCGTAACCCGGTTTGACGCGGATCTCGGCCAGCTGGTCGACGATCTGCTGGATACGCTCTACGCCAACAGCGCGATCGGCCTTTCCGCGCCGCAGATCGGCGATCTGCGCCAGGTGCTGGTCATCGATCTGTCGGACGAGGGCGACGCGCCGCAGGTCTATATCAACCCGGTCATCGAGTCGAAAACGGCCTGGGGCCTGGTCGAGGAGAGCTGCCTTTCCGTGCCCGGTGTCGTCGGCAATGTCGTGCGCGCGACCGAGGTGCGCGTGAGAGCCCAGGACCGCGACGGTCAGACGTTCGAGCGTGACCTTCAGAACATGAACGCCGCCTGTCTGCTGCACGAGATGGACCACCTCGACGGCAAGCTCTTTGTCGATCGCTTGTCGTTCTTCCGCCGCCTGCGTATCCGCGCGTCATCGAAGGCGAAGGCGCGCCGGCAGAGCAGCGCCGCCTGACCATCATCCGCTCTAGGTGATGAGAACCGCCGCGCCTTGAAGGCGGCCGCTGCGCAGATCGTCGAGCGCCTGGTTGGCCTCGATGAGCGGGTAGGGCGTGGTGTGCGTCTTGACCGGCACCTTTGGTGCCAGCGCCAGAAACTCCTCGGCGTCGCGCCGGGTGAGGTTGGCGACCGACCGCACGATGCGTTCCTGCCAGAGAATGCTGTAGGGAAAGCTTGGGATGTCGCTCATGTGGATGCCGGCGCACACCACGACGCCGCCCGGTGCCAGACGTGTCAGCGCTTCGGGCACCAGCGGCCCGACGGGCGCGAAGATGATGGCGGCATCAAGGGGCTCGGGCGGCGCATCGCCGGAATCGCCCGCCCAAACGGCGCCGAGATCGCGGGCAAAGTTCTGGGCTTCGTTGTCGCCTGGCCGGGTGAAGGCAAAGACCTGGCGGTCCTCCCAGCAGGCGACCTGGCACATGATGTGCGCGGCCGCGCCGAAGCCGTAGACACCGAGCCGCGGCGCGTCGCCGGCCATGCGGTAGGCACGGTGCCCGATCAGCCCGGCGCACAGCAGCGGTGCCGCCGCCTCGTCGGAATAGCCTTCGGGCAAGGGAAAGCAGTACCGCGCATCGGCGATGCAGTAGTCGGCATAACCGCCATCGATCTGATAGCCGGTGTAGCGGGCATGCGGGCACAGGTTCTCCTGGCCGCGCCGACAGTACGCGCATTCGCCGCATGAGAAACCGAGCCAGGGAATGCCGATCCGCTGACCGATATCGAGATGGTCCACGCCATCGCCTCTCGCGTCGACCGTGCCGACGATCTCGTGGCCCGGAACGACGGGCAGCTTCGGATCGGGCAGGTCGCCGTCGACAACGTGCAGGTCTGTTCGGCAAACACCGCATGCCTTCACCTTGACGCGGACCTCGCCGGGTCCGGGTTCGGGCCGCGCCACGTCGTCGGCGGTCACATGGCCGCTGCCTTTTTGATGGAGCCGCATGGCGCGCATGATGGTGACTAGCCGGCCGTGGCGCAGACGTCGGCGACCACCGGGCGCAAGGCGTTCACGACACGCGCGATCTCGTCGTCGCCCTCGCCGCGTTGTGCGAGGGCACTGGACGTAACGGGTGCGCCGAAGCGGATGGCGACCGGTGTCGGCCGGGGCCAGCGCCGCGTGCGCGGCAGGGCTTCGAACGTGCCGTTGATGCAGGCCGGCACGATCGGCACGTCGGTGCCGGCAACCAGATGGCCGATGCCGGACTGGAAGTCCTGCAGGTTGCCGTCGGGACTGCGCCAGGACTCCGGGAACCACACGAGGACGTCACCGCGGTCGAGTGTGGCGCGGGCGCAGGCCAGACCCTGGGCCGGCTGGGCGTCGGATAAGGGGAACAAGCGAAGCCCCAGATAGAGCGCGTCCCAGCGGGGGCCTTCGAACAGCCGGTTGAGCGCCGCGCCCCAGCGCGTCTGGCGTCGGATGGCAGCGGGCAGGGCGGCGGCGACCACCAGCGGGTCGAGGTCGCTCAGGTGGTTGCTGGCGACGACGAACGGTCCGGATGACGGCAGGTTGTCGGCGCCGGTCACCTTGAGCCGGAAGACAAGGCGCATCAGCAAGCGGTTGGCGCCATAGAGCAGGCCGGCGAACGTCCGGTAGAGGGGCGTCGCCGGCCGCAGCCACTGGGCCGCGACCTCGGCGTCGGAGATGGGTGCGGCCGCCGGTGCCTCGCGCACGGCGTCCAGCAGGTGTTGCACGGTGATCAGCCGTGTCGTGTCGGTGTCGCTCAAATCGACGCCGGTCTTCTGCTGGATCTGCAGCGACAGCGTGATCCAAGCGAGTGAATCGATGCCGAGATCGAGCGCCAGGTGGTCGTCGAGGCCCCGGAGCTGGTCGCGGCAGTGTTCGCGCAAGACCTGCCAGGTCGCGGCGTCGCGTGGATCGTCGAATGTCGGTTCCTCGACCGGTGTGGTCGACGCTGCGCGCCGGGCCGGGCCCCACTTGGCCTCGTCATAGAGCTCCGGCAGCATGAAACGGCGGAACTTGCCAAGCCGCGTTTGCGGCAGGGGCTCGCGGGTCAGCGCGTAGCCCGCCAAGCGCTGATAGGGCGCCAGGTTCTCGCCCGCCTGGCTCAACGTGACGCGGATCGCGTCATCGGGTTTGAGGTGGCCGGCCGCCGCGATTTCGGCTTCGTCCGGGCGTACCAGGGCGACCAGGCCGCCCTGTTTTTCCAGAACCGCGATCTCGGCGATCAGGGGGCTTTTGCCATAGACCTTTTCGAGCTCCTCCGGGCTGACCTTCTTGCCGCCGCCCAGCACGATCGCCTCTTTGATGCGCCCGGTGATGTAGAGAAACTTGTCGGCGTCCAGATAGCCGGTGTCGCCGGTGCGGTACCAGCCGTCCTCGGTGAACGCGGCCTTGGTGGCTTCGGGATCGAAATAGCCGTCGAAGACGTTGGGGCCGCGCAGCTGGACCTCGCCGACGCCTTCCTCGTTGGGCTCGAAGATCCTGACCTCCGCGCCCTGGAACGGGCGCCCCTCGCTGCCAAGACGGTCGCGGCCGGGCAGGTTGCCGGTGGTCGTGGAGGCGGTCTCGGCAAGCCCGTAACCCGAATGGACGTTGAAGCCGATCGCCGCGAGCTTCCAGGTCAGGTTGGGATCGAGCTTCGCGCCGCCGGAGACGAGCAGGCGCAGCTTGTTCGAGAGCCGTCCGCGCAAGGGACGGAACAAGACACGGCCCAGCTTGATGCCGAACTTGCGCTGGGCGGCGATCGACAGCGACATCATCGTTGCGAAGAGCGTGCGGGCAAAGCCGCCCTTGCGCGCGATGTTCTGTTCGATTGCCGAGATGATGGCTTCATAGAGCCGCGGCACGCCGATGATGCCGCTGGCTTCGCTGCCCTTAAGCGCTTCGACGAGCGCCGGGCCGGTGACCGTCTCCGGCAAGACGATGACGGCACCGGCGGTCAGCGGGGTTAGGAGGCCGACGACCTGGGGGTAGGCGTGGTGCAGGGGAAGCGGCAGGACAAGCCGGTCTTCTTCGGCGATCAGGCCTTCGGCCGCGATGGCCAGCACGTTGGCGCCGATATGGCGGTGGTTAAGGGTGAAGAGCTTCGCCGCGCCGGTCGTGCCGGAGGTCTGCAGAAGCGCCGTCGGTGCGGCGGGGTCGACGGGTGGCAGGTCCGTGACCTCACCCAACAGGCTCTGCCAGGGCGGCGCGCCGTCTTCGTTGTCGGCGTCGAGACAGTAGAGACGGCCGGATGGCGAAAGCGGCCTGAGCGTCTCCAGGTGTTTCGCCGCGCCGATCACCCAGTCGGGCGGGGCGGCGGCGGCCAGGACCTCGATATCGTCGGGCGGCGAGAGATCGTCGACCGACATGCTGACAAGGCCGGCGGCGGCGAGCGCCAGGCGCACGGTGATGAGGTCGCTGCCATTGGGGCCGATCAGCAGCGCGCGCTGGCCGGTCTCGGCACCGGCCCGGCGCAGGCCACACGCCAGCGCCAGGGCGTCTTGGGCGAGCGTGCCATAGGAAACGGTCGTCGCCTTGCCTTCGTGAAACGCCATCACGGCCGGATGGTCGCCGCGCCTGGCCATGTCGGCGAGGAGAGTCTGGACGGTCCAGTCGTCTTGCACGTTCTGCCGAGCGCTTACATCCATGCTGCTCAATCCGCAAAAAAGCTACACCAGATAGATAGGCTGTCGCGCGGCGAATGCTATCTCGGGGCGTTTCGGGCTCTGATCGCCGCCGGGAGCGCCGGCCCGCGGGGTTGTTGACGTAGATCAACGAAACCGTGGCCGCCGGGTTCTAAGATTGTGATGTTCTGCCGGGGAAGGCGTTCCAGAAAGCGCCTGAACGAATACCACCGCGCCGACAGCCGGTTGGCCGCGCCTTTCCGCGCCGGGGCCGCACGGACGATGTCATCCGATCCGGACGCCACGGTCGCTGGTGCGAACACGTTCAGGACGGGAGATTTCCCATGATCCGCACCATCGTCACGCCGATCGACGGGTCAGGACACGCCCAGATGGCGTTGGACCTGGGCATCGATCTGGCCGCGCGCTATAGCGCCCACCTGATCCTGCTGCATGTCGGCGACGGTAACGACGACGTGCCGGAGGCCCTATACACCACCGCGGCGCGCGAGCTTGAAGAGGTCGAAGCCGGCGGGCAGGAGACGGGCATCCCGTCCTATCAGCCGCAATACCTGCGCGGTCTGGAATACATGGGAAAGATGCTGTTGCGCGATGCCAGCGCGAGGGCCGAAGCCAAGGGCGTGACGCAGGTCGAGACCGCGTTCGTCAAGGGCGATGCAGGCGAGCGGATCATTCAGATCGCCACCGACCGGTCCGCCGGTCTGATCGTCATGGGCAGCCGCGGGTTCGGCACCTTGAAGGGGCTGGTCCTGGGCAGCGTGTCGAACAAGGTTTTCCACCTGGCGCCGTGTTCGTGCGTCACGGTCAAGAGCCGCGACACGGAGCCGCCGCTTGACGGCGTCGGGACCATCCTGGTGCCGACCGACGGCTCAGCGTCGGCGGGCAAGGCGGCCGACCTGGCCGGCGATATCGCCGCCAAGTACGGCGCACGCGTCGTGCTGCTCTACGCCATGTGGCGCGGTCCGACGCTGGAGCAGCTTCGCAATTCCGTCGATACCGACACGCTCAGCCAAAGCGCCCGCGACGAGCTGGACCCCGCGCGCCACCCGATCGCCGAACATGCCGGTTCCGGGCTTTTCCCGCCGCTTCTTACCACGCGCACGTTCAAGGAGATCGGACGGCAGGTGCTGGAAAACGCGAGCCAGGCGATCAAGGCCAAGGGCGCGCCGGAGCCCCACATGGTGCTGCGCGAGGGCGATCCCGCGCGCACCATCGTCAACGTCGCCGGGCGCCGCAAGGCCGACCTGATCGCCATGGGCAGCCGCGGTCTGGGCATGGTCGAAGGCCTGTTCGCCGGCAGTGTGTCTTACAAGGTCAACCAGGCGTCGCGCTGCAGCTGCCTGATCGTGCGTTAGACCGTCGACCTAGGCCGCCGTAACGAGCCTGTCGGCGACCGCGATGGCAAGCGCCGTCCCTGTCAGCGTCGGGTTGACCGCCATGCGCGTGGGGATCAGGCCATTGGTCGCCAGGCGCAGGTTGTCGAAACCCCATACCCGCCCCTGGTAATCGGCGACGCCGGTGCCGTCATCGGACGCGCTCATGCGGGTCGTCCCCGTCATGTGGGCGAAGCCGAAAGGCATCCAGATGGGTTCGCAGCCGGCGCGGTAGCGGCCGAGCGTCGCGGTGATCCGGTCGGCGTCGTCGCGGGCGCCTTCCAACCGCGCGTTGTCGGCCGGCGATAGCGGCACGTGAAACGTCGGCCGGCTGTCGGCGTCGAAGGCGATGCCGTTTTCCTCGGCGATATCGACCGGGCAGATGCCCTGGATTTCGACCAGCCGGTTGGGCTCGACCGTGTCGTCGGGCGCTTCGGGCTGAAACGGCGATACGTCGCGCAGCACGAGCGAATACCAGTCGGCCGCCGCGCTGGGCGGGATCTGCAGGCGCGGTTCGCGGTCCGCTTCGCCAGGTGCGGCGCACAGGTCCGGATCCAACACCAGTTGGGCCACCAGGATCGGATGATAGGAGAGCCAGCGCCCCAGCGCCTTGGGCCGGATGCCCGAGCGGTGCAGCAGTTGCGGCGTGCCGATGGCGCCGGCCGCGACGATGACCTCCGGCGCTTCGATCGTCCGGCCGCCGGCCACGACGCCGGTGACCTTGCTGCCCTCGTGGACCAAGGTATCGACGGCTGCTTCGATGACGCGAACCCGCTCCGTTGCCGCCGCCGAGGCGGCCAGGATGTCGTAGGGCGCGGTGAAGTGCAGATAACCGTCGCCGTCGAACGTCGCGGCGACGGGCAGGGTCTCGACCGCACGGCCATCCGGCCCGAGAGCGGCACCGAGCTTGTCCTTGATCCGCTGCTGGCGCGTGGACTCCTCGAACGGCGCGGCGTGCACATCCAGGTAGGTTTCGGCGTCGTCGTAGTACGCCTTCCACTCGTCGGGCGACAGCGCATCCCAGAGCGCATCGCCGCGCGGACACAGGTTGGTCCAGATGACACCCTGGCCGCCGCGCGCCGGGGTCACGGCGGCGCCGGGGAGGTTGTCGCGCGGCACGGAGTCGTCGAAGAAGTCGAGATGCGCGGTGGCGACCTCCAGATACGCGTCGGGGTCGGCGTGGAAGCGCGCGGCGTTGCGGGTATGGGACCCCGGCGGATCGGAGATCGCCGGACCCTGTTCGATGATCAGGACATCGAGACCGTGTTCGGCCAGCCGGCGCCCCGCCGAAGTACCGAGCGGACCGCTGCCGACAATCACCACATCATGATCTGAGGGCATGGGGTCCTCCTGCGTTCGGTCTACTCGTAAGGGCCGTCCCTAACCGGCGGCGACGACCGCCTCGCCCTTGGTCTGGGTGCGCCACATGAAGCGGTCGAGGGATTCGTCGACGGGAAAGCGCTTGTGCAGCAGCATGCGGTTGTCCCAGACGACGACCTCGCCCTCGCGCCAGTGGTGGCGGTAGCAGAACGCGTCCTGGGTCGCGTGCGCCCAGAGCGCGTCGATCAGCGCCTCGCTCTCGGCAAGCGGCATGTCGACGACATAGGCGTTGGTGCGCCGGCCCAGGAACAAGGCTTCCTCGCCGGTGCTGGGAACGGTGCGCAGGATCGGATGGACCGCGCCTTCGGCCTCGATGGGTGAGGCGGGCACCGTCATGCCCGGGCGCAGGGTGCCGTTGCTGCTGTAGGTCGAATCGTGCTTCAGCTTGCGGCCCTCGATCCGGCGGCGCAAGTCGTCGGGCAGGTGGCGCGCCGCCATGACCTGGCTGCAGAAACCGGTATCGCCGCCTTCCGTTGGAATCCGGCGCGCGTGCAGCAGGCTGAAGGTGGGCGGCACGGCGATGTATGACATATCGGTGTGCCATTCCCATTCGCCGAAGAAGTTGGGATCGGTCGACTCGCGTCGCAGCGTCGCGGGGTTCAGGTTGCCGATATAGGAGATTAACGGGTCCTCGCCCTTGGCGCGCACGGCGGCGAGCTGGTCCTCGACCGACTGGTCTTCTTCGCCGGGCAGGGCGCGCTTGCCGATGCCGTTGACGACACCCGGCGCGTACTCGTTCTCGCCGAACACGGCGGTCAGCGCATGCAGTTCCTCGCGCTCCAGGAGACGCTCGAAGCGGAAACACAAGAGGCCGTGGGCGGCCTTGTAGGCGCTCCAGATCGCGGCCTTCTGGTCCTCGGTGATAGCGCCGGGGTCCAGGTCGCTCACTCTCGCACCGAAGGCAGCGCCATCGAGCGGTTCGACGGTGAGGCCGACTGATGCCGGCGACGTTATCTGGGTGTTGGCAACCACGGCGACTCCATGGGGCAGTGTCCGGACCAGTCTAACGCCGACCTCGGGCAAGCGGAAGGAGAGGGCGTAGATGCGACGGTTCTGCCTTCTTACTTCTATGTGTCTGAAACTAAGCCGGCGGACGGCCTGCCGGCACTCACGTGGCCTTGGCCTTGCCGTCCGTTCGATCGCGGGCGATCGCCATGAAGGTGTCGAGGGCGAGCGGATGGCGCTTGCCCGGCTTCGTGATCAGGCCATGCTGGGACTCGTAGGCCATGTCGTTCTTCTTGATCGGCGCCAGGCGCCCGGCGTCGGCCCAGGGGCGGGCGTAGTGGCGCGGCAGGTAGCCGATATAGCCGCCCGACAGCAAGAGCGAGAGCATGCCTTCCATGCTGTTGACGGTCGCCGCCTGGCGCACGACGCCGAGACGGGCGAGGTCGAAATCCTGATGATAGAGCCGCACGACCGCGCGGTATTGCGACAGGTCGGCCTTTTCGGCCTGGCGTTTGGTGGCGTTGAACAGCGCGTGGCCGGCGCCGCAATAGAGGTCGTGGGTCTCGCGGAACATCGGTGTGAAGGCAAGGCCGGACTTGTTGCGGACAAAGGGCCCGATCGCCATGTGGATGCGCCCGTCGACCACATCATGCTCCAGGTCTTGCTTGGCGGCGACGACCAGGTCGATCTCAACGTCGTTCTCGATCGCGTTGAAGCGGCGGATCTTGTCGCTGATCGAAAAGTCCGGGTGGCTGACCAGCGCGTCGGAAATGCCGATGGCAAGCCGGCCGGCCAGCATGCTCTTGACGCCGGCGAGCGTGCCCGCGAAGTCGTCGAGCGATTGCAGCATCGCCTTGGTTTCGCGATAAACCAGCCGGCCCCGCTCGGTGAGCTTGAACCCGCCGCGTCCCCTTTCGCACAGACGCATGCCAAGGCGGGTTTCCAGGTTCGTCATGTGGATCGAGATGGTCGAGACGGAGACGTTGAGATGCGCGCTCGCCGCGGCGAACCCGCCGGCATCGGCGACCGTGGCAAAGACCCGCAGAAGACGCAGGTCGACATCGGAGACACGTTGCATGAGCGGCTCGTGATGCTGTTAGTTTGAGAAACTTAAAAGTTAATGTGGGCCGTTGGCAATACGTGCCGGGCTGGCCGCCGCCTAGCATGGCGGGGTTACTGGGAGAACGGAGTGCACCGCCATGGCCCTCGACAACGACCGCGACATCTTCGACGTCGCCGACCATA
>JANQGO010000172.1 GCA_028277285.1 Alphaproteobacteria bacterium | reverse complement strand
TTCCAGGACGATGTCGAATACCGCGATCTCGGTGTGGCCGTGATCGACGAACAGCACCGGTTCGGCGTGCACCAGCGCCTTATGCTGACCGGCAAGGGGCGCGGCGTGCATGTGCTGGTCATGACCGCGACGCCGATCCCGCGCACCCTGCAGATGACCGCCTTCGGCGATCTCGACGTCTCGCGCTTGACCGAAAAACCGGCCGGGCGCCAGCCCATCGCGACCCGCGCGATGCCGCTGGAACGTCTCGACGACGTCATCGCCCGCGTGCGCCGGGTTGTCGACGACGGCGCTCAGGTCTACTGGATCTGTCCGCTGGTCGAGGAGTCCGAGACCGGCGATCTGGCCGCCGCCGAAGAACGCTACGCGTCCCTGGAGCGCCTGTTCGGTGACAAGGTGGGCCTTGTGCACGGCCGCATGAAGGGGCCGGAGAAGGACGCGGTCATGGAGCGCTTCGTCGAGAGCGCCATCAAGGTCCTGGTGGCAACGACCGTGATCGAAGTCGGCGTCGACGTGCCCAACGCCACGATCATGGTGATCGAACATGCCGAACGGTTCGGCCTGGCGCAGCTGCACCAGTTGCGCGGCCGTGTCGGGCGCGGCGCTAAGGCTTCCGCTTGCCTGTTGCTCTATGCCGCGCCGCTCGGCGAGACCGCGAAGGCGCGCATCAACATCCTGCGCGAGACCGAAGACGGTTTCGTCATCGCCGAGGAAGATCTGCGCCTGCGCGGCGCCGGCGAACTGCTCGGCACGCGCCAAAGCGGCTTTCCCGAGTTCCGTCTGGCTGACCTGACCGAGCAGGCCGAACTGTTGGCCGCCGCGCGCGACGACGCACGCCTGATCCTCGATCGCGACCCCGAGCTTGCCGGCGAACGCGGCAAGGCGCTGCGGATCCTGCTCTATCTCTTCGAGCGTGACTCCGCCGTGCGCCTGCTGCGCTCAGGTTAGGGAACGGGCGCTCTACGCCTGGCTGTCGTCGATCCAGATCTCCTGATAGGGCCAGCCGGCGCCCATCTGGTTGGCCGGACTGCCGTGGAAGTTCTGGATCCGCTTGGTGATGCCGTTGATGTCGTTCGTGAAGAACGGAATGAACGAACCGCCATCGTCATGCAGCAACGTGCAGGCTTCGCAATAGATCTCCAGGCGCCGCTCCGGATCGGTCTCGATACGGCCCATGGCGAGCAGTTCGTCGAAGCGTTCGTTGCACCACGCGGTCTCGTTCCATGAACCGCCGCACTGATGCGCGATGGTCAGGATCAAGTCGGCGGTCGGGCGTGAGTTCCAGCCGGTGACGCAGAGCGGCACCTGCATCCAGGTGTGGCTCCAGTAACCGTCGTCGGGCACGCGGTTGACGTCGATCGTAATGCCTGCCTGCTTGGCCTGCTCCTGCAGCACCAGACTGCAGTCGACGGCGTTCGAGTTGGCCGCGTTGGAAACGTTGAGCTCGATCGACGACAGACCGGTCTTGTCCCAATAGAACTTCGCCTTTTCGGGATCGAAGTCATGCTGCGGGATATCGCGGCAATAGGTCGGCAGCCCGGGGTTGACCGGGAAGTCGTTGGCGACCTGACCGTGACCCAGCAGGACATTGTCGACGAGGTACTGGCGATCGGCCGCGTGTTTGAGCGCCAGGCGCACGTTGACATCGTCGGTCGGCGCCCGGTCGGCCATCATGATCCAGGCGAACCATGCGCCCGACGCCGACGAGATGATCTCGACGGCGGGGTCCTGCTCCATCAGGTTGGCGACCTTCGGT
>JANQGO010000133.1 GCA_028277285.1 Alphaproteobacteria bacterium | reverse complement strand
ATCTTCATGCGGATCTGGTTGATGAAGATGACCAGGCAGCGCGACTTGGCGATCGAGGACGTCAGCTTGCGCAGCGCCTGGCTCATCAGCCGCGCCTGCAGGCCGACATGGGTGTCGCCCATCTCGCCTTCGAGCTCGGCGCGCGGCACGAGCGCGGCGACGCTGTCGACGACAAGCACGTCGATGGCGCCGGAGCGCACCAGCGTGTCGGCAATCTCAAGCGCTTGTTCGCCGGCGTCGGGCTGGGAGATCAAAAGATCTTCGATGTTGCAGCCGAGCTTCCTGGCATAGACCGGGTCAAGCGCGTGCTCGGCATCGACAAAGGCCGCCACGCCGCCCGCCTTCTGCGCTTCGGCGACCACGTGGAGCGCCAGTGTCGTCTTGCCGGAGCTTTCGGGCCCATAGATCTCGACGATACGGCCGCGCGGCAATCCGCCGATGCCCAGGCCGATATCCAGGCCCAGCGAACCGGTCGAAATCGCCTCGATTTCGACAGCCTGGTCCTGCTGGCCCAGCCGCATGACCGAGCCCTTGCCAAAAGCCCGCTCAATCTGGCTGAGCGCCGCATCCAGAGCCTTGTCCCGTTCCATCCCGTTTCCCTCAACCAACCGTAACGCAGCACTCGAATCCATCGACGGTCTCCTTATTCCACGGCGCCGGGGGCGACGCAACGAAACATCCTGGTACCGTTTTTGTTCTCTTGTGGCAAGAACTAAAATGGAACAAATCGTGGAGATTAGAACAACGTCGAGCGTGAAATGGTTAACGGCGCCTTGGCGGAACCGGCTTCAGGCGGCGGTGCCGTGTTGGTTCAAGACTTCGCCGACCTTGGCGGAAAGCTGCGCCAGATCAAAGGGTTTGGCGAGAAAGGCCGCATCGTCGATGGCGTCGGAGCCGACCGCGTCTTCCGCATAGCCGGAGATGTAGATCACCTTCAGCGGGCCGCGCTGTTTGGTCACCGCGGCGACGAATTCGGGTCCGCTCATACCGGGCATGACGACGTCGCTGACAATCAGATCGAGCGGACCCTGATAGCCGTCCAACAAACCCAGCGCCACGGCGGGCGATTCCGCCGACATGACGTTGTAGCCGCCGGCACTGAGCGCCCGCACCGCGAACTGGCGCACCGTATCCTCGTCCTCGACCAACAGGACCGTTCCCTTGTCCTGAGGCGCCGCGCCGGCGGGTTCAGCGGCGTTATCCACAGCAAGCGGCTCCAGCGGCACACTGATCGCACGAACGCGCGGCAGATAGACCCGGAACACCGTGCCCGCCCCGACCTCGCTCTCGACCTCGATGAAGCCGTCGTTCTGCTGCAGGACACCGTAGACGGTGGCCAAACCCAGGCCGGTACCCTTGCCGACATCCTTGGTGGTGAAGAAGGGCTCGAAGATCTTGGCCAGATCCTCCTCGGCGATGCCGCAGCCCTCGTCGACGACCTCCAGGCAGACATAGGGTCCCGCCGGCGCCATGCCGTGAGCCGTCGCGTGGGGTTCGCGCAGTTCGACCTCGGTCGTCCGCAGCAGGATGCGCCCGCCCTGGGGCATGGCGTCGCGCGCGTTCACGACCAGATTGGTGATAATCTGCTCAAGCTGCCCCTGATCGGCCCGGACCGAGCTCTGCCCGGCATCGCTCTCGACATGGAGCGTCACGTCTTCACCGATCAGACGCCGCAAGAGCTGAGACAGGTCGTCGATCGTGCGGTCCAGGGAGAGAACCTGAGGCCGGGGCGTCTGGCGGCGCGAGAAGGTCAGCAACTGGCGCACCAGCCCCGCCGCCCGGTCGGTTTCACGCCTGATATGGGTGATCTCGCCGAATGACGGGTCGCCGGCCTGGTGGCGGCGCAGCAGCAGGTCGCAGAAGCCCTTGATGGCGGTCAGGATGTTGTTGAAGTCGTGCGCGATGCCGCCCGCCAACTGACCGACAGCCTGCAGACGCTGTGATTGCTCGAACTGTTGCTCCAGATGCCGCTTCGCCGTGGTGTCGACCGCGTGCAGCAGGATCCCGCGCACCGCGCTGCCGGGCTGGCGCAACGGGGTCAAGATGATGGTCGTGCTGCGCTCGCCGTCATTGGCCAGGCGCACCTCGATGGCGCCGCGCTGGGAGCCCGACTGGGCGGCATCGGCCAAGAGGCGGATCAGTCCCCAGCGATCCTCGACGGCGACATAGTCGGCGAGGTAACGGCCTTCGACGTTCTGGTCGCCGAGCATGGCGACAAGAGACGGATTGGCCGTGACCAGTTTGCCCGTCGAGTCCACCACGGCGGCCCCAAGCGGGGTCTCCTCCAGCAGATCGACAAAGTGGCGCGCCAGCGTCTCGGGCGGCGCCGTCAGCCCGGCGGCCGGGAACGGATGCCGGCGCCAGACAAAGCCGATGCGCCCGCCGCCGTCGATATCCATGATGTTGGCGGTCAGGCGCAGAAGCCGCCCGGTCGTGGTTCTGACCTCCAGGCGAGGCTCGTTGTCCGCCTCGTCCAGGGCCTGCTGGAACAGCCCACGGGCGAATTCCTCTCGGTCGTCGGCCTCGAGCCAGTCACAAAGGCTCGAGTTCATGAACGTGACCACGCCGCGATCATCCACATGAAACAGCCCGACAGGGCCGTCGACCACCGCGTCCAGCACGTCGACCGGCAGGGCGCGCGCCTGCGACCTCGCGCTCAGGACGATAAAGGTCGCGGAGAGAATGCCGAGGGCAACAACGACGATCGCGGCGACCAGCGCGACCATCTCGCCGGACGACGAACGAAGCGCCAGGAAAGCCGCGGCCGCACCCAGCAGGAACAGGAGGCCGTTGACGACCGCCATCTGAATGGCCGCGCGGCGCCGGCGGCGTTGCCGGTCGGCACGCTCCTCAAGCGCCGCAAACTTCGCATCGGCCATCGCCGGGATCCGCTCTCCATCTATGAGTAGAGCAGATTCACCTGTCTTGACGGAATCGCAAAGCGATTCCACCAAAACAGGATCTGCTCTAGTGCCGGGCATGGAAGCCGTCAGAACCAGTCTGGGCGCACATGCCCAAGCTGCGAATCCAACTCTACTTCAATGCCTTAGGACCGTATCATAAACCAGTTTGCCGTGTTGGCGCGACTCCGATCAGGCGCCCGTTCGGTGACCACCAACACGATCACGCGACGGGACAACACCAACAAAAAAGGGACCCGGACCCTTGTCCGAACCCCTCAGGCAGGTCGTCGAGGCTCCCGCAACGCTAGGCGGGAACGTATTTGTCTTAGTCGTCGCGATACACGCGCTCACGGCGTTCATGCCGTTCCTGGGCCTCCAGGCTCAAGGTGGCAATCGGCCGGGCTTCCAGGCGCTTGATGCTGATCGGTTCCCCTGTTTCCTCGCAGAAACCGTAGGTGCCGTCGTCGATCCGGCGCAGCGCGGCATCGATCTTCGAGATCAGTTTCCGTTCGCGATCACGGGTTCTCAGTTCAATCGCCCGGTCGGTCTCGGTGGATGCCCGGTCGGCCAGGTCCGGCTCGGGCGACGTTTCTTCTTGCAGGTGACGGATTGTCTCGGTTGAGTCCTTAAGAAGTTCTTCCCGCCAGTTAAGAAGCTTTCTCCTGAAATACTCCCGCTGAACGGGGTTCATGAAGGGCTCTCTCTTGGTGGGTCGGTAACCATCAGGGAGTTCAAGTTCTGTGGCCATGCACCCCTCTTGCTGGATGTTGTTGCAAAGCCTTGATTGCGGGCGCGCTTATAGGTCGGAAGCGGGGGATTCCGCAAGCCCCTCAAAAGGGGGGTTGCTTGGAAATGTCACAAATTGTGGAAAATCGGTTGACGACCGTCACATCTCGGCGCGTTCGCTTTTGGTCGAGGACGTTAACTTCCCGTAAACTTTGGCCACAGAGTCGGGAATTGAGATATGCGACTGCTTCTGATTGAAGACAGCGAGCTCGAAGCCGAAACCGTCCGCCGGATCCTGGAGGCGGAAGGGTGCGCCGTCGACGTCGCCGCGACCGGCGAGGAAGGCCTGGGGCTGGCACGATCCTACGATTATTCGTTAATCATCCTGGATATAATGCTGCCGGACGTTGAAGGTCACGGCGTTCTGCGTCAGCTGCGCGACGCCCGGGTGACGACACCGGTCCTGATGTTGTCGGGTCTGGCGGAGCTTGACCACAAGGTGCGCGGCCTGGGCCAGGGCGCCGACGATTATCTGACCAAACCCTTCGACCGCGAGGAGCTTGTCGCGCGCATTCACGCGATCGTCCGCCGCTCGGAAGGCCACGCCCAATCCGAGGTCGATGTCGGGCGTTTGAAGATCAAGATGACCGATCGCCGCGCCGAGGTCGACGGCGTGCCGGTCTCGCTGACCGGCAAGGAGTTCGGCGTGCTCGAGCTTCTGGCGCTGCGCAAAGGCACCACGGTCACCAAGGACCAGTTCCTGACCCACCTTTATAGCGGCGTCGACGAACCGGAACTGAAGATCATCGACGTTTTCGTCTGCAAGCTGCGCCGCAAGATCGCCAAGGCGACCGGCGGCGATCACTATATCGAGACCGATTGGGGCCGCGGCTATTCGCTGCGTGAGCCGGAGCTCGGCGCCCACGTTGAGCGCCAAGCAAGCTGACCGAGTGTTTAAAGCTTAAGCAAAGGGCCGGGCATGCCAGACCGCATGCGCCGGCCCTTTCATGTCGAGGTCGAGATCCAGATCGAACGACGCTGCCAGATAGGCGGTGAACACGGGCTGAACCTGGCGCGGCGACACGTCGTCCAACACGTCACCGCCGGCCGGAAGCGGCTGCTCGGCGATGTCACCCAGCGCAGCGACCGCCGGGTGGGCGCCGGGCTCGAGCGAAATGGTGCCGCCCGCCGGCGTGGTCTCAACCGCACACTGGATCATGTTGAGCACCAGACGCGGCCACGACGGGTCGAGATCCACCGTCGCCTCATCGGGCCAATCAAGCTGATGGCGGCCTCCGGCAAGATAGGTGTCGGTGATTTGCCGCGCCTCCTGCCAGTCCAGCCCCTGTCCGGTGCCATAGGCACGGCGCAGAAAGGCCAGGCGATGCTTGAGCTGTTCGCTCGCGGCGCCGATCAAATCGGCGGCATCGCCGTCCGGCAATTGCTGCGCGAGCTCCAAACCGTTGGCGATGGCGCCCGCCGGCCCCGCGAGATCATGGGTCAGCCGCGAGCACAGCAGTGCGGAAAGCCTCAGTGCTTGTCCATCGATCATCGGCGTCCCCTCCCCGACCTTGCTCGCGTCCTCCGACCCGGCGGCCTCGCGGAATCGATTGTGCCACAGGGCATGCCGGGGCGACCATGGCGTCGGTTTCGGGCAGCGGAGACAAGAGTATGAGCGACCTTATCGCCCCCGGCACGCTGGTACGCCATCCCGCGGAGCCGGACTGGGGCATCGGCCAGGTGCAGAGCGTGATTGGCGCGCGCGTCACGGTCAATTTCGAGAACGCGGGCAAGCGCTTGATCAATAGCGACATCGTGACGCTTCAGATTGTCGCGTCAGAGCGTGACTTTTGATGTTTCGTCTGGCAGGTTCCCGCCGAATTTTTAGCGCTGATCGTCTCCTATCCTCCTGATTTGAGGCGAAAATTGGTCTGAAATTGGTTGAGAAGAGTGAGGTCGATGACGACCGCTACCGGTGAACTAAAACGACGGCGCCACCCAGGCGCCGGCAAACGCAAGACCCGGACCACGGCCAAGGGCCGCCAACCGGATCTGACGGCGCTTGCCGAAATCGGCGCCCTGCTCGACGGGCGGCCGCGCGACCGCGATTTGCTGATCGAGTACCTGCACCTCATCCAGGATCGCTACAAGCACATCTCCGCGCGCCATCTGCAGGCGCTGGCCGAGCTGATGCGCATTCCGATGGCCGAGGCTTATGAGGTCGCGACCTTCTATCATCACTTCGACGTGGTGAAGGAAGGCGAGACGCCGCCGGCGCCGATCACGGTTCGCGTCTGCGACAGCCTGACGTGCGAGATGATGGGGGCCGATGCCCTGATCGACGCGCTCGACGGCAAGCTTGGTTCCGACGTGCGGGTGGTGCGCGCACCGTGTATGGGCCGTTGCGACACGGCGCCGGTCGCCAAGGTCGGAAGAAACGACATCGACCACGCCGACAAGGCCAAGGTCGAAGCGGTTGTGACGGCCGGCGATCTCGACGCGCCGATCCCGGATTATCAGGACTACGACGCCTATGTCGCCGACGGCGGCTACACGCTGCTGCGCGACGTGCTGGCGGGCAAACACGAGCCCGACGACCTGATCGCGACCATGGAGGCGTCGAACCTGCGCGGCCTGGGCGGCGCGGGTTTCCCGGCGGGGCGCAAGTGGAAGTTCGTGCGCATGGAAACGACGCCGCGCCTGATGGCGGTCAACGGCGACGAGGGCGAACCCGGCACGTTCAAGGACCGCTATTACCTCGAACGCAAACCCCATCAGTTCATCGAAGGCATGCTGATCGCCGCCTGGGCCGTCGAGGCCGAGGCCGTCTATATCTACATGCGCGACGAGTACCCGTCGGTGCTGGAGATTCTGGAGAAGGAGCTTCAGAAGGTACGCGACGCCGGCCTCGACCAGCGCACCAAGATCCATTTGAGGCGCGGCGCCGGCGCTTACATTTGCGGCGAAGAGTCGGCGATGATTGAATCGATCGAGGGCAAGCGCGGCCTGCCCCGCCATCGCCCGCCGTTTGTCGCCAAGATCGGCATCTTCGGCCAGCCGACCCTGGTCCATAACGTCGAGACGCTCTACTGGGTCACCGACATCCTGAACAAGGGCCCGGAGAGTTTCACGCAGCACGGGCGCCACGACCGCGTCGGTCTGCGCAGCTTTTCGGTCTCCGGCCGGGTTAAGGAGCCGGGCGTCAAGCTGGCGCCCGCCGGCATCACGGTCAAAGAGCTCATCGACGAGTACTGCGGCGGCATGGCCGACGGCCATTCGTTCAAGGGCTACCTGCCCGGCGGCGCCTCCGGCGGCATTCTGCCGGCGTCGCTGGGCGACGTCCCGCTGGACTTCGACACGCTGCAGCCCCACGGCGCGCTGATCGGCTCGGCCGCGATCGTCATCCTGTCCGACAAGGACAGCATGAAGGACGCCGCGATCAACCTCATGAAGTTCTTCGAGGATGAGAGCTGCGGCCAGTGCACGCCGTGCCGCGTGGGCTGCGAAAAAGCGGTCAAGCTGATGTCGAAGGGTCCATGGGACACGGCCCTGCTGAACGAGCTGTCGGCGACCATGATCGACGCCTCGATCTGCGGCTTGGGCCAGGCGGCACCCAACCCCATGTTAACGGTAATGAAGTATTTTCCGGAGGACGTGTCGTGAGCGATCCGATCACCTTCACCCTCGACGACAGCGAGGTGACCGCTGAGCCCGGCGAAACCATTTGGCAGGTCGCCAAACGCCACGGCAAGACGATCCCGCACCTCTGCTATACGGAGATGGCCGATTACCGCGCCGACGGCAATTGCCGGCTGTGCATGGTCGAGATCGAAGGCGAACGTACACTCGCCGCGTCATGCATCCGCGAGCCCAGCGAAGGCATGGTGGTGAAGACGGGCTCCGAGCGTGCCGAGGCGTCGCGCAACATGGTGCTGGAGCTGCTGGTTGCCGATCAGCCCGAACGCGAAGCCGCGCACAGTCAGGAATCCGAACTGTGGCATTGGTCGGACGAACTGGGCGTTCATGATAGCCGCTTCCCCGCGCGGGGCACGCCGCCCGCCGACCTCAGCCACCTGGCGATGGCGGTCAACCTGGATGCCTGCATTCACTGCACCCGTTGCGTGCGCGCCTGCCGCGAGATCCAGGTCAACGACGTCATCGGCATGGCCTATCGCGGCCACGAGGCGAAGATCGTGTTCGACTTCGACGATCCCATGGGCGAGTCGACCTGTGTCGCCTGCGGCGAGTGCGTACAGTCCTGCCCGACCGGCGCGCTGATGCCGGCGACCATGATCGATGCCGACGGCGTCGGCAAAGCCAAGCCGAAGAAAGAGGTCGACAGCGTCTGTCCCTATTGCGGCGTCGGCTGCCAGCTCACCTATCAGATCGAAGACAACCGCATCGTCGCGGTCAAGGGCAAGGAAGGCCCGTCCAACCATGGCCGCCTGTGCGTCAAGGGCCGGTTCGGTTTCGATTACATCAACCACCCCGACCGCTTGACCAAGCCGCTGATCCGCCTTGACGACGCGCCGAAGAGCGGCGACGCCGACGTCGATCCCGCCAATCCTTTCACCCACTTCCGCGAAGCGACGTGGGAGGAGGCTCTGGAAAAAGCGACAGGTGGGCTGCGCGAGATCATCGACGAGCACGGCGGCAACGCGCTGGCCGGTTTCGGCTCGGCGAAAGGATCGAACGAAGAAGCCTATCTGTTCCAGAAACTGGTGCGCACGGGCTTCGGCACCAACAATGTCGATCCCTGCACACGTCTGTGCCACGCCAGTTCGGTCGCCGCGCTGATGGAAACCATCGGCTCCGGCGCGGTGACCGCGCCGTTCAACGAAGCCATGAAGTCGGACGTCTTCATCGTCATCGGCGCCAATCCGACCGAGAACCATCCGGTCGCCGCGACCTTCTTCAAGCAGGCCGTCAAGCGTGGCGCCAAGCTGATCGTCATGGACCCGCGCGGTCAGGCGCTGAGGAAACACGCGACCCACATGCTGCAGTTCAAGCCGGGCACCGACGTCGCCATGCTGAACGCCATCATGCATGTGATCGTGAAGGAGAAGCTTTACGACGAGCAATACATCCAGGGCATGACCGAAGGGTTCGAGGCGCTGAAGGAACACCTCGAAGACTACTCGCCGGAAGCCATGGCGGAGGTCTGCGGCATTCCCGCTGAGACCCTGATCAAGGTCGCGCGCACCTACGGCACCGCCGAGCACGCCATGATCTTCTGGGGCATGGGGATCAGTCAGCACATTCACGGCACCGACAACTCACGCTGCCTGATCGCGCTGGCGCTGATGTGCGGCCAGACCGGCCGGCCCGGCAGCGGCCTGCATCCCCTGCGCGGTCAAAACAACGTGCAGGGTGCCTCCGACGCCGGCCTGATCCCGATGGTCTATCCCGACTATCAGCCGGTCGCCAGCGAGGAGGCCCACGACAAGTTCAGCGAGTTCTGGGGCGCGGTCCTCGACAAGGAGCCGGGCCTGACCGTGGTCGAGATCATGAACGCGATCCACGCCGACAAGATCCACGGCATGTACATCATGGGCGAGAACCCCGCGATGTCGGACCCGAACGCGAACCACGCGCGCGACGCGCTCGCCAAGCTCGACATGCTGGTGGTCCAGGACCTCTTCCTGACCGAGACCGCGATGCATGCCGACGTCGTCCTACCGGCCAGCGCGTGGCCGGAAAAGGACGGCACGGTCACCAACACGAACCGTCAGGTGCAGCGCGGCCGCAAGGCCGTCGAGATGCCCGGCGAGGCGCGCCAGGACTGGGAGATCATCCAGGCGATGGCGCGCGGCATCGGGCTCGACTGGCGCTACGACCACATCTCCGACGTCTACGACGAAATGCGCCGCTCCATGCACTCGATCACCGGCATCACCTGGGAACGCCTGGAGCGCGAGGATGCCGTCATCTACCCGTGCCTTTCCGAGGACGATCCCGGCCAGCCCATCGTGTTCTCCGAGGAATACCCGACACCGTCGGGCCGCGGCAAATTGGTCCCGGCTGATATCGTGTCGCCCGACGAACTGCCCGACGAAGAGTATCCGATGGTGCTGACCACCGGCCGCCAGCTGGAGCACTGGCACACCGGCGCCATGACACGGCGCGCGACCTATCTGGATTCGCTGGAACCCGAGGCCATCGCCACCATGGCGCCGGTCGACATGGAACGGCTTGGCGTGGAACCGGGCGAAGCGGTCCGCATCTCGACGCGGCGCGGCACCATCGAGGCCAAGGCGCGGCTCGACGCCGGCATCCAACCGGGCATGATCTTCGTACCGTTCTGCTATGCCGAGGCCGCGGCCAACACGGTGACCAACCCGGCGCTGGACCCCTACGGCAAGATCCCGGAGTTCAAGTTCTGCGCCGTGCGCGTCGAAAAGGCCGCGATCCCGGAAGCGGCGGAGTAAGCCACGATGCCGCCCCGGATCGTCACCACAGATGATCCGGGCTCCGTGCTCGTGACGGTGCGTGCGCCATGACCGCGCGCCACGGCAAGCACGTCTGGTCGCAGCACTGGGCCGATCCTGGGAAGATCTTTGACGGGCTGACCTTCGACTACGACCGCTTCCGGCCGCATTACAGCGAAGACGCCCTAAAGGGAGTGTCCGACTATGTCGGCGATGCGCGGTACGTGCTCGATCTGGGCAGCGGTACCGGCATCCTGACTCGCGCGTTGCGACGCCACTTTCCCGATGCCGTTGTCGTCGGCGGCGAACCGGGTACCGACATGCTGCGCGCGGCGGCCGATGCCACGCCCGTCCATCTCGACCTCGCCTGGTTCGCCTCGCACGCCGAGAGCCTGCCCGTCGCGGATGCCTCCCTCGATCTCATCACCGTCGGTCAAGCCGCCCACTGGTTCGATCGCCGGGCCTTCTATGATGAGTGCGCGCGGGTGCTGCGCCCGGGCGGCGCGCTGGCGGTTCTCTATAACAACCGGGTCATGGATCGCCCGGTCGCTCTCGCTCTGGAGGGCGCCCTGAAACATCTGGCACCCGGCTATCATCGCGGCTACCGCGACTTCGACTGCCAAGGCGAGCTCCAGCGCCACGCCGCCACCCGCGACGTCCGTCAGCTTGTCGATACCTGGACGTGGCGGCGCACCGTCGACGAGTTCATCGGCTACGTCCGCTCGACCTCCCACTTCAAGGTCGCCGTCAGCGAGCGAAGCGAAGCCGAGGTCATGGAGCACCTGCAGGCAACACTCAATCCGCAGGCGACCGACGACGGCATCCTGCGTGTCGATTATGAGTCGGTGGTCACGCTGGCGCGGTTCGGTTGATCGCTCCAGGACATCCCGGCGCACTGGAGATCCCCTGATAAAACCACGTCACCAATCGTGGGCAGCAGGAAACGGCTGCGGCTAAAGCGGCTTTTCCGTGCGTACGAGCCTGGTGTAGTCGGGGTGGTCGAAATTGTGGAACTCGTAGATCTTCCAGCCGAGCACGTAGGGATCACGATGGTGCTGCCAGCGGACGTTCGGCTTCAGCTTCTTTCTGATGTTGCGCGAGTTGAACTCACTGATCGCGCTCGGCACACCGATATCTTCGATCGATCCGAGATCGTCGAAGTAGCAGTAGACGCGACATAGCTGGGCGTCCGCGTCGTCGCTGTCGAAAATCGTCAGGGCATGCGTCGTCGCGCTGTAGTAGTCGAGGTCGAACATCACGGCGCCAATCGGTGCCGCCAAACCGTTGTTCATGAAATCGGGCACGGTATCGGCGACATCGCCCAGAACCAGCTTCGCCCTGCTCAGCCGACGCCGCAGGTTTTCGGCGTCCATGTCATACCACCCCTCGGCCCACTTCCACGGGATGTCGCGGATGTCGGTCGGTTTCGGCAGGCCGGTACCCGTGTCGAAACCGACGACATCGTAGCCGATCGGGTAGCGCGCCTCGAGCCAAGTGCAGATCTGCTCCAACTCAAGCAGTCCCTTCCCGGACGCGACGCCGAACTCGATGACCGTCATCCGCTTATGGCCGAGCGCTACCGCCTCCTCCGTCGCCCTGCGGACGCAATTGAAGTAGTGTTCGCGGGAAAACCCTCTAAGGCGCGATCGAAGCTTGTGACGGACCGCAAGCCGGATCGGGTGAGGAAAGTCAAAAAGCCTTGAAATCAGCCGCATACCGGACGTTTCCGCTAGATGGTTTCTGCCGATGTGGCACCGGCGCGCAAGGACAAGCGCGCTATTGGGAACGAGTCACCTGACCGCCACTTTTGCACAAAATACCTCGAACGACCTCTCGTCTTGACATCAGTCCGAAATGCGCCGGCGACAGTCACGTTCGCCGCTCCACTCGTCATAGCCGACCGCCGCGAGCTTGGCGAACGCGCGACTACGTCACCGCATGCACCATGACAGCGGCACCGATCACCAGAATGGCGCCCAGCAGCACCTGGCGGAACCGATGCTCGTCGAGGCGACGGCGGATGCGCTGACCAATCACCATGCCGAGGACAGCGGGCACGATGCCGGCAACCGACCATGCGGCGAGCTCGCCGGTCATGACGCCGAAGCCGCCAAGCGCGACACCGAGAGCCGCCGTCGAGACGGCAAAAAACACGCCCATCGCCTGCACAAGATGATCGCGTTTGAGGCCGAGCGCCTGCAGATACGGCACGCTCGGCATCAGGAAGATGCCGACGAGGCCCGTCACGACACCGCTCAGCAGGCCGACCACCGGCGAGAGCCACCTCTCGTGCCGTCCGGGTGACGGGAAGACGGGCGTCGCCAGGCCGTAAACGGCGTAGGCGACAAGCAACACGCCCAACAACACCGTCAGCCCGACGGCGTCGGAACCGGCCAGAATCCAGGCGCCGGCCATCACGCCGATACACGTCGTGACCAGGAGCGGCCAGAACCGCTTGAGGATCGCGCCGAGTTCACCACCTATGGCGGCTTGCCAGATATTGGTGAGGAGCGACGGTACGATCAACAGCGCCATCGCGTCCTTCAGGCCGAAGGCCAGGGTCAGGAGCGCCAGGGAGACCGTCGGGAACCCCAACCCGACAACGCCCTTGACCGTACCGGCAAGCAGGAACGTGACGAACAGGATGACGGCGGTCTCGGCCATGGCGCCGGCGGGTCAGGCTCGTGAGGCAAGCAGCCGATGGGCCTCGTCGAGGTCAGCCGGTTCGTTGGCGTTGAAGAAAGGGTCGATGGGATCGATCGAAAAGTCGACGTCGGCGACCTTGTGCCGCCCCGTCCACTTGTCGACCTTGCGCACACCGTCTTCGACCAGGGCACGCCTTAGATCCATGCGCAGGCTGACCGGCCAAAGGCCGCACACCGGATGGCGCTGCCCGTCGGACACCGCACACGCCATGTCGGCATTCTCAGCCTTCGCCGCGTCGAGGAAACGTTCGACCAGATCGCACGGCAGAAACGGCGCATCGGTCGGCGCCGTGACGATCCACCGCACACCCGGCAGGTTCGCGACGGTCCAGTCCATGCCCGTCAGCACGCCGACCAGGGGGCCGGGATTGTCCGGCAGGACATCGCCGGCGACCGGCCGGTTCCAGCGGGCGAACCGCTCGGCGTCGCCGTTCGCGTTGATGACCACCATGCGAACCTGCGGCACCAATCGATCGATCACGTGGTCCAGGATCGGCCGGCCGTCGAGCTCAAGAAGCCCCTTGTCGCCGCCGCCCATGCGCCGCGACAGGCCACCGGCAAGCACGACCGCGACGACATTCGGTGCGTTGCGCGCCACGTCGTCAGTTGTCATCTTCGGCCCCCTTGCGACGATGACGTGATGGTTCCTCGCCTAGACTAGCCGGATCGGCGTCATAGACCACCCTCTCCTCGCCCGACAGCACCAGAAACCTCTTCCCCTTCATGCGGCCGATCAAGGTCAGACCGGCTTGGCGCGCAAGGTCAACGCCCCAGGCGGTGAAGCCCGAGCGCGAGACCAGAATCGGGATACGCATCTTGACCGTCTTGATCACCATCTCGCTGGTGAGCCGGCCGGTCGTATAGAAGATCTTGTCGTCCGGCGCGATGCGCTCGAGCAACATGTAGCCGGCGATCTTGTCGACCGCGTTGTGGCGGCCGACATCTTCCATATAGATTAGCGGCCGGTCCTGGTGCGCGAGAACGCAGCCGTGGATCGCGCCGGCCTCCAGATAAAGACTCGGCGTCGTGTTGACCGTTTTGGAGAGCGCATAGAGCCATGACGTCTTGACGCGTGCGTCGGCGTCCAGCGTCACGTCTTCGAACTCCTCCATCAGATCGCCGAACACCGTGCCCTGGGCACAGCCGGAGGTCAGCGTCTTTCGCTTCAGCTTGTCTTCGAAATCGGTCTTGCGCGCGGTCCTGACGACCACCGTTTCGATGTCGTCGTCGTAATCGATCGCCGTGATCTCGTCGTCGGGCCGCAGCATGTTCTGGTTCAAGAGGTAGCCTACGGCCAGGTATTCCGGGTAGTCGCCGATCGTCATCATGGTGACGATCTCCTGGCCGTTCAGGAACAGCGTCAACGGCCGCTCCATGGTGACGGAGGTCTCGATGTCCTTGCCTTCATGATCGCGGCCGCTGACACGCCGTGTCAGGCGCGGATCGGCGGGATCGGGGCGAACCAGATAATCGGTCATGGTTAGAGTATGGGAACCCGTCGCGCCAACGCCAAGTCTCAGCCCGCCTCGATCAGGCCATCGACGGCAACCGCGCCATCGGGCCCGGCGATCACCGGATTGGCGTCGATTTCGGCGACCAGATCGCCGAGTGTCGCCGCGAGAACGGAAAAACGCGACAGAGCAGATGCCAGGGCATCCATGTCGGCGGGCGCCGCGCCACGCACACCCTCCAACAGTCGCGCGAGTTTCAGACGGCCGAGCAAACGCCGCGCCGTCACCTCGCCGAACGGCGGCAAGCCGAAGCACCGGTCGTCGAGACTCTCGATCAACGTGCCGCCGGCACAGACCATGACGATCGGACCGAACTGCGCATCGCGCACCATGCCGAAAGCAAGTTCGACCCCACGGGGAACCATGGCCGCGACGGTGACGCGTGATCCCAAACGGCCGGCGATGTCGCCATAGGCTTCGGCCAGTTCGCCATCATCGCCCAAGCCCAATCGCACGCCACCGACATCGGACTTGTGGGTGATGCCGGGCTCCGCGGTCTTCATGACAACCGGATAACCTATTGCCGCGGCCGCCGCCGTGGCTTCATCCCGTGTCGCGCACGCCATTGAGCGCGCGACCGGCACGCCGAAATCGCTCATCATGGCAAGCGCCGCACTTTCGTCGATGGCGCCTTTGCCGACCAGCCGTTCGCGCCATGCCGCGACAACATCGGCATCGGCGGCTTCCGGCGGCGTATCGACGACATCCCGGCGATCGCGATAGGCGAAGGCGTGGCGAATGCCGGTCAGTGCCGAACGCAGACCATTGATCAGCGGCACGCCACCATCCATCAGCCGACGCGCCACCTGGGCATTCGACGTCGTGCCGAAACTGTTGATGACGATGAAGGGTTTGCCGAAACGCTCGGCCATGGTCAGCGCCGCGTCGGCCTGGGGCGATTCATCGTCGATCGCATCGGTGATGTAGATCTCGTGCGCCGTGATCGCGACGTTGGGATCGCCGGCGACGTACCCCACGCTGTCGATGATGATGTCCTCATAGTCGTCGCGCAGCGGACCGGCCGCGTCGAGCGGGTTGACCGCCTCCAGCATGTGCGGCAACCGGGCGCGCAGTTTCTTGGTGGTCTCGGGCGTCAAATCGGCAAGCGGCACACCCATGTCATCGGCCATGTCGATCAACTGCTCGCGCAAGCCGCCTGAGTCGAGAACCGCGGCCAGCTCGCCGGGACCGGCACGATGGGGCATGGCCAGGATCTGTGCTGTGGCCATCAGTCCGTCCAGGTCGTCGGTCCGCAACACGCCGAAGGCATCGCAGACCGCGTCGAAAGCGCTGTCGCTGCCGGCCACCGCACCGGAATGGGTGGTCGCCAGGAACGCGCTGCGCGCGGTACGTCCGACCTTGGTCACGACCACGGGGACGTCCCTGGCGCGCGCCTTTTCCAGGACGGCCACGAATCGTTCGGGATCGCGCACCGATTCCAGGAACAGCGCCAGCACGCGCGTCGAATCGAGCTCCAGCGCATAGTCCATGTAGTCGGCCACGGATCCGTTGATCTCCTGGCCTTGCGAGGTCAGCAGATTGAAGCGGAACCTGGGATCGAACTTGCCGACCATGCCGAACACGGAACCGGAGTGGCAGAAACCGGCGATGTGGCCGATCTCGTTCACGAGCGGGCGCGAGAAACAGGCGAAGGTCTGCGATTCGAAGTTATAGAAGCCGACACCGTTGCCGCCGCAGACGGGAATGCCCGCCTCCTTCGCGCGCGCCTTCAGGCGGTCGAGCAGTTTGGGCGCGCTTTCGCCCTCGATCATGCAGGGATCGAAGATGACGAGCGACCGCGCGCCTTGGTCGATCGCGTCGGCGAACACGCTTTCCATGCGCTCGGACGCCACCGAGAGGATAGCGAGGTCGGGCGGCGATGGCAGGTCCGCCATCGAACCCACGCAGTCGAGCGCGGCGACCTTGTCGTAGCGCGGGTTGACCGGCCAAAGCTGGCCCTCAAAGCGGCCCGACTGCAGCGCGGTCATCACGTTGGCGCCGACACTGCCCGCCCGGTTGGACGCGCCGACGATGGCGATGGTGCGCGGCGCCAGGAGCGGCGCCATCCAGTGATCGTCAAGCCGTGACCTGCCGTCATTCATGGTCGACATGCGCGTATCTCGTAATGTCTCGATATCAAGCTGGGTCGTTTGGGGGGTTGCCTAGGGGCGGAAGAACCTAAGCAGGAGCGGCTTGCAAAAGCAATTTGCAATAACGGGTAGCCGGCCCAAAACTGTTGGCAGACGCATCGAGCCACGGGAGAGCGCGATGGCCATCAGTCCGAAACACGCCAAGGCCGATCCGAAGGCGTTCTATCTCGCCAAGGACCAGGATCAGCTGATCGAGCGCTACGACGATGCCGCGACCGTGTACGACGCGGCCATGGAGAGCGATGTCGGCTGGCGCGGCCATCTCGCGCTCGCCGAGGTTGTCGCCCGCCACGTCGATCCCGCCGCCACGTTGTGCGACGCGGGCGCCGGCACCGGCATGCTGGGCGATCAGCTTGCCGAGCGGGGATTCAAGACCATGGATGCCAACGACCTCTCCGAAGGCATGCTTGAGGTGGCCCGGGCCAAGGGCGTCTACCGGGACTGCCGGGTGATGGCACTGGGCAAACCGCTGCCTTACGACAGCGACACCTATGATGCGGTGACGGTATGCGGCGTCTTCACGCCCAACCACGCACCGGCTTCGTCGCTCGATGAACTCGTGCGGATCACGAAACCCGGCGGCCTGATCCTCTACACCCTGCGGGCCGACGAGGAGCCGCCGGAGTTCGCCGAAAAGCACCGTCAGCTCGAACAGGCGGGGCGCTGGCAGCTGGTCGAGGCCGGCAAGCCCTTCCCGTCCATCGGATCGGAACCCCACATCCGCCATCGCTGTTGGGTTTGGCGGGTTTCGTAAGCTTAAACCCCCAAAAACAGTCTGGTTGTGCGGCCCGAACGGCTCGCATATATAAGAAAGCCAATGATTTCGTTAATCCCCTGACAGGGCGGGACATGAGTAGACTGGTCGATCCCTTTGGACGCGAGATTTCCTATATCCGCATTTCGGTGACGGATCGCTGCGACTTCCGCTGCGTCTACTGCATGTCCGAAGACATGACCTTCCTGCCCAAGAAGGATCTGCTGACGCTTGAGGAGCTTGAGCGTGTCGCCGCCGCCTTCATTGAGCTCGGCGTCGAGAAGATCCGCATGACCGGCGGCGAGCCGCTGGTGCGCAAGGGCATCATGCAGCTCTTCAACGGCATCGGCAGCCATATCGGCAACGGCCTGAAAGAGCTGACCGTGACGACCAACGGCAGTCAGCTTTCGCGCTTCGCCGACGAGCTCTATGCGGCGGGTGTCCGGCGCGTGAACATATCCCTCGACACGCTGGACGCCGCGAAGTTCAAGGCGATCACGCGCTGGGGCCATTTCGAGAAGGTCATGGACGGCCTCAACGCCGCCAAGGCAGCCGGCCTTGCCGTCAAGATCAACGCGGTCGCGCTGAAGGGCGTCAACGAGGACGAGTTCGACACCATGGTCGCGTGGTGCGGCGAGCACGGATTCGACCTGACCCTGATCGAGACCATGCCGCTGGGCGATATCGACGGCGACCGGACCGATCAGTACCTGCCGCTCTCGGTCGTCAGAAGCAGGTTGAAGAAGAACTGGACGCTGACCGACATCCCCTACCGCACCGGCGGCCCGGCGCGTTACATGGAAATCGGCGAGACCGGCCAGAAGCTCGGCTTCATTACGCCGATGACCCATAACTTCTGCGAGAGCTGCAACCGCGTTCGGCTGACCTGCACGGGCACGCTCTACATGTGCCTGGGCCAGAACGACTCGGCCGATCTGAAGACGCCGCTGCGCGCCAGCGAAAGCGACGGCCCGCTGGTCGACGCCATCCACGAGGCGATTTCGCGCAAGCCGAAAGGCCACGACTTCGTCATCGACCGGCGCCAAAACAAACCGGCGGTCGGACGCCACATGAGCGTCACCGGCGGTTAGTTAGTAACCGTTCATCCAGCCTAGCCCGTCTTCGGTTGCGCCCTTGGGCTTGTACTCGCAGCCTATCCAGCCGTCATAGCCGAGCCGCGCCATCTCGGGGATCAGATAGCGATAGTTGATTTCGCCGGTGCCAGGCTCATGCCGCCCGGGATTGTCGGAGATCTGGACGTGGCCGATGAGCGGCAGCAGACGCTTGAAACTGCGTGCCAGGTCACCCTCCATAATCTGGCAATGGTAAACGTCGAACTGAAGCTTCAGGTTGGGCGCCCTCACCGTTTCGATCAGACGCCGGGCCTGATCCTGGTAGGACAGGATGTAGCCGGGCATGTCCAGACGGTTGATCGGCTCGATCATGATGTCGCGCCCGGTTTCGCCCGCCGCCGCACACGCCGTGGCGAGATTGTCGGCGAACACGGTCATGCAGTCCTCGTCGCTCATGCCATCGGGCACGATGCCCGCCATGGTGTGAAGACGCGGACAGTCGAGCGCGGCGGCGTAATGCAGAGCCTTTTCGAGACTGACGGCATAGTCGGCTTCGCGGCCCGGCACGCCGGTCAAGCCGACATCGCCCTTGTCCTCGTCACCTGTCGGCAGATTGATCAAAACCACCTCGAGCGAAGCGTCGCGCGCCGCGCGCGCCACTTCCTCGGCGGCATGGTCATAGGGCGAAGGAAACTCGACCGCCTTGAAACCGGCCCGCGCGGCGGCATCAAAGCGCACGAGAAACGGTACTTCGGTGAACAGGAAACCCAGATTGGCCGAGAACCGCGTCATCGCCTACTCGATGAAGATCACGTGGGCGAAGTCCTTGCCGTTGGTCACGGTCAACCGCTCGAAACCCAGAAGCTTGAGCAAGTCGAAGAAGGTGAAGATGTCCTGGACCTGGTACTGGCGGAACAACTCCGACGTGCGCGCCGAGGCCGTCAGCATGGCGAGCACGCCCCGCGCGCGATAGATCGTGTCCATCGGCCCGTCGCGCAGGCCGACGATGATCAGCTTCTCGGCCTCCTCGCCCTTGGCGAACATGGCGATGGAGGGCGAGTACGGCGCCGTGAGCTGCTGCTGGGTCAGCAAGGTCACGAACCCCAGGCGCCTGGACCGGTCGCTATCCGGCAGGGTGATCGCGCGCGCGACATAGGTTTCCTCTGACTGGGGCTCGGGATAGTAGTAACCGGCGTGGCGGTCTCCGCCGTCCTCGGCATCTTCCTGGGCGGGCGCAGGGCCGGCAATTGCGATCATCAGGGCCACCGTGAAGGCCGGGACGAGCAGGCGAATGGGCGACATGAACAGGACCTCCAAGGCAGCGCGCAGGCGCAAGTGTGCCCGGCCCGCCCGGCGATGTCATCACATCGCGCGCCGCCGCCGCCTCGTCTATAGTGACATCAGCGTGATTCTCTCCCCTGCCAGCCCGGAGCACCGATCGTGACCACGCAACGTCTCGCTTTCGTGGCCAGCCCGACCGACAACTCTCAAGGTGCGCTGGACGAACTGAGTGCGAGCTATGGCACCTGCGACCCCCATGACGCGGATGTGATCGTCGCGTTGGGTGGCGACGGTTTCATGCTGGAAACGCTGCACGCGTTCATGGACCGCGGCATTCCCGTCTATGGCATGAACCGGGGCAGCGTCGGTTTCTTGATGAACGAGTTCCACGCCGACAACCTGCCCGAGCGTATCGAGAAGTCGGTCGAGACGAAGCTGAACCCGCTGCGCATGATGGCGACCACCGAAAGCGGAGAGATCACCGAGGCCATCGCCATCAACGAGGTCGCGCTGTTCCGCGAAACACGCCAGACCGCCAAGATCCGCATCGCCATTGACGACGTCGTCAGGATCGACGAGCTCATATGCGACGGTGTCCTGGTCGCCACGCCCGCCGGCAGCACCGCCTACAACCTCTCGGCGCATGGCCCGATCGTGCCGATCGACGCCAAGGTTCTGGCCCTGACACCGATCAGCGCATTTCGCCCGCGGCGCTGGCGCGGCGCCTTGCTGCCGCTCGGCACCACCGTCGATCTGACCGTCCTGGAACCGGACAAGCGCCCGGTCAGTGCGGTGGCCGATTTCACCGAGGTCCGAGATGTCGTGGGCGTGCGGATCTTCGAGGACCCCGACCGCAGCGTCCGTGTCCTGTTCGATGCCGAACATAATCTTGAAGAGCGCATCCTGAAGGAGCAGTTCTCCTATTAAACCATCCAATCGTTTGGAGCTTGGTCCGAATCCATGACCGCATCGCCCATCGCCCCGCACGGGGTTCACCTGATGCCCTGCGACATCACGCCCTATCGCGCCGGCAACACCGGCGTCGACTACGTCACCACGTTCGACAGCGGCAGGCCGGGCCCGCACCTGATGATCAACGCGATCACCCATGGCAACGAACTGTGCGGCGCCCATGCGCTGAAGTTCCTGTTCGACGAGGACATCCGCACGACCAAAGGCAAGCTGACATTATCGTTCGCCAATGTCGGCGCATACGAGAGCTTTGATCCAAATTATCCTTTTGTTTCAAGGTTTCAGGATGAAGATTTCAACCGATTGTGGAACGAAAAAACCCTGGACGGACCGCGCCGGAGCCTGGACCTGACACGTGCCAGGGAACTACGGCCGGTGGTCGATCAAGCCGACCACCTGCTCGACATCCACTCGGTCGAGATCCCGCAACCGGCCATGCTGCTTGCCGGCACCTGCAAGAAGGGCGCGGCGCTGGCCAAGGGCATCGGCGCACCGGCTCACGTGGTGATCGACGCCGGCCATGCCGCCGGCAAACGCTTGCGCGACTATGCGGCTTTCGATGATCCCGACCTGCCGAATGCGGCCATGCTGGTCGAATGCGGCTATCACTTCTTCCCTGAGGCCGTCGACATCGCGATCCAAACGTCGCTCCGGTTCCTGAACCACTTCGACGCCCTCGATGACGCGACCCTGGACAAGCACCTCGACAGGTCCGCCCAACCCGATCAGCTCTTTATCGAAGTGACGGGCCCGGTCACGATCGAAACCGACGACTTCGTGTTTGACCGCGTCTTCGACGGTTTCGAGATCGTGCCCGAAGCCGGCACGCTGATCGGCACCGATGGCGGCAACCCCGTCGAGACGCCCTATGACAACTGCGTCATGGTGATGCCGGCACGCGAGCCAGTGAAGGGCAAGACCGCCGTGCGCCTGGGCCGGTTGGTCAGCGGCTAGGCGCGGGTCGCAGAGGTCCGCCTCAACCACGAACCTAGATGTCTTCGGCGGTGATGGTTTCGTTGCCGGTAAGGCCGGGCGATGCCGGATCGACACGCGTGTCCGGAGGACACGCAAGCGGGATACCCTGCTCGTAGCGAAATCGGTTCTCGGGATCGTAGAGGCGTTTGGCGGCCACCAGATCCCGGACGAACCCATCGAAGTAGAGGTCCAGATAGTTGGTCAGGGTGGCGCGCGGATAGTTCTGGTTGGATTGTGCCCGTCCGTCCGGCCGCTCGAAGTAGGGCTGCATCATCGCCATGAAGTCATCGAGATACTGGACTGCGGACTGGCGTTCGCTCTCTTCGACCCAGAAGACGTCGAGATAAAAGTCGCAATAGGCATCGCGGTGGACGAAGGCGTTGGCGCCGAGCGCGACATCGTTGATCGCCGCGCCATAGGCCTCGATGTTGAATATGCTGTAGGGGTTGGGCGTGCGTTTGAACATGTCGATCACGCTTTCCCATTCGGCCAGCGAGAGTGGCGCGCGCAGGTAGCCCGACTGCTTGTCCTCCTTGATGCCGGTCGGCATCGGACCGGGGAAACCGACGTCATGTCGGCGGTTGAGTTCGTAATAGCTGCTTGGAAACCCGTACTCCAGCGTGGCGCCGGGCGTTGACAGCATGGGCTTCAGATCCGCAAGCGCCTCGTCCTCGGTGCCCCGAACCATGCCGCGCATCTGCAGGACCTGCCGGCCATCGATGGTGATGCCCTGGGTCTCGAAGCCGATCCGCCGCGACGGGTTGGTCTTCATGTAGCCGTTCTGCATGGCGACGATCGCCTGGGGCGCATCGTCGATCTCCCAGCGTATGCTGAACCCCCACAGCGGGTCGGGCCGCTGGACCCGGTAACTGATCTCCAGCAGCACGCCGAAGTTGTTGCCCGTGCCGCCACGGATCGCCCAGAACAGCGGTTCGTTCTGTTGCTCGTTGGCAATCACGATGCGGCCGTCGGCCAGCATCACCTTGACCGCGACGACGTTGTCGCAGTTCATGCCGTATATGCGCGAGGTGTAGCAGTAGCCGCCGCCCTGCATGTAGCCGGCAACGCACACGCTTTCGCATGCGCCACCGGGAACGTGAAAGGCGTGGCTGTCCAGCACCGCCGCGACATACCCCCACTGGCTGCCGGCGCCGACATGCGCGATCGGCAGCCCGTCGTCGCCGTCGTCGTGCGACAGGTGGACGTACTGCATGCGGCTGGTGTCGATCACCATGGCATCGTTGCCGACCGAATAGCCCGCCGTGTTGTGACCGCCGGAGCGGCAGGTGACGCGCAGGTCATGTTGCTTGGCGAAGGCAAGGCAGTGGCGCACGTCACCGGGCGTCTCGCAGTAAACGATCAGAAGCGGGTAGTTCTGGAAGGCCGGCTCGTGAACCTGGCGGGCGAGATCGTAATCGACATCCTCGGGCAGGACGATCTGTCCGTAGATCACGTGCTCCAGCGCGACGACGTCCTTCGCCGTGATGCCGAACGCCGATAGCTCGGGATGTTTGAAATCGGTCCACGCCTCGATACGACGTTGCTTGGCTTTGCGGTGTTCGCTCTGGCGCTTGGCCAACGCTCTACTCCGTATCGCCACGACCCGTCCGGCGCGGCGGCACCAGAGGACGGGCAAGCGGGATCGCGTCCGGCACGTCGCTGTCCTCGACGGTACCGTCGGCGCTCTCGCCATACGCATCCAGCATCGCGAGCAAAGCGTCGGCCGAAGCTTCATCGGGCGCCATCTGCGTCATCAAGAGCGGCGCCTTGCCGCGTTGCATCGCCACCGCGTTGCACGCGTTAAGGCAATGGGTCAGGCACACGATCTCCTGAACACGCGTGCGCTGGTCGGGCCTGGCCCTTTCCACAACCAGGTCGTGCAGGTGTTGACCGGGCCTGAGGTCCGGCTCACCAAGTGTCTCCAGTCCCTGCCACCGGCAGGTCACGCAGACCCTGAGTGTCGGCTGACTGCCTCGCCGTCCGCGCCGCCCGCCGGCGTTATCACTGTCCATCGGCCTTCCCGCACCAATTGGGCGCGGGATGCTGGCCGCAGAAACGCCCAACATCAAGCGAGAATGACGGGGCTGGTGACAATCGCGTTGGCCGCTATACTCCGCGGCAGAGATTAGGGGCGACAGAACGGGGAAACACGCGGCATATGGCTGTGTTGCACAAGGGTACGCTTGCCCTTTCCGGGGGCGACGGTCGCTGTATCGTGACCGTCGATGGCGTCTGGGATATCACCACGGTCCAGTCCCTGGACGACTCCGTGCGCGCCATCGACCCGCCCAGCGGCAGCGCCGTGCGGATCGATCTGGCCGGCATCGAAAAGCTGGATACCGCGGGCGCCTGGGTGCTGTTTCGTCTACGTCAACGCCTGACCGACGCGGGTTACGACACCGCCTTCGACAATGTGAAGCCGGAATTTCAGAACCTGTTCGACCACATTGTCGCATGCCAGGAAAAACCGGAGCTCGAAAAGAGGCCCTTCCACCCCATTCTGGGCATGGTCGAGCATATCGGCTACCGAACCGTCCAAGCCGGCAAGGAAGCCGCGGAGCTTCTGTCGTTCTTCGGCGAAATCTGCGTTGCCTTCGCTCACATGCTGGCGAACCCCAAGCGCATCAAGCTGATACCCGTCGTCAGCCAGATGCAGCAGACCGGCTTCAACGCCCTGCCCATCGTCGGGCTTCTCTCGTTTCTGATCGGCATCGTCATCGCGTTCCAAGGCGCCGATCAGCTCCGCCGTTTCGGCGCGGAGATCTTCACCGTCAACCTGCTTGGCGTCTCCTTCCTGCGTGAAATCGGCATCTTGATCACGGCGATCATTGTCGCCGGCCGGTCCGGCAGCGCCTTCACCGCGCAGATCGGCACCATGAAGGTCAACGAAGAGATCGACGCGATGAGCGCATTGGGCTTGAGCCCGATCCAGTTGCTTGTCATTCCGCGCCTGATCGCGCTGATGATCGTGCTGCCGCTCCTGGGCTTTTACGCCGACATCCTGGGTCTGATCGGCGGTGCGATCATGTCGATCATCGTGCTCGACATCTCGCTCACGCGCTTCATCGATCAGTTGCAAAGCGCCGTGCCGATGTGGGCGTTCTGGGTCGGCATCATCAAGGCACCGTTCTTTGCTTTCGTCATCGCCATGATCGGCTGTTACAACGGCCTGAAGGTTGCCGGCAGCGCCGAAAGCGTCGGCCAGATGACAACCAAGGCGGTCGTCCAGGCGATCTTCCTGGTCATCGTGCTCGACGCCTTCTTCTCCGTCCTCTTCTCGTTCTTAGGCATCTGATGGCCCTGCGCGACGAGCAAGAGTTTGACTCACCCAGCGACCTGCACACGCCAAAGGGCGAACCGGTCATTCGGGTTCGCGGCCTGCGCAACCAGTTCGGCACACAGGTCGTACACGACAACCTGGATCTGGATGTCCTGGAAGGCGAAGTGCTGGGCGTCGTCGGCGGTTCGGGCTCGGGCAAATCGGTGCTGCTGCGCACGATCGTCGGCCTGCGTCAGCAGCAGGCCGGCACCATCGAGGTGCTGGGCCAGGACACCAAGACCTTGTCGGCCCGCGAAGCCAAGGCATTGCGTGCCCATTGGGGCGTGCTGTTTCAGGATGGCGCGCTGTTCAGCTCGCTGACGGTCGCCGAAAACATTCAGGTGCCGATTAAGGAGTACACGAAACTCTCGCCGCGCCTGATGGACGAATTGGCCCGCGTCAAGATCACCATGACCGGCCTGCCGGTCGACACCGCGGTGAAGTTCCCGTCCGAGCTGTCGGGCGGCATGCGCAAACGCGCCGGTCTGGCGCGCGCCCTGGCGCTTGATCCGGGCATCCTTTTCCTCGACGAACCGACGGCCGGGCTGGACCCGATCGGCGCCGCAAACTTCGACCAATTGATCGGCAGTTTGCGCGAAAGCCTTGGCCTGACGGTCTTTATGGTCACGCATGATCTGGACAGTCTGATCGCGATCTGCGACCGTATTGCCGTGCTGATCGACAAAAAGATCGTTGTGGGGACGATCGAGGAACTCCTGAAGCTGGATCATCCCTGGATCCAGGAATACTTCCGCGGCCCCCGGGCACGCGCAGCTTTTGGCGAGTAGAACCCATGGAAACCCGCGCTAGCTATACCCTGGTCGGCACGTTTGTGCTGGTGCTCGTCGTGGCGATGGCGGGCTTCGTCATTTGGCTTGCGAAGTTCGATACGACCCAGCGCTACACCAACTATCAGATCCTTTTCTCCGGCGCCGTTACCGGCCTGGCCGTCGACAGCACGGTGAGTTACCTGGGCATTCCCGTCGGCACGGTACGCACGATCGAAATCGATCCGTTCGATCCCGACCTCGTGCGCGTCGTCGTGCAGGTCAAGAGCGACACGCCGGTCAAGACGGACTCCGTGGCGTCGGTCGAAATGCAGGGCATCACCGGCGTGTCCTATATCCAGATCAAGGCCGGCACCGAGGGCGCGCCGGACCTGGAGCCGGCACCCGGCCAAGACATCGCGACCATCAAGTCCGAGGAGTCGGCGCTGCAGCAACTCTTCACGTCGGCGCCCGAGGTTCTGAAGTCCGCCCATGAACTCCTTGAGCGCGCGAACATGCTGTTCGACGAGCAAAACCGTAAGGCGGTTTCCGACACCCTGGCGAACGTCGAAGCGTTCACCGAGGAGCTCTCGAAACACCGGGCATCGATTGGTGAAATTATCGAGGATGGCCGCCAGACCTTCGAGAACATCGAGAAGACGACCGCGGAGATCAAGGAGCTGACGGCCGACTTCAGACAGAGCCTCGACACCATCACCAAGAACTTCGATGCGACGCTTAAAGAGCTCGATAAGACGTTGACGACAGTTAACACGGCGGTCGAGGAGACGAACCCGAAGCTCGACGCGATGTTGACCAGCTTCACGCAGACCGCCGATACGGCCACGGCCATCCTTAACGAAAACCGTGTCGCCATTCGCGACTTCACGGAAACCGGCCTTTATGAGTTCGGTCAGTTCCTGGTCGACGGCCGCGCGCTCATCGCGTCGCTCACGCAGATCGCGCAGCAGCTGGAGCGCGACCCCGCGTCGTTCCTCCTGGGCGGCAATCAGTCCGGCTATCAGGCTCAATAACAGCGGTCCATGATCATGCAGTCTTCATCTCTCGCGCGCCGAACCATGCTGACCGGACTGCTTGCCGTGCCGTTGGCCGGATGCGGCGCCTCGTCGTTCATTCAGAAGATCGAGACGCCGCCCAACCTCTACCGCCTGACACCCAAGAGCACGTTCGGCGACGATCTCTTTCCGGTGAACTGGCAGCTGGTTGTCGACATCCCTGTCGCACCGGCCGGCATCAACACCCAGCGCATCGCGTTGACGCGCAACCTGATCCAGGTCGAGTACTACGCCAACTCGAACTGGACCGACCGCGCGCCCTTGATGGTGCAGGGCCTGATCGTCGAATCCTTCGAGAACTCCGGCATGATCACGTCGGTCGGGCGCCAGTCCGTCGGCCTGCGCAGCGACTTTGTGCTGCTGGTCGAGGTGCGCGAGTTTCAGATGGAGTACAGCAACGGCGGGCCGCCCAACGCCCATGTGCGCATCAACTGCAAGCTGGTCGAAATGCCGAACCGCCTGATCGTCGCCAACGCCAGTTTCGAGGCCATCGAACCAGCGCGGGCCGACAGCATCCTCCCCATCGTCGAGTCCATGGATGAGGCCCTGGGCAAGGTGCTGAAGAGCATCGTCCGCTGGACCCTGACGGTTGGTGAAGCCTACCGTCCGCAAAACGCTTAGGCAGGAAGATAACCATGACGTTGCGCGCGGTCATCGCGATGATGGAGCACGAGACGAACACGTTCTCGCCGGTGCCGACACCGCTGGCGCGCTTCGGCAGCCCCGATGTGCCGACCGGCCCCGACGTCTATAAACGCTTCAAGGGGACCGGCACGGGCCTGGGCGCGTTCCTCGATGTCGCCGATGAGGCGGGCATGGAGATGGTGACGCCGGTCGCCGGCAACGCCGCGCCCAGCGGCAAGGTCGACGCGGCCGCCTACGCCACCATGTGCGACGCCATCTGCGACGCCGTCGAGGCCGGCTGCGATGTCTGTTTCCTGGACCTCCACGGTGCCATGGTCGCCGAGACGACCGATGACGGCGAAGGCACGCTGCTGAAGCGTCTACGAACAATCGCGCCGGATCTGCCGATCGCCATCAGCCTGGACCTGCATGCCAACATCACCGACGACATCGTCGACAACTGCACGGTCTTGGTCGGCTACAAGACCTATCCGCATATCGACATGTACGAGGCCGGCGCCCATGCCGGACGGATCATGGTGCGCGCGCTGGCCGGCGAAGTCTCTCCGGTCATGGTCTGGGGCAACCGGCCGATCCTGGCGCAAACCTTGCGCATGGGGCACGACGACGAGCCGATGAAAACCATGCTGGCCATGGCGCGCCAGGCCGAAAGCGACGGCCTGCTGGCGGCCTCGATCTTCGGCGGGTTTCCCCTTGCCGATTTTCACGATGCCGGCCTGTCGGTCGTCACCATCGCCGACGGCGACCGGGTCGCCGCCGAGCAGCAATGCGAGGCGATGCTGCAGAAGGCTTGGCAGGAACGCGCCGAGTGGATCTTCCATTCCGAGCCGCTGGGCGACACCGTCGCCCATGCCAAGTCGCTGACCGACGGCCCTGTCGTCCTGCTGGATCACGCCGACAACTCGGCCTCCGGCGGCACGCAGGAGACGACGGCGGTTCTGAGGGAGGTCATCGATCAGGGGCTGGAGGACGTCGCGTTCTTTGCCATCTGCGACCCCCAGGCGGTCGACGAGATGGCCGCGGCCGGCGTCGGCGAGACCGTCACCGTGTCGCTGGGCGGCAAGGTCGACATGCCGACCATCGGCAGAAGAGGCGAGCCGATCGAGGTTACCGGCAAAGTGCGCGCGCTGACCGACGGCGATTTCATCGTCACCGTCCCCATGGGACGCGGCACGACGATGTCGATGGGCAAGACCGCCGTGCTGGATACCGGCAGCGTGCAGATCGTCGTGATTTCGCAGCACACCGAGCCCTACGACCTCGGCTGCTTCCGCAGCGTCGGCATCGAGCCGACGGAAAAACGTTACTTGGTGTTGAAGTCGCGCATTCATCACCGCGCCGGTTTCGCCGCCATCGCGCGCCACGAGATCCCGTGCAACGGCGTCGGCGTCACCAGCAGCGACAATTCGCTCTTCACCTTCGAGAAGGTGCGCCGGCCGATCTATCCGCTGGAGCCGGATTGTCCGGAGCGACCGAACTACTAGGCCGTGGACTCATTGACGCTGAGCCACAACCGTATCGCAACTAACTTTACAAATGCCGGGATGTTGGCCGCCCGCTTCTCGTATCGCGTGGCGATGCGGCGGCAACGTTTGGTCCGGTCGAAGAACCTGTCGACCAGATACCTGTCCCGATAGAGAAAACGGCTAAAGCCGATCGGATCTCGCCGATCGCGTCGGGGCGGAATGCTCCTTTTCCGAGCTTCAATCACGCCAACAGCTCGTCGTTCAAGATCTGGTATCCCGTCTGAACCCGACATTGGACACAGGAGGTCGATTGTCCCGAGTGTGCCCGTTCCGCCATAACTGGGCGCTGCAGGAAGTGGCCCCTCAGGGAATTGACCATGATGTTCGTCAAGGGTCATATTAGTGGAAACTAATACGTTTGAGTCTGGTGAGGACAAGGAGATGGCGTGTATCGCAGCTCTTGGAGCCTCCTTTCGGGAGGTTGTTGGCGGTGAACGCGAAGGAGCCCGGACCTACATCGTGCGTGCAAGTCGCCACTACCCTACGAGCCCGGCAGATTTGTGGAGTGCTTTGACGGACAAGGAGCGCGTGCAGCGCTGGTTCGCGAACGTTGCGGGCGATTTCAAACAAGGCGGGCGCTTCTCAATAGAAGGAAATGCGGACGGTGAAATTGTCGTCTGCGAACCGCCCAGACAATTGGCTCTTACTTGGGAGTTCGGGGGAAACACCAGTTGGGTCAATGTCACAATCGAACAATCAGACCAAGGCGCACTTCTGACGCTCGAACATGAGCATCCGACAGACCCAGATAGCCAGGCGCATTGGGATCAGTATGGCCCCGGAGCGACCGGTGTAGGGTGGGAGTTGGCCATGCGGGGGCTAGACATGCACCTATCTGGCGAAGGGACATCGACCATCGAGGCCGGAGAAGCCTGGTCCGTGAGCGCGACAGGCAAGGCCAC
>JANQGO010000300.1 GCA_028277285.1 Alphaproteobacteria bacterium | reverse complement strand
CGCGCCGGGCGTCAGCTTGAAGGGGATTGTAAAGCCTGTCCGTAGATCGCGTTCCCGGATGCCGCCGGTGATCGAGTCGACGGTCAGCATCATGACGTCGATGCCCGAGGCCTTGGCGCGCTCCAGCATGGCGCTGTTCAGGCCGCGGTCCTTGTGGAAATAGAACTGATAGGCCTGGGGCGTGGGATAGGCCTGACGTAACTCCTCAAGGCTCACGGTACCGAGCGACGAGCAGCCGAACAGGGTGCCGAACTTTGACGCGGCGGCGCCGACCGCGCGTTCGCCCTCGTGATGGAACAGGCGCTGCAGCGCGGTCGGCGAGCAGTAGATCGGCATCGCGAGCTTCTGACCCATCACCTGGACCGACATGTCGATCTCCTTGACGCCGCGCAGGACGTCGGGGACCAGGTCGACGGCCTCGAAGCTCGACGTGTTTTTGCGGTACGTCACCTCGTCGTCGGCGGCACCGTCGATATAGTTGAAGATGGGGCCGGGCAGGCGGCGGCGCGCGAGCTCGCGGAAGTCATGGAAGTTGTGGCAGTCGTTCAGACGCACAGCGCAATCTCACGGACAGTCGGCTACGGGGCCATGCGGCCAACGGCGGCGTCACGATACCCGAATGTTGCCGGCAAGGCCCGTTTTTGCGTCGGCGTTTGGAAAGTCGAGGCGCCACTGCCGGCCGCCATCCAGGCCGAGCCCTTCTGGGGGTTACGCGCTAAGATAGGCCGGCAAGCGTGGGTGTGTGACAGGAAGGCCAACCATGAAACGTAAATCGGTCAACCCGGCCCATTGGGGTGCGCAGTACAGCATGGATCAGGCCGAGGTGGTCGAGGGGCTGCGCCGCGTGCTCCATTGTTCCGGTCAGGCCTCGATGGGCGATGACCCCGAAAGACCAGGCGCTGAGATTGCGCTTCATGCCGACAGTTTCCGCGAGCAGTTTCGCACCTCGCTCGCCAACCTCGATGAGGTCCTTGGCGATGCGGATATGGACCGACGCAACATTCTCCTCGTTCGGTTCTATGTGACCGACATGGACAGCTTCAACGCGAGCTTCGACGTTTACAAAGACTGGATCGATGAGGCCGGCATCCGGCCACCGCAAACGGTCATCGGTGTCCAGTGCCTTGCGCTGCCGGAACTGATGATCGAGATCGAAATCACCGCAGGCGACTAACGCCGCGCGGCATCAGACGGCGTGTCGCCAGCGCGTGATCATCGGGCTGGCTCTTGCACCATGCCGAGCCGTCAGCGAGGAATGACGATGCAGTCCAGTTGCCGTTCGACCAACTGCTGGCAGAAGGCTGCCGCATCGTCTGTCGAACCAAACGGCCCGGCCTGTAGCCGATAAAAGGTCCCGGAATCCAGCAACGCGCTTTCGACCATCGGCTGCAGGCCGGCAAGCAAGTCGCCATGGGTCGTCTGCAGTTCGGACCAGGCCTCGTTGGCGCGCTGCTCGGAGCCATAGGCCGCAAGCTGGATCCTGGTGCCTTTCGGTGGCGCGGCGACCGTCGCCGGTTTTGTCGCGACGAGTTCGTCGCCGCTCGCCAGGATTTGACCGGAACTCTCGGCGGCGGGCACCGCCGGGGGGCACGGCAAGGCGGTCGGCACGCGGTTCTGCAGAACGCCGGCGACGGTTGTCGCGGATATCTGGTGCACGTCCAGGGTCGCC
>JANQGO010000295.1 GCA_028277285.1 Alphaproteobacteria bacterium | reverse complement strand
GACGGTCGCGTGGCTCATCGTTCTGATCGCCGTTTTCGCCGTGTCGACCTTCGCCACCGTGCCTGAGTGGTCAGTTGAGTATCCGCGCGCCTGGCGCTGGGATCTTCAAGGCTGGATCAGCGACGCCATGAAGTGGCTGATCAACGACGCGACCTTCGGCCTTTTCACCTTTCAGGAGTTCACCCGCTCGATCGCCTGGCTGCTCGACTGGTTCCTGACCGCGGCCTACGGCTTCCTGGCCACCGGGTTCGAGATCCCCGACGGATCGGGCGGCGTGCTGTTGGTGCCGCGCATCTCCTGGATCGTGCTGATCGCGGTCCTCGCCTTCTTCGCCTGGCGGGTGCGCGACCGTGGCCTCGCGCTTCTGGTCGGCCTGTGCTTTGCCTATCTGGCGGTGTTCGGTCAGTGGGACAGCGCCATGGTGACGCTGGCCTCGATCGTCATCGCCGTGCCGTTGGGCGCTACGTTCGGCCTGCTGCTCGGCATCGCGGCCTACCGTCGGCCGTGGTTCGAACGCGCGGTCACGCCGTTTCTGGATCTCATGCAGACGGTGCCGGTGTTCGCCTATCTGGTGCCGATCCTCTTCCTGTTCGGCTTCGGGCCGGTCGCCGCGATGATCGCGACGATGATCTACGCCATGCCGCCCATGGTGCGCATCACCATCCTGGCGCTCAAACAGGTGCCCGACGAGATCAGCGAGTACGGCCGCATGGCCGGCTGCTCGTCGCGCCAGCACATCTGGAAGGTCATGGTGCCGGCGGCGAAGCCCGGCCTGATGGTCGGCCTGAACCAGGTGATCATGTTGTCGCTGAACATGGTGATCATCGCCTCGATGATCGGCGCCGGCGGTCTGGGCTTCGACGTTCTGCACGCGCTGCGCCGCCTGGCCATCGGCGAGGGGCTGGAGGCCGGCATCGCGATCACGTTGCTTGCCATCGCCCCCGACCGGCTGACCCAGGCCTATGCCACCAAGCCGCCGCCACACCACAGCGAGGAACGACAGCCGTCGTTCGTCCGCCGTCACCCCTACTTGTTGGCGGCGCTGGTGCTGATCGTGGGCTCCATGGCGCTGGGTGCGGTCCTGCCCTTCGTCGAGGCCTATCCCGAAGCTTGGACCGTCACCACCGGCACGTTCTTCGACCGCGTCGTCGCGTGGGTGAACATCCACCTGTTCGACTCGATCGAGGTCGTGAAGACCTGGCTGCTGGTCAACATCATGATCCCGATCAAGCGTTTTCTGCTGGCGGTTCCGTGGCCGCTCGCGCTGATCGTGGTCGCCATGGCCGGCTGGCAATTGGGCGCCTGGCGTCTGGCGCTGATCGTTGTCGGCCTGGCCGCCTTCATCCTGGTCACCGGCAACTGGGAAAAGGCGATGATCTCGGTCTACCTGACCGGTCTTTCCGTCCTCATCGCGTTTTCCATCGGCTTCCCGATCGGCACCTGGGCGGCCGGCAACCCGCGTGTCAACCGCGTGGTGCAGGTCGTCATCGACACGCTGCAGACGCTGCCGTCCTTCGTTTATCTGATCCCGGTCGTCATGCTGTTCCGGGTCGGCGACTTCTCCGCCATGATCGCGATCGTCGCCTACGCCGCGGCACCGGCGACGCGCTACACCATCCACGGCCTCTCCCAGGTGCCCGAGCATCTGATCGAAGCGGCGCGCGCCCAAGGCTGCAGCCGCGGCCAGATCCTGCGCAAGGTAAAGCTGCCGCTGGCGCTGCCGGAGATCATGCTGGGCGTCAACCAGACGATCATGATGGCGCTTTCCATGCTGGTGATCACCGCCCTGGTCGGCACCCGGGACCTGGGCCAGGAAGTCTACATCGCGCTGACCAAGGCGGACACCGGACGCGGCATCGTCGCCGGCGTCTGTGTCGCCTTCATCGCCATGATCGCCGACCGTCTTATCTCGGCCTGGGCGCAGCGCCGCAAACAAGAGCTGGGCCTTGCCTGATGCCACGACTTGAGGAGATGCCATGACCGACGAAGCACGCCAAAAAGCGGCGTCGCTACCGATCTGGAAAGGGAGTGTCGAGCCGGTCGCCTTGAGCGGCGGGATCACCAACGTCAACTTCAAGGTGGTCGACGGCGACGAAGCGTATGTCGTCCGCATCGGCGGCAACATCCCCGAACACGGTATCCGGCGCACCGCCGAGATCGCCTGCGCCAGAGCGGCCCACGCCGCCGGTGTCGGGCCGGAGCTCGTCTATACCGAGCAAGGTGTCATCGTTTCCCGCTTTATTGATGGACGCACCTATGGCGAAGAGGACGTGCGCGACCAGGCGAACCTCGAACGCCTTTTGCCGGTCATCAAACGCCTGCATCGCGAGGCGCCGGAACACCTGCGCGGGCGCGCGCCGATGTTCTGGGTGTTCCATTCCCTGCGCGACTATTTCGGCCGCATGGCCGATGAGAACCACCGGCTCTTGGGCGAGGTGCCGCGCTACCGTGAGATCGCCGGCGAACTGGAAACAGCGGTCGACCGGGTGAAGCTTATCTTCGGCCACAACGATCTTCTGCCGGCCAACTTCATCGACGACGGCGAACGCATCTGGATCATCGATTGGGAATTCGCGGGCTTCAACAGCGCGCTGTTCGATCTCGGCGGTTTGGCCTCCAACAACCAGCTTTCGGTCGGCCAGGAACGCTGGATGCTTGAAGAGTACTACGAGACACCCTTGGGCGACCGCCAGTGGTGGCGCTATGGCGCCATGAAGTGTGCGTCGCTGCTGCGCGAGGCCTTCTGGAGCATGATCCAGGAACACCATTCCAGCCTCGACATCGACTATGTCGCCTATACGGCGGAGAACCTCGCGCGCTTCGACCGTGCGTACGACGCCTGGCGGGATGAGACATGACCAAGCCGCCGACACAAGCCCAGGTCGTCATCATCGGCGGCGGCATCATCGGCTGTTCGACCGCCTATCACCTGGCGAAGAACGGTTGGACCGACGTTGTCGTCCTGGAGCGCGCCAAGCTCACCAGCGGCTCGACCTGGCACGCGGCCGGCCTGGTCGGCCAGCTCCGGTCCAGCGCCAACATCACCCAGCTTCTGAAGTACAGCGTCGAGCTCTACGACACATTGGAGGCCGAGACCGGCCAGGCCACCGGCTGGAAGATGAACGGCGGCTTGCGGCTTGCCTGCAACGCCGACCGGCTGATCGAGATCAAACGCCAGGCGACCATGGCGCGCAGCTTCGGGCTGGAGATGCATCTGTTGTCGCCGGCCGAAGCCAAGGACCTGTGGCCGATCATGGATGCTTCCGACCTGGTCGGTGCCGCGTTCCTGCCGACCGACGGCCAGGCCAACCCGTCCGACACCGCGCAGGCCCTGGCGCGCGGCGCGCGCAATGCGGGCGTCACGATCGTCGAGGACTGCCCGGTCGAGGCGATCACGGTGAAGGATGGCCGCGTGGCGGGCGTCGTGACGCGCGACGGTGCCATCGCCTGCGACATCGTCGTCAACTGCGCGGGTCAATGGGCGCGCGATATCGGCAAACTCGCTGGGGTTAACGTGCCTCTGTGTTCCATGCAGCATCAGTACATGATCACCGAGAAGGTCGAGGGTGTGACGCCCGACCTGCCTACCCTGCGCGATCCCGACCGCTTGGTCTATTTCAAGGAGGATGTCGGCGGCCTGGTCATGGGCGGTTATGAGCTCAATCCCAAACCGTGGGCCGAGGACGGCATTCCCGACGGCTTCGAGTTCACGTTGCTGGACAGCGACTGGGGTCATTTCGGCCAGCTCATGGAGCAGGCCCTGGCGCGTGTGCCCGCGCTCGGCAAGGCCGGCGTCAAGCAGCTCTTGAACGGGCCCGAGAGCTTCACGCCCGACGGCAACTTCATTTTGGGCGAAGCGCCGGAGGTCCGCGGTTTCTTTGTCGGTGCCGGCTTCAATGCCTTTGGTATCGCCAGCGCCGGCGGCGCGGGCCGGGCACTCGCCGAATGGATCGTCGGCGGCACGGCGCCGATGGATCTGGCCGCCGTCGACATCCTGCGTTTCGGCCCGCCGCACCAGGATATCGACTGGGTGCGCGCCCGCACGGTCGAGGCCTGCGCCAAGCACTACACCATGGGCTGGCCGCACGAGGAGGCGAGCGCCGCGCGGCCGAACCGGGTGTCGCCGCTCTACGATCGCCTGAAGGCCGCCGGCGCCTGCTTCGGCTCCAAGCTCGGTTGGGAGCGGCCCAACTGGTTCGGGGAGGCGGGGACCGAGCCCCAGGACGTCTATGCGTTCGGCCGGCAGAGCTGGTTCGACGCGGTCGGCGCCGAACACCGGGCCTGCCGCGAGGCCGCCGCGCTGTTCGACGCGTCGTCCTTCGCCAAGTTCCTGGTCACCGGCCCGGATGCCGAGCGCGCGCTCGGCTGGATCTGCGCCAACGATGTGTCGGGACCGCCGGGCAAGGTGACCTATACCCAGATGCTGAACGACCGTGGCGGCATCGAATGCGATCTGACCGTCAGCCGGCTTGACGAAAGAACCTACTACGTCGTGACCGGCACCGGTTTCGCGACCCACGACGCCGACTGGATCCGCCGCAACATTCCCGACGATGCCGATGCGGCGCTGACCGAGATCACCGACGACATGGCCGTCCTGACGCTGATGGGGCCGAAGGCGCGCGACGTGCTGGGTGCCGTCACCGACAGCGACCTCTCCAACGAGGCTTTCCCGTTCGGCCGTTGCCGGGAGATTACCATCAAGGGCCGCGTCGTGCGTGCCATCCGCGTCACCTATGTCGGCGAACTCGGTTGGGAGCTCCACATGCCGGTCGAGGCGGCGCCCGAGGTGTTCGATGCGCTGGTCGCGGCGGGCGAGCCGCACGGCCTGCGTCTGGCCGGTTACCGCGCCATCGAAAGCCTGCGCCTTGAAAAAGGCTACCGCGCCTGGGGCAGCGATATCGGCCCGGATTACACGCCGGTCGAAGCCGGCATGACCTGGGCGGTGAAGCTGAAAAGCAACACGGATTTCCGCGGCCACGGCGCGGTCGCGCGCCAGGCCGAGAACGGCATCGCCAAGCGGCTTGTCTGTTTCACCGTCGACGATCCGGGGATCGTGCTGCTTGGCCGCGAGACCATCTACCGCAACGGCGAGCGGGTCGGCTGGCTCTCCAGCGGCGGCTGGGGGTACACGGTCGGCGCCAATATCGGCTACGGCTATGTCCGCCATGCCGACGGTGTCGACAAGGCGTTCCTGGAATCAGGCGACTACGAGCTTGAGGTCGCGACCGAGATGGTGCCGGCCACGCTGCACATGACGGCGCTCTACGATCCGAAGAACACCCGCGTGAAGGGCTAGCCGAGGTCACCCTCGCAACAAACACCCGCGCGCCCCGGACTTGATCCGGGGCCCATGAACACGGGCGATGCCCGGTTGGCGCCTTCCGTGTTCATGGATCCCGGCTCTTCGGCCGGGATGCGGTGGTGTTTTATGAGCGTGCAGAGCCGCCTGACCCCGGCGACTTGCCGGCGGATAGGTCGCTTCTGAGCGAACGGATTTCCTCGCGCAGGGTGCTGATGTCGTTGCGGAGCTGCTCGCGTTCGGCATGGGCCTGGTCCTCGATCTCGCGCGCCAACACGTCTTGTTCCTCAAGATGCAGGCGCTGCATGGAGTCGACGATGACGGCGATAAACAGGTTCAGCACCGTGAAGCTGGCGACCAGGATGAACACGACGAAGAACGCCCAGGCCCACGGGTAGACTTCCATCACCGGGCGCACGATGCCCATCGACCAGCTTTCCAGGGTCATGATCTGGAACAGCGAATACATCGACCGGCCGATGGTGCCGAACCACGCGTCGAACTCGCCGCCGAAGAGCTTCGTCGCCATCACCGCGAAGACGTAGAACAGCAGCATCATGAGGAGCGCGATCGAGCCCATGCCGGGGATCGCGCGCAACAGCGTCTCGACGACACGGCGCAGTCGCGGCATGGTCGAGACCAGACGCAGGACCCTCAGCACACGCAGCGCGCGCAGGACGGAGAAGGCGCCGCTCTCGGGCATCAGCGCGACGCCGACGATGATCGTGTCGAACAGGCTCCAGGGATCGCGCCAGAATGCCTTGCCGTGGCCGAACATGCGCAGCGCCAGCTCGACGACGAAGATGGCCAGGATGATCTCGTCGAGGGCATAAACCAGGCCGCCCCATTGGGTCATGACCGACGGCACCGTCTCCAGGCCCAACAGCACGGCGTTCAGAATGATGATGCCGGTGATGCTGCGCGTGAAATAGGGATGGTCGACCAGGCCGGCCACGCGTTCTCGCCATGATCTCATGCGGGCTGATCTCCCATCGGGCTCACGCTTGAAAAGCCATATGTGCTGATCGATCCGTCATGAAAGGGGCCGGCATTCAAAGGTTCGTCTGCGTATCAGTCTTGGTGCACGTTGGTTTTCAGGAAGTCGATGACGGCCATTGCCGCGCCGTGTTCATAGAGATCGTTATGGTTGCCGGCGGGCGCCTGCCAGTACGTTTTGGGCTCAGCGGCCGCATCAAACAGCTCCCGGCCGAGCTTGGCCGGAACCACCCCGTCATCGTCGCCGTGCAGGATCAACAGCGGCGCATCGATCCGGGCGATGCGGCTTTCTGAATCGAACCGGTCCAGCACCAGCCAGCGCGCCATGGGAATGTACCAGTAGTGGGTCGCTGCAACCTCGGCGATTGACGTGAATGGCGCCTCCAGGACGACGGCGGCAACCGGATGGCGCACGGCCATCTCAACGGCGACGGCCGTGCCCAAGGATTCGCCATAGGCCACGACGTCTTCGGCGGCGACGCCACGCTCGGCCAGAAAGGCAAATCCCGCATCGGCGTCCCGGTAAAGACCCGCCTCGTTCGGTTTGCCGGGGTTGCCGCCGAAACCCCGGTACTCGACCAGCAACAGGCCGTAGCCGGCCTCCGCCAGTTCGGCGAGTTTACCGGTACGGTGGCCGATATGGCCGGCATTGCCATGGGTGACCACGAAGGTCTTCTTGCCGTCGCGCGCCGGCGCGTACCACGCAAGAAGCGCGAGCCCGTCGTCGGTCGTCAATGTCACGGCCTCGATACCGGCGATTTGAGACAGGGCGAGATCCGGCAGATCGTCGCCGGGGTGGTACATGAGATGTCGCTGGACCAGGAACATACCGCCCACAAAGATCCCATAACCCGCGAGCGCGGCGGCGGCTATGCGCCAGGGCATGAGCAAGGCGTCATCGGTTTCATCAGACAAACGGGTTCCTTTCCAGCGGTTCGGGCCGATATGTAGACGACCATGCATGGGATGTCAGGCAAAACAGGCAGTTAACGTTGACGAGAGAAAACCCGCAAAACGGCCCTGAGCAAGGCGGTAGGGAGCGGCCTCGCGGCCGCTGGTGGCCCTGGATCCTGCTTGGCGTCGGTGCCGGCGTCGTGGTGCTTGCCGCCGATGCGGTGGTCGGCGAGGACGCGCTCAGATTGGTCTATCTGGTGTTGCTCCTGGTGTTTGTCGGCGCCGGGGTCTGGTGGGCCTTCATGCGCGGCAACTTGTCGCGCAGCCTGCGCCACGCAGGCGTCTGGGTCGTCATCGGCGCCGTCTTGGTCATCGGCTACAGCTTTCGCGACCAGGTGAAGACGGTCAGCGACCGGGTCATTGCCGACCACGTACCGGGCTATGGTTTCGACGCCGACGACAACCAGGTCAGCTTCCGCTTGAGTCCCGACGGCCACTTCCACGTCACGGCCGATGTTGATGGGGTTGAAGTGCTCTTTCTGGTCGATACCGGAGCCAGCGACGTCGTGCTGACCGAAGACGACGCCCGGCGCTTGGGCTTCGATCCGGCCAGGCTTACCTATAGCCAGGTCTTCAGCACCGCCAACGGTCTGGTGCGCGGCGCGCCCGTACGTCTGGACCGTGTCAGCATCGGCCCGGTGTCCGTGACCAATGTACGGGCCTCGGTCAACGAGGCCTCGATGGACCGCTCGCTGCTCGGCATGTCGTTCCTCAGCCGCATTGGCGGCTACCAGGTGCGCGGCGAGGTGCTGACGTTGATGGCGCGATAGAGTTGGCGGCTTTGTAGGCACCGCTCTGTCACGTTCCGGTCACAGAAAAGGCCCGGCGGTTGCCCGCCGGGCCCTTCGATTCTGTCGGCGACAACCCCTAGCGGTTGTTGCCCAGAAGCTGCATCAGCATGATGAACAGGTTGATGAAGTCGAGATAGAGACGCAGGGCGCCGTGAATGGCGCTCTTGGTCGTCATCTCGCCATCCATGCTGGCGCTGTAGGTCTCCTTGATCCGCTGCGTGTCATAGGCGGTCAAGCCGACGAACACGATCACGCCGATCACCGAGATCGCGAACTGGATCGCCGAGCTGCCGACGAAGATGTTCACGACCATGGCGATGATGATGCCGATCAGGCCCATGAACAGGAACGAGCCCCAGTTGGCCAGGGATCGTTTGGTCGTGTAGCCGTAAAGGCTCATCGCACCGAAGGTCGCGGCGGTGATGAAGAACACCCGCGCGATGCTCTCGGTCGTAAACGCGATGAAGATGGTCGAGAGCGATATGCCCATCAGGGCGGCAAAGACCCAGAAGACGATCTGCGCGGACGCTGCCGACATCTTGTGGATGCGGAAGGAGAAGTAGAACACCAGGGCGAGCGGCGCCAGCATCACAACCCACTGAAGCGGGCTGCCGAACAGCGTCGCGCCGAACGACGTCAGTCCGACGACTTCGCCGGACGAACCGGTGACCACGGACATCTGCGCCACGAGGTAGGCCAACACCCCAGTAATGACCAGGGCGCTGCCCATGTAGTTGTAAACGCGCAGCATGTAGGCGCGCAGACCCTCGTCGTAGACGGCGGTGGTCTGCGTGGGGGCCGCAGTGCGCGGATTCGAGCTGCCAAAGGCCATGTTTGGTTCCCTCTAGGTATAACTCATGCGGAACGGTAGGTACGTCACCGTACCATTCCCAAGATATTTGGGGAACCTGATTGCCGGAATCAAGCATTCAAGACCCGCGCAAAACTAGGGTTTTTCGCCCTATTCGCTGCGCAGAACCGGGGCCGCTTTGTGTTTCAGCGCCCGCCAGGTCGCCCAGTAGCCGAAAACCAGGGTGACCAGGACCGCGATGGCGGCGGTTCCCAGGATCAGAAGCGGCTGGAACGTCCAGGGCGCCTGGATCACGAAGCTGGTGACGATCCAGGCGATCAGGGTGCCGGCACCGGCTGCCAGAAGCGCCGTCGCCGAGCCCAGCAGCAGGTGTTCCAGCAGGTAGGCGCGGAACAGCTGACGCCGGGTCGCGCCCAGCACCTTCAACACCACGGCGTCGTAGACCCGGCGGCGCTGGGCGGCGGCGACGGATTCGGCGAGCACGAGCAGGCCGGCGACCAACGCCAGCGCACCGATGCCGCCGACCGCCGCGTCGATCTTCTCCAGGATGGCGATGACGTCGGAGAGCACGTCGCGGACGCCGATTGCCGAGACGTTGGGCAGGGTCTGGGCGATCTCGGCGCGCAGGCCGGTCTCCGCCTCGCGGTCGGCGTGGACCGTCGCGATGAAGGTATGGGGTGCCGCCTCCAAGAGGCCCGGCGCGAAGACCAGGGTGAAGTTGATGCCCATGGTCGACCAGTCGACATCGCGCAGGTTGGCGACCGTCGCGGTGATGTCGCGGCCCAACACGTTGACCGTGAGGGTATCGCCGACATCGATGCCGAAGCCCCTTGCAATATCGGATTCGAAGGAGAGCAACGGCGGCCCGTCATAGTCGGCCGGCCACCATTCGCCGGTCACCAGTTCGGCGTTCTCCGGCACAGTCGAGGCATAGGTCACGCCGCGGTCGCCCTCGATCGCCCATTCTGCCTCCGGCTCGATCACCGCCTCGGTGGCCAGGACGCCGTCAATCTCGGTGATGCGCCCGCGCAGGCTCGGCACCCGCTCAACGGCATGAACGCCGGGTGTCGATGCCATGATGGCGTCAAAGGTCGCGACCTGATCGGGCTGGATGTCGACAAAGAAGAAGGAGGGCGCGTCCGCCGGCAGGTTGTCGCCGATCTCCTCGGTCAGGTTGCCCTGGACGGAAACGATGGCGATCAGAACGGTGAGGCCGATGCCGAGCGCGACGACGACCGAACCCGTCGCCGCGCCTGGCCGGGTCAGGTTGGCAAGCGCCAGGCGCAGGCCCGGACGCCGTGGCCGTCCGATGCGCCGGATCAGCCGGGTGAATCCGGCGCTGGCGAAGCGGAACAGAAGCAGCGTCAAGGCCGCGCCGACGACAAAGCCGATCGCCAGATGGCGGTCGGGCGACGTGAAGACGGTGAGCAGCACAAGCGCCGCGATGATCAGTCCGGCGGCGATGATGGTGGCGGGTCCCGGCCTTCGGGCGGCACGGCGCGAGACCTGATCGCGAAACAGGGCGGCGGCGGGCACCAGCCGCGCGCGCGCCAGGGGCCAGATCGCGAAGGCGAGCGCGGTCAGAACGCCA
>JANQGO010000218.1 GCA_028277285.1 Alphaproteobacteria bacterium | reverse complement strand
TTGCCGGAAGTCGCGCCGGAGCCGGAACCGCTGCCGCAGCCCGAGCCCGAGGTTGTCGAGCCCGAGCCGGCGCCGGAACCGGAGCCTGAAGACGTGCCGGAGCCGCAGGTCGCCGTGGCGCCGACACCGACCGACAAACCGACGCCGCCGCCCGAAGTCGAGCCGGAGCCGGAACCGGAGCAGAGTTTTGAGAACGTGATGGAAAGCCTGTTGATCGATAAGTCGCTGGAGGAAGAAGAGCCCAGGCCGGTTGTCGAAGAGACGCCGCCGGTGAACTTCGACGACATGCTTGCCTCCCTCGACAACACCAACATCGCGCCCAACCAGTCCAGTCAGGTGACGGCGTCGGTGATCGATGCGATCCGCCGCCAGATCGAGCGCCAGTGGCTTATCCCGGCCGGCGCGCGCGATGCCGAAACGCTGCGCGTCACCATTCAGATACGCCTGGCGCCGGACGGTCGCGTGCTGACGGCCGAGGTCGTCAACAGCACATCCGACGCCGCCGCCGGTGGGCAGTTCTATCGCGCTGCCGCGGAGAGTGCGCTGCGTGCGGTTCTCCATTTTAAAGACCGGCCGCTGGAAGGCCTGCCGCCTGACGCCTATGACGAATGGCGCTTCATGGAACTGAAGTTTGACCCGAGCAAGGTGCTGTAATGAAAAGCAAATCTGACTTCCGACTGGTCCCGACCGCGCTGCTTGCCGTGGTCGTCCTGTTCGTTGCTCTGGCCGCGCCGGCCCGTGCCCAGTTGGTCATCGACATCAACGAAGGCGTGGCCGATCCGCTGCCGATCGCCGTTACCGATTTTGTCGGTCAGGGTGAGGACGCGATACTCGGGCAAGACATCGCCCAGGTGATCGCCGCGGACCTCGAGCGCTCCGGCCTGTTCGATCCGATCAGTTCGCAGGCGTTTATCCAAAGCTCCGCCGATATCGATGTCGCGCCGCGCTTCGGCGACTGGCGCACGATCAACGCCCAGGCGCTGGTCGCCGGCCGGGTCGACCGCGAGGCCGACGGACGCATCGCCGTCAGCTTCCGCCTGTGGGATACCTTCGCCGAACAGCAGCTCGACGGCTTTGTCTATCGCGGCAGCACGCAGATCTGGCGGCGCATCGCGCACAAGATCGCCGATGCCATCTATCAGCGGCTGACCGGCGAAAGCGGTTACTTCGATACCCGCGTCGTCTATATCGCGGAGAGCGGCACCGCCAGCAACCGCAAGAAACAGCTCGCCATCATGGATCAGGATGGCGCCAACCACCGCTTCATCACCGATGGCAGTTACCTGGTGCTGACCCCGCGCTTCTCGCCGACGGCGCAGGAAATCACCTACATGTCCTATGTGAACAATACGCCGCGCGTTTACATCCTGGATATCGACACCGGCCGCCGCGAGGTGCTGGGCGACTTCCCCGGCATGACGTTCGCGCCGCGTTTCTCGCCCGACGGACGAAAAGTCATCATGTCGCTGGCGATCGACGGCAACTCCGACATCTATGTCATGGATCTGCCGACACGCCAGCTTCAGCGATTAACCAACGATCCGGCGATCGACACGTCGCCGTCGTTCTCGCCGGATGGCCAATTCGTCACCTTCAACTCGGACCGCGGCGGTTCGCCACAAATCTATGTGATGAACGCCGACGGCTCGAACGTGCAGCGGATCTCGTTCGAGCAAGGCCGTTATTCGACGCCGGTCTGGTCGCCGCGCGGCGACCTGATCGCCTTCACCAAGAGCTATCAGGGACAGTTCAATATCGGGGTCATGCGCCCTGACGGATCCGGGGAACGTCTGATCGCAAACGGCTTCCTGGTCGAGGGTCCGACATGGGCGCCGAACGGTCGCGTGCTCATGTATTTCCGCGATACGCCGGTCGGTAATCAGAACAAGGTGCAGCTGTTTTCGATCGATCTGACCGGCCGCAACGACCGCTTGGTCGAAACGCCTCTGGATGGCTCCGATCCGGCCTGGTCACCCTTGATTCCATAGGGGAGCGAATTTATAGTCGCGCTAGATTTTTGCTTTTCCTGGAAATGGATGGGCGAAGATTGTATGAAACTCCATGAAGGGGTCGTTTTAAGCCTTCCTGGTCAATTGAGAGCGCGTCGATTACTTGTCTAAGTCACCAGAGAGAGGGGATATCTCGCATGCGCGTTAAATTCTTGAGTTTGTTTGCTGCCTTGCTGCTCGTCGCCGCGTGCGAATCGACGCCGGAGACCGCCGACGATACGTCCGGCCAAGGTGAAACCCTGATCGTTGAAGAAGAGACGGTCATGGTCGAAGCCATCGATCCGTTGAGCCAGGAGTTCGTGGATCTTGAGCTGGGCGGTTCCGTCTACTTCGATTTCGACAGCTCGGTCATCACGGCTGATGCCGAACGCACGATCCAGCGCTGGGCCGAGTGGATGCAGGCCTACCCGCAGGTCTCCGTGACCATCGAAGGCAACGCCGATGAACGTGGCACCCGCGAATACAACTTGGCGCTCGGCGAACGCCGCGCCCAGGCTGCCAAGAACTACCTGATTGCTCTGGGCATCGATCCCAGCCGTATCGCGACGATCAGCTACGGCAAGGAACGGCCGAAGGTCGAGGGTCACACCGAAGCGGCTTGGGCCCAGAACCGGCGTGACGACCTGAAGGTCAACTAAGCAAGTCTATCGACGCAGTTCTCGTGACAGGGCCGTGCGTTCCCCCGGTTTCGACCGGGCGAACGTGCGGCCTTGCCGCATTCGGGCGCGGCCGCGATGCCGCATTTTTGCCGCGCTTGACGCTTAAAGGCCCCTTCAGTGCGGATCCCGTGACGCCGGCGTGGCTTGGCGCCGCGGGTGAGCGTGTTCTGAAGCAATGATGTCGAGCGGCTTCACAGGACCGATGGAACCGCGCTTGCGGTATCATCACGTTGTGACCCGCCCAAGCAGCAGCCGGGGAGCCCCATGACGACCCGATTTCGCTTTCTTGCCTTGATTGGCGCGTGTGGCCTGATGCTGGCCGCGCCCGCGTCCCAGGCCCAAATCTTCGACCTCCAGACCATGCAGCAGGAGCTCAATGCGCTCCGTGCCGACATGGCCGACCTGCAGCGCTACGTCTATTCCGGTCAAGGCGGCATTTCGGCTGAAGCGCTGGAGGCATCCGGCATCACCGTCCAGCCGCTCGATACGACCAGCGGCTTTGCTCCCGGTCAGGAGGGCGCCAGCGCACAGGTTCGGCTGTCGCAGCTCGAGGAGCGGATGCGTACGCTGACCGGCCAGATCGAAGAACTCCAGTTCGCCCAGCGTCAGCAGGCGCAGCGTATCGAGCAACTGATCACCGATGTCGATCTGCGCCTGGCCGCACTTGAAGGTGGTGCCGCTGGTGCGGCGACCGGCGGTGTCGCCGCGGCAACCGGCACGACCGGCACGACAAGCGATGTTGTCGTCGGCGAGACCACGACCGTCATCGATGATGGCGCCGTCGTCACGACGGAAACCGCCTCGGTTGGGGCGACCTTGCCGCCGGGCAGCGAGATGGACCAGTACAACTACGCGTTTTCGCTGCTGCGCCAGGCCGACTACGACGCGGCGGAGGCGGCGTTCCAGGAATTCCTCACCATGCACCCGAACGGTGATCTCTCCGGCAACGCCTACTACTGGCTGGGCGAGACCTTCTATGTCCGCAACAACTTCCAGCAGGCCGCGATCAACTTCCTGAAAGGTTATCAGCAGTTCCCGGAGAGCTCGAAGGCGCCGGACAACCTGCTGAAGCTGGGCGTGACATTGAGCCGCCTGGGCAAGACGGCGGAGGCCTGCGCCACGTTCGCCGAGCTCGACCGCAAGTTCCCGAACGCACCCCAGAACATGCGCGACAAGGCCGCCCAGGAATCGGCGGCAGCCGGGTGCGGCTAGATTCGACCGCGCCCCTTACAGACGACGCGTTTGATGACCTGATGACGCGGTTCGCGCCGTTCGAGGCGCGGCCCGCGATCGCCGTCGCCGTCTCGGGCGGCGGCGACAGCATGGCGCTGGCCGCCCTGGCCAGCGCATGGGCCGATTGGCATCGCGGCAGCGTCCACGCCTTCATCGTCGACCATGGCCTGCGGCCTGAGTCAGCGGAGGAGGCGGCGACCGTCGCAGGCCGCTGCCGCGCGCTGGGCTTGAAGAGCGACATCCTGGTGTGGACGGGCGACAAGCCTACCAGCGGTATTCAGATGGCGGCGCGGCTTGCCCGTTATCGCCTTTTGACGGAGGCCTGCCGCGATGCCGGCATCCTGCATCTGCTGGTTGCCCATCATGCTGACGACCAGGGCGAGACCGTCGCCATGCGCATCCAGCGCGACAGCAACTCACCTGGACTTGCCGGTATGAGCGCGCTCCTTGAATGGCCCGATCTTCGCCTCCTGCGCCCACTTTTGGGTATTCCCAAAAGCCGACTGTTGGCGACCGCGAAGGCGAGGGGGCTTTGCTGGGTAGAGGACCCCAGCAATCTAGACCCCGCGTTCGCCCGTGGGCGGCTCCGCCGCTCGCGTGCGCCCTTGCCCGACGTTGCCGTGATTGCCCGTCACCAGCGCCAGCGTCAGGCCGAGGAGATCCAAAGAGCGGTCGATTTGGCGGCGGCGGTGGCTGTCTCGCCCGCTGGCGATGCCGTCCTCGATCTCAACGTATGGCGAAGTTTTGATGACGAGCGGCGCCAGGCCGTGGTGGCGCGCGCCGCGATGACGGTGGGCGGACACATCTTTGGGCCGCGCCGCACCGCGCTGTTGGGATTCTGCGACCGGCTCGACAACGAAGCGGCCTTCTCGCGCGCCACGCTGGGCCGCTGCCTGTGGCGGCGCAAAGGGGCCAAGCTCTTGATTTGTCGCGAAAATCGGGGGCTGCCTGTGCCTCACGTACTGGCCCCCGGAAAGGCCGAAGGATGGGACGGTCGCTGGGACGTTTCGACAATCGCCGATGGGGTTTCCGTGGCGCCGCTCGGCGCCGACGGATACCGGCAACTCGACGACGCCGGTGTCATACAGGGACTACCCAGGGAAATCGCGGCTGTTCTTCCTGCGTTCTCAGACCTTGAAGGCTTGGCGGCCGTACCCTACTTTCAATGGGCGCGCGGGGGTGTTGGGTCCGGTCGTTTTACGGCCACGTTTGCACCGCAACATCCCTTGGCACCGGCCGGTTTTTTGCCGTCACTGGCATGATCCGTCACCCCGACCGGGCGCGTATTGAACCATGGCGTTGAAACGCCGCCGTGATAGAATAACGCTGTTCGGTCGGCCGGAAAGCCGCGCCACAGCTAGCTTACGAGGCCCGGGTGAATAGTTTCGGCAAGAACCTCGCGCTTTGGGTGATCATCGGTCTGCTGTTGATCGCCCTCTTCAACCTGTTCCAAAGCCCGTCCAATTCCGGCGGCCAGAGCGAACTGGCCTTCTCCGAGTTCATGGACGAGGTCAACGCCGGCCAGGTGTCCGACGTCAAGATCCAGGGCAACAAGATCACCGGACACTTCACCAGCGGGCGTGAGTTCAGCACCTACGCGCCGAACGATCCCAACTTGGTGCCCAATCTGACCGCCCACGGTATCCAGATCAGCGCCGCGCCGTCGGAAGACGACATGCCGTCGCTGTTCGGCATTCTGCTTTCCTGGTTCCCGATGCTGCTTCTGATCGGCGTTTGGATCTTCTTCATGCGCCAGATGCAGTCGGGCGGCGGCAAGGCGATGGGTTTCGGCCGCTCGCGTGCGCGCCTGCTGACCGAAAAGACCGGCCGCGTCACCTTCGAGGATGTCGCCGGTATCGACGAGGCCAAGGATGAGCTCGAGGAAATCGTCGAATACCTGAAGAGCCCGCAGAAGTTCCAGCGCCTGGGCGGCAAGATCCCCAAGGGCGTGCTGTTGGTCGGCCCTCCGGGCACCGGTAAGACGCTTCTGGCCCGCGCCATCGCGGGTGAGGCGAACGTGCCGTTCTACACCATCTCCGGTTCCGACTTCG
>JANQGO010000221.1 GCA_028277285.1 Alphaproteobacteria bacterium | reverse complement strand
TACATCGCCCCGGGACCGCGGCTGGGCGACGTGGTCGTCGAGGCCGACGGCCTGTCCAAAGCGTTCGAGGACAAGCTGCTGATCGAGAACCTCTCGTTCAAGCTCCCCGCTGGCGGCATCGTCGGCGTGATCGGTCCCAACGGCGCCGGCAAGACGACCTTGTTGCGCGCCCTTTGCGGTCTTCAAGCGGTGGACGGCGGCGCGATCGCCGTTGACGGCGCACCACTGGGCGGCATGAGCGCGGGTGAACGGGCGCGCCGCATCGCCTATCTGGCGCAGGACCGTGAGGTCGCCTGGGCCATGCCCGTCGCCGCCGTGGTCGCGCTGGGCCGCCTGCCCCACGGCGAGACCGGCACGCTGACACCGCAAGGCCGCGACATCGTTGGCGACGTCATGGAACGTTGCGATCTCGCGGATCTTGGCAACCGGCGCGTCACGACACTGTCCGGCGGCGAACGCGCCCGTGTCGCCCTGGCCCGCGCGCTGGCGGTTCAAGCACCCGTCCTGCTGGTCGACGAGCCGATCGCGGGCCTTGATCCCGCCCACGCCCTGGATGTCATGGCCACGCTGCGCCATGAGGCGGCGCGCGGCGTCGCGGTGGCGGTGGTGCTGCATGATCTCACGCTCGCGGCGCGCTTCTGCGATCGTCTGGTGTTGATGGCCGGCGGCAGCGTGGTCGGCGACGGTCCGCCGGCGGCGACTCTGACCGATGCTGCGCTGCGCAAGCATTACGGCATCGTGGCGCATCGCGACCATGTCGGTGGCGCCCCCGTGATCGTCCCCCTGGCGCGGGTGCCTGGGGACCCATGACCACGCTTGACATGACCTTCGCGCCGATGCGGCCCGCGCGTCTGCGCGCGCCGTGGCCCGGCACCGGCATGGCGCTGGCGGCGGCCCTGCACCTGGCCGCGCTCGCCGTCGTGCTGGCCGACCTCCGCGTGCCGCCCGTGCCGGAGTTTCCGATCACCGTCGACATTGTGGCCGACGGCGCGTTACCGGCGACCGGCGGTCCGGATACGCAGGCGAACGAAGAGACGCCATCGTTGACCCCGAACAATCGTCTTGCCGGGCTGCCGACCGTCGGGTCGCCAGCCAACGATCTTCCGCGAACGGCCGTCGACGCGCCGCCAGCCGATACCGCAGAGCCGGTGATACGCGAAAGCCCGGTCACGACGCGCGATCCCATACCCGAAGACGCGCTGGTCCTGACGGATGTGGCTTCGTTGCCAGTGACGGCCTTCCTGCCGGACCCCGTCTCGCAGGCCGAGACCGTCGCTATCAGCGACGCGGCGCCGGCCCCGCCCCTTCCGGTGTCCAAGCCAATTGCGGTAGAAAGCGCGTTTGACGACGTCGTCACGGCGCCTACACGGATCTCAGCGCCCGCCGCCGGTAGCGATGCCGGCCAGACGACAACGGCCGCCGTGCACGACGCCGCACCGTCGGCGGCGGTCACGGGAAACATTGACGAGGGTCCGGGCGGATCAGGCATCGCCACAGCACCCGACTTCTCCGACGGCGCGCTCGGCAACAAAGCGCCCGACTATCCCTACCAGGCGCGACGCCTGGGTCAGGAGGGGCGCGTTGTCCTTCTCGTTGCGGTCAGCGCTTACGGAGAGGTACAAGCCATCGAGATCAGCTTTTCGAGTGGCCACCGTCTGCTGGACGAAGCCGCGCGCGATGCGGTCGTCGAGTGGCGCTTTCATCCGGCGCATATCGATGGCCACCCGGTGACCGGATCCGTGATGGTGCCGATTCACTTCGATCTCGACGACCAGGAGACCTATCGATGACGCAGTTGGACGTGTTCGATGTTTTGCAGTGTCGTTTGCAAGACCCGATGACAGGCTTCAGTGTCGGGTCCTTTGGCGCCATCGCCGAGTTTCATCGCCGACCCGACGAACCGGCCGAGATCGACGGGCTGACCGCCGTGACCGATCGCGGCGCGATCCGCGTGGAACCCGACCGGCCGGCGCGCGCGCTCGCCTATGAAACACTGTCCGGTCGCCCCGGCCGGTGGAGTCACGGTGTCGTTGTCTGTCTGCCGGCGGAGAAAGCACGCTGCCACAAGCGCGCCGTCATCACCGAACTCGGCCCGGACCGTGGCGCCATCCGCCCCAGCGATCGCGACGGCCTGCTATTCGACATGGGCCTTGCCGCCGACAATGTCGATTTCTGCGTGCGCACCGACGATCCGTCCCTTATCCAGGTGCTGCGCGACGAAACCGGCCGGTCCGTTCTGGACCAGAGTTCGCCCGCGATGGCCGCGATCCTCGACGCCAATCCCCACCGCGTTGCCATCGGCCGGCTTGGCCGTGCCGAGGTCTATCAGCCGATCGGCCGCGACGTGACGCCTGAAGGCCCGCACACCCACGTTCTGCCGCGCCTGCTCGCCAGCGGGCGCACCCATTCGGCCAATGTCCCGGTACCCGAAGGGTGGATGCCCTGTGTCGCCATGTACCCACCGAGTCCGATCGCTACGCCACTGGGTGAGCCAAAGCCGTGGGACGGCGCGGCGGCGGAGGACTTCAACGAACTGCTGGATGCTTGGGGCGACCCCGATGTTGTCGCCGAAAAGGCTCGGTTGATGGCCGCCGTCTCCGGCAACGCCAGCCCTCAGTGCTACGAACCCGCGCCTTCACGGTCGACGCGCGCGGCAACGCGCATCGCGTTGCGCCAGCTGCAGCATCGCCGCCCCTTGCCGGCCGGCCTCGACGCGTGGCTCGCCCGATTCGACCATGCGCCCGTCGACGACGCCGACGAGGATTGACGCGCCGAACCGGATCCGCTCTCGATCCGGGAGTAGAGCAGCGTCGCCTGCTTTAGTGTTTGCCCGCCAGCAAGATGTCGGTGGCGTCACGCGTGGCGACAGTGAGCGCGCGCATGTCTTCGGGCTCAAGGTTGTGCAGGTTGGTCTTGCCGGTACAGCGCGCCATCATCGAGGCCTCGCCGCAGCTCGCCTTGACGATATTGGCCAGGGCATCGGCACGTTCCTCGGCGCTGCGGTCGGCGGTAAAGCGCAGATCCTGGCTCTCGGTCATCTCGCCACCGACGGCGAGCGCCGCCGGCACGCCCAGCACCGTGGCCTTGCATCCCAGCGCAATGACCTTGGCCGCATCCGTGCCGGACCGAACACCGCCGAAATAGACGAGATCGATTTCCTCTTCTTGATTCAGGCGGCGCAGGATGCGGATCGCGTCGCGCAGAATGGTCAGGTCCGGCGCGCCGGCGAGCTCGGCCCAGGGCGAGCCCAGTCGGCCGCTGCCGTCCAACAGCAGCATGTCGAAGCCATGCTCGAGGGCATAGGGGATGACTTCCTCCAAGACCGACGGCGAGGAAACCGCCAAGCCCAGGGCCTGGTCGTCACGCTCCCGCTTGGCTTTCGGCGCCTGGAAAGCATGGCCCATGGAGAAGACCAGCGCATCGGCGTCGGCGCTCGGCGTGATCTGATCGGGCATGACAAGCTGCAGCCAGCGCACACCCTCACCGATCGGCTTGATGCCCAGATAGCCGGCCTCGGCCGCGATCAGGCCCTGGGCGACACCGCGGCGTACGTCGTCGGGCGCGTCATCGAAGCCGGTGACGAAGAACGGCTGCATCAGTTTCATGTCGCCAATGTCGGTATCGATCCGGCATGCCTCGCGGTAGGGGTCGATGACCAGGCGCGACAGGTTGGCCGGCAGGAAGACGAGGTCGTCCAGCATGCCCGGACGACCTTCGGGAAACGGATTGTTGCGCGGCGTCAGACGCTTCTCGATCGTCGCCTTCAACCGTGTCTGGTCTTTCGGGTTGGTGCGCGCCATGGCGAAGATGTCTTCGCGATTGTGCACCGAGTAGTCGGCCGATCCGGTCTCCGCGTCGCAGCGGTAACAGCGCGCGGCTTCGTCGCGCGCGGTCTTCCAGTCATAGGTCGACTCGATTTCGGGAAACTCGATCGGCTTCTCGCCGACGCCGAAGAACTCCGGCTCGTGCAAACCCAGGAGCTCCCACTTGTTGTCCTGTGCAATCTCGACGCGGCGCGTGCGGTGCGGCGTGCGGTACGGCATGGGATCGTCGCGGCCTTCCAGGAAGGCACGCACGTAGTAGGCCGCGCGCTGGCCGTGATGCATGGCCATGACGATGGTCGAGCCGCCAAAGGCGCCGTCGCCGGCTGCAAAGACCTTCGGATCCTCCGTGCGCATGCCATCGAACTCGGCCCTGACCCGGTCGTCGGCCATCATGCCGCGCCCGTCCAGCTCATCGCTGGCCGCGAACTGGCCGACGGAGGCGATGACCATGCCGCAGTCGATCGCATGCTCGCTCCCGGCGACGTCAACCGGCCGGCGGCGCCCATCCTCATCGGGCGGACCGGCCTCGGTGCGCACGCATTGGAGCGCCAGACCATTACCACTTGCCGTCACCGCCGTCTGGCGGGTGTTGTAGATGAACTCGATGCCTTCCTTGACCGCGCCTTCAAGCTCGATCTTGCGCGCCGGGATCTCGTCGGGCCCGCGCCGGTAGACGACCTTGACCGTTTTGCAGCCGGGCAGACGCAAGGCCGCGCGGCAGGCGTCCATGGCGACATCGCCGCCGCCGATCACCGCGACAGTTTCGGGCATCTCCGGGCGCTCGCCGTTGTTCACCCGGCGCAGGAACTCGACACCGTCGATGACCCGCGGGTCGTCCTGGCCGGGCACGCCCATCTGCTTGCCCCACCACGCGCCGATGGTCAGCAGCACCGCGTCGTGGCGCTCCTTCAGTTCGTCCAGGGTGATGTCCTTGCCGAGCGCGGTGTTCAAATGCACCTGCAGGCCGGGGCAGCGTTTGGTCAGGCGCGTGATGTCTTCGTCAATGATACCAGGCGGCAGGCGGAAGGCGGGGATGCCCCACACCATCATGCCGCCGATCTTGTCGGTCATCTCGTAGACATGGACCTCATAGCCTGCGACCGACAGGTCGTGCGCGGCGACCATGCCCGCCGGTCCGGCGCCGACGATGCCGACGGTCTCCTTGCGCGACACCGGCACGCCGGGCGGGTCATAGGTATGCCCGACCTTGTCCATGACGAACCGCTTGAGATTGCGGATCTGCAGCGGGCCGTCGCTGGCCGTGCGCCGGCAGGCCGGCTCGCAAGGCGCATCGCACACACGCCCACAGATCGAGCTGAACGGGTTGGTCGCCGTGATCGCCTCGAAGGCTTCGGCGAACTTCCCTTCCCAGATATAGGCGATATAGGACGGCGCATCGGTGCCCACCGGGCAGGCGATCTGACACGGTGCCGGCACGAAATGCAGGTCGCCGCGGTCGTCTTCCAGTTCCTCCGGCAGCAGCAGTTCGGTCGTGCCGTCGGGTCCGCGCTCCAACGTCATGGTCAGCTCACCTTGTCCAGCAGCTCGGCATCGCGGTCGCGGTAGCCGGGCTCGTAAGGCAGGCCGGTGATTTCCGCCGCCTCCGGCGTGAGCGCGACCAGATCGTCGCGCGACAGCGATGTCACGGCGTCATGGCCCAGCGCATGGGTCAGCGCCGCGATCTGCCAGCGCACGACCTCCAGATACCGGTGGATGTTCTGCGCTTCGACCTGCGGTTTGTAGCGCTGTTCGTGTTCGGGATCCTGCGTCGCGATGCCGGTCACGCACTGGCCGACATGGCACTGCATGCACGCGATGCAGCCGCCGGCGATGATTGCGGCGGTGCCCAGCGCCACCGCATCGGCGCCCAGGCAAAGCGCCTTGACCGCATCGATGCCGTCGCGCACGCCGCCCATCAGCACAATCTCGATCTTGTCGCGGCAGCCGATCTGGTCGAGCGCGTTCAACGCCTCGACGATTGCCGCGAGCGTCGGAATGCCGACATGCTCCATGACCTCCGCGCCGCCGGCGCCGGTCGAACCCTGCATGCCGTCCAGCTCGACAAAGTCGAAGCCGTCCTTCACCGCGATCTTGATGTCGTCGTGAATGCGTCCGGCGCCCAACTTCACGCTGACCGGCAGACGGTAACCCGTGGCCTCGCGCAGTTCCTCGACCTTGATGACCAGATCGTCGGCGCCCAGGATATCCGGGTGGCGCGACGGCGATCGCAAATCGATACCCGCCGGGATGCCGCGGATGGCGGCAAGCTCGGGCGTCACCTTCTTGGCCATGAGCTGGCCGCCGAAGCCGGGTTTGGCGCCCTGGGAGATATAGATCTCCAGGCCGTCGGCCCGGTTCATGTCGTGGATGTTCCAGCCCAGGCGGCCGCCCAGGCACTGGAAGATCAGCTGCTTGGCGGCATCGCGCTGGGCGTCGCTCATGCCGCCCTCGCCGGTGTTCTCGGCGATACCTGAGAGGCCGGAGGCAATAGCAATCGCCTGCTTGGCCGAGCGGCTGAGCGCACCATAGCTCATCGGCGCGATCATCACCGGCATGGAGAGGTCGAGCGCCTTGGCGCCGTTCTTGCCGCCGATCAGCGTGTGCATCTCGACCTTGGAGACGGGGTCAGGCTCGTGGCCGATCGTGTCCAGATCCTTGCGGAACGCCAAGTCGGTCAGATGCGGCACCGGGCGCGCACCGCCATAACCGCGAACGCGATAACGGCCGATCTGCGACTTCACATAGACGTCCTCCTGGACCTTGCGGTTCCAGTAGTCGCAGTTGTCGGAGAAGGTGAAGAAGGGCAGCGTGCGCACGGTCGGCTCGGTGGTGCCGTAGCGCAGTTTCTTGCCGGCGTTGACGACCTTTTGCAGGCTTCCCTTGAACGGGATCTCATAGCGGTCGAGGAACGCCATGACCTCGTCCATCTCGTTCTGGGCGATATCGGTCAGCATGGCATCGGACCCCAGCGAATCCAGCTTGCCGCCCAGGAAGATCTCGCCGCCGGACATGTCTTCGCCCAGCTGCTCGCCGGAATTGCCCAGGATGATGATGCGCCCGCCATACATCATGTAGCCGGCCATGAAATTGGCGTTGCCGACGCAGGCCAGCGTTCCCGCCTTCATCACCTGGCCGGCGCGCGAGCCCATGTTGCCCTTGACGACGACCTCGGCGCCGCGGATCGCGACACCGGCGATGGCGCCGGCGTTGCCGCCGACCACGACGGAGCCGGTGTACATGTTGTCGGCCAGACCCCAGCCGACATTGTTCTCGACCTCGACACGCGGCCCGTCGCTCAGCCCGGCACAGAAGTAACCGGCCGAGCCGCGCACGCGCAGCGTGATGGGATGGATCAGGCCAACGCCGATGTGATGGCGCGCATCGGGGTTCAGGACCTCGACATCATGACCTTGTGCGCCGGCTTCGCGAATGCGCTCGTTGGCCTCGCGGACCGGGATCTCGGCCAGGTCTAGCGTGACCACGTCGCGAAGCTCCCCGGCGGCGGCTCCCGGGTATCCAGTGCCTGTCCCGGGAACAGGCGGTTCAGGGAAACCTCTTCGGACGCGATGGCGATCAGGTCGTCGTTCTCGTACATGATCATCGGTTTGGCGGCCAAGCGGTCCTTGGCGTAACCGATTTCGTCCTTGGTCGAGACCAGGAAAGAGAACGTGCCGTCCAGATCGTCGATCGAGGTCTGGAGCGCTTCCTTCAGCGGTACGCCAAGGGAGAGCTTCTCCGCCAGGTAGACGGCGATCAGCTCGCTGTCGTTGTCGGTGGTGAACTCGAAACCGCGGCGCTCCAACCGGCGGCGCATCTTCCAATAGTTGGTGATCTGACCGTTATGGACGATCGCCACATCGGCAAAGCCGGTCGCCCAGAAGGGATGCGAGGCCTCCGGTTTGACGTCGGATTCGGTCGCCAGACGGACATGGCCGAGGCCATGGGTGCCGTGCGCCTCGTGCACGTCATAACCGTCATCCACGTCGTGGGCGCCGCCGACATCCTTGACGATCTCCAGGCTCTCGCCGATGGAGATCAGCTTGGCGCCGGGCGCGGCGTGCTCCATGGCATAGGCGAACTTCTGCAAATCGCCGTGGAACGCGACGACGGCGCGGTAGTTGTTGCCGATGCGCTCATCTTCGACGATGCGCGTCTGGTGTGTGTCGAGCGCACCCTTGATCGCTTCTACGGCCTTATCGGCTTCCGCGCCCTCGCCGACAAAGAAACGCAGCTTGAGCTCGTCTGCCTGTTCGGCGCCATAAAGCGCGAAGCCGGTGGAGTCGGGGCCGCGATGCTGGCAACCGTCCAGCATGTCGATCAGCGCCTGGCCGGTCGACAAACCCAACTCGTCTCGCTTGAGTAGTATTCCCGCAATTCCACACATGGTGGTCCATCCCTCGTGTCACCTGGGCGCGCGTCCGGCCCACGCCTGGGCAGAGCGCACCGCGTTCCTTCACAGCTACTGTTTTTTTGGCAGCCACGCAACGGTCATCGACCGGGTGCCAGACGTCGCAACCAACACGCCATGCGAGAGAAAGACTGTAACGCGACGTCGCCTGCACCGTTCGCTGGGACGAACTGGGTCCTCTAGTCTTCCGTGTCTATACGCCCGTTCGCTGCGGCCGGCTCTCGTCACCCTGGATGAGTTGCGCCGCCTGATCGGCCGCGTCGCGGAACGGCTGAAGGATCAGATCGGCGCCGCGGTCGGTTAGTGGCATGGCTTCTTCAGTCCGATGGGCCGTCACGGCGACCCGTCCCTGAAAGCCCGCTTCCTTGAGCGCATCGATCAGGCCCAGACGGGCTTCCTCGTGGGTCACGCCCGTATCGTGTTCGGGAACCGCCGACACCGCCCACGTAGCGCCGGCAAGCGGCAGGCTGGCGACGAACTCCGGATCGGTGGCATCGCCGAAGGCGACATCGAAACCCGCCTTGCGCATATGTTTGACGGCTGCCGGATTGAAATCCACGCCCAGCACCGTCATGCCGTGTTCGGACAGACGGTGCGCGATCGCGCTGCCATAGCGGCCAAGGCCAAACAGCAGGACATCATAGTGTCCAGTCGTGTTTTCCAGATCGCCCACGGTCTCGCGCGGGGTCCCGCGGCGTTCAAACGGCCCCAACACCGGCTCGAGCCACGCGTAAAGATAGTGTGAATAGGTGATCATGTAGGTCGACAGCGAGATCGTAATGAGGCCGACAAGCGTCACCAGCCCGAGCGTGCCCGTGCCGATATGACCGAGCGACACGCCGACCGCTGCAAAGATCAGCGAAAACTCGCTGATCTGCGCGACGGTGAGCCCGGCCAAAAAGCCCGTGCGTTTGCGATAGCCCATGGCGCCCATGATCACCAACACGATCAGCGGATTGCCGATCAGGACAAAAAGCGACAGGACGATCGCCGCGGGGATCTGCTGGTCGAGCAGCGAGAGGTCAAGGCTCGCGCCCAGCGCGATGAAGAAGAACAGGAGGAGGAAGTCGCGCAGCGGCGCCAGTCGTGCCGCCATGGCTTCCCGGAACGGCGTGGACGCCAGCGAGACGCCGGCCAGCAAGCCACCCAGCTCCTTGCTGAATCCCAGATAGTCGCCGGCGGCCGCCAACAACGCGGCCCAGCCGATCGCGAAACACACCAGGAGTTCGGGCGCGCGCGCAAGACGCTCAACCAGAGGCTCGGCGATGAACCTGATGAAGAGGCCGACGGCAACCAGCATCAGCAAGCCGTAACCGAACACGAGCGCGACTTCGGTGATTGCCGAACCGCTTTGCGCGCCAGCGGCGATGGCCGACATGACGAGCATGGCGAGCACCACGACCAGGTCCTGGACAATCAGGAAACCGAGAGCGACACGACCGTGAAGGGAATCGATCTCGCGTTTGTCCGACAGCAGCTTGACGATGATGATCGTACTGGAAAACGTCAGCGCGACCGCGACGTAGAGACTGGTAACGACATCCAGGCCAAGGGCGAGCCCGATCGCGAACCCCACGATCGAGGTAAAAGCGACCTGCCCGAGCCCGGTCGTGAGAGCGATGGCGCCCAACGACTTGATAAGTTTGACGTCGAGCTTCAGGCCAACCAGGAACAGAAGGACGGCGATACCGAGCTCCGCCAGAAGGTCGATCTTCTCATCCGAACGTACGATGTCGAGCAGCGATGGGCCCGCCAGGATGCCGACGGCGATAAAGCTCACAATCAGCGGCTGGCGCAGCAGCACGCCGACCAATCCCACGGCCGCTGCCAAGACGAGCAACGCCGCGATCTCGTAAAACACCGAGACGGAAACGATCTCCAGCATCAACGGCTCTCCTCATCTCGGGCCGCGCCCTTCGGAATGTCGCCCCGCCCTGAAGACCTCATCGACATACTCCTGTCGAGCCGGCCGGCAAGAGGAGAACGCCCGGACAAACAAACCGGAGTAGCGGCTACGTGTCCTTGTCGTCAGGCCCTGTCGACGCCGGCCGCGTCGCGTGGGCATTCACGAACGCCTCCAGGTCCTTGACGGCCACGCGGAACTCGCGGCCGAAGCGAATGGCCCTCAGTTCACCCTCGTGAATCCAGCTGCGAACGGTCGCTTCGCTGACTTTTAAGAGCTCCGCAATGTCATGCGTCGTCATGAACGGTCTGCTCAACATCGCCACGTGCCCCTTTGTTCAATCTAACGTCATCTAGCATTGCTGAATGAAGGTAAACGCAAACTGATCCAAATCAATGCAAACGAGCGATGTTGGGTGAAAGTTTGAGCGACTCGTCAACGCCAGAAAGGGGAACCAACACGCCATGCCCGAGATGATGAAAGCAGCCGTCTTCGTGGAGCCCGGCCGCATCACCCTGGACGACAAGCCCATGCCGGATGTCGGGCCGAACGATGCGCTGATCCGCATAACGACGACGACGATCTGCGGGACCGACGTTCACATCCTCAAGGGCGAGTACCCCGTTGCCAAGGGTCTGACGGTCGGACATGAGCCCGTCGGCACGATCGAGAAACTCGGCCGCAACGTGTCGGGCTACGAGGAAGGTCAGCGTGTCATTGCCGGCGCGATTTGTCCCAGCGGCTATTCCAACGCCTGCCTTGACGGGCTGCACGCCCAGGACGGGCAGAGCGGACCGCACGGCCTTAAGCCGATGGGCGGCTGGCGCTTCGGCAACACGATCGACGGCACCCAGGCCGAATTCGTGCTGGTCCCCGATGCCATGGCGAACCTGGCGCCGGTGCCCGACGGGCTGAGCGACGACCAGGTTCTGATGTGTCCCGACATCATGTCGACGGGTTTCGCCGGTGCGGAGTCCGGTAACATAAAGATCGGCGACACGGTCGCGGTCTTTGCCCAGGGGCCGATCGGCCTGTGCGCGACCGCCGGCGCCAAGCTTCGCGGCGCAACGACGATCATCGCGGTGGAGACCGTGCCGGAGCGCGCCGACGTCGCGAAACAAGTCGGCGCCGACATCGTGGTCGACTTCAACAAGACCGATCCGGTCGATGAGATCATGCGGCTGACGGATGGCCGCGGCGTCGATGTCGCGATCGAAGCGCTTGGCTTGCAATCGACGTTCGAGAATTGCCTGAAGATCCTGAAGCCCGGTGGAACGCTGTCCAGCCTCGGTGTCTACGCGGACGACCTGACAATTCCCCTTGCCGCATTCAACGCCGGCCTGGGCGACCAGACCATCGTGACGTCGCTGTGTCCCGGCGGCAAGGAGCGGATGCGCCGGCTGATGAACGTGATCGTCTCCGAACGGCTCGACCTCACGCCGCTGGTCACCCATCGCTACGGTCTCGACCAGATCGAGGAAGCCTATGAGATGTTCGCCAACCAGCGTGACGGCGTCCTGAAGGTCGCGATCACGCCTTAGAGCATAAAACGAGAGTTCGGCAGACACGCGCTGCCTCCCACAGCCATAATAGGCTTGATCGACAACAGGATGGAGCTGCCTGCATGAACAACATCTTGGTGGCAACAGATCTTTCGGCGCGCTCCGATCGCGCCGTCGAGCGGGCCGTGCGCCTGGCATCCGACCGTGGCGCAAAGCTGACCGTCGTTCACGTGATCGACGACGATCTGCCGACCGCGATGGCCAATGCGCAACACCACAACGCCGAGGAGAACATTCATAAGCATCTCGCCGCGCTCAAACCGGATGGCGTGCCTGAGATCGCGGTCGAGGTCGTGTTCGGTAGAGCCTATGTCGACATTCTGAACATCTCGGAAAAGGCCAATTGCAGCCTCATCGTCCTTGGCGTCCACCGCGAGGACGCGTTTAAGGACATGTTTCGCGGCACCACGGCGGAACGTGTCATCCGCGCTGGCGACATTCCCGTCCTTCTTGTTAAAGAACGCGCCATCGATCCTTATCGCGACATCATGGTTGGCGTCGACTTCTCCGTCTATTCAAGGCGCGCGATCGAGTTTGCGGTCACGTTCGTGCCGGACGGCCGGTTTCATCTGGTTCATGCGTATGACGTGCCCTTCAAGGGTTTCCTTTATGGCCACAACACCCGGCGCGAGGTCGACAAACAGCATGAGACCGAGTTTGAACATATGATCGAAGGGGAAATGGTCTCGTTTCTCTCCAGCCTCAAGGCGGAGCAACCGAGGTTCGAGCGCATCATGCGCGAAGGCACGGTGCGCGAGGTCATTCACCGGGAGCTCGATCGGCTGAAGCCCGACCTGCTGGTTATCGGTACCCACGGCCGCACGGGCGCTGCCCATGCCCTGCTCGGCAGTGTCGCCGAGGATCTTCTAAGAAGCCCGCCCTGCGATGTCCTGGCCGTCAAAGCGTGGTGACGGCGGCGGTCTTCGCCGTTTCCTGATGGCTTCGTGACATCTGCCGATTCGCCCCCCTAATGCGCTGACGCTCGCTTGTCAGATTACGCGCAGGCAGCTTAGGCTCTCGACCCAGTTCGCCGGTTCCGGCATCGGCAGAGCAAAGCGAGGGGATGAGGACATGGCCGTCACGGTCATACGCGACGCCGACTGGATCGTTGCCTGGAACGCCGATACCGCAAGACACTGCTACATGCGGCACGGCGACGTCGCCTTTGACGACACCGGCGCCATTCTTCACGTCGGCGGCCGCTATGCCGGCGCGGCAGAAACCGAGATTGACGGCGCATCGCGCCTGGTGCTGCCGGGCTTCATCGATCTGCACAGCCATCCATCGACCGAACCGTCCTATAAGGGCATCCGCGAGGAACACGGCGTTCCCGCGATGTATATGAGCGGTCTTTACGAGAGGTCGCTGGCCTTCAACCTTGATCCGGAGGGACAGCAGGCCGGCGCTACCGTCGCCTTCGCGGAGCTGTTGCAAAGCGGTGTCACCAGCCTGGTCGACATCTCCGGGGCGTGGCCGGGGTGGCTTGATACCCTGGCGGCAAGCGGGTTGCGTGGCTGGGTGGCGCCGTGGTTCGGCTCGGCGCGCTGGACGATGACGACCGGACATCGGCTCGAATACGCATGGTCCGACGACGGTGGCCGGGCCTCGTTTGACGCGGCGCGGCGGGTCATGGACGAGGCCGACCGCCACCCATGCGGACGGCTCACCGGACTTTACGGTCCCGGCGTGATCGACGCCTGCACCGAAGAGCTGCTCAGGGAAACCGTCAGCGCGGCCGAGACCGAAGGACGCCGCCTGACGACGCACATCTCGCAAAGCGTTGTCGAGTTCAACGAGATGGTTCAGCGCCACGGCATCACGCCGGTGCAGTGGGCCCAGCAGATCGGCCTGCTTGGTCCACGGACCATCCTTGGCCACGCCATCTTCATCGACGAGCACTCGTGGCTTCACTGGTCCACACGCCGCGATCTCGATCTGATCGCGCAATCGGGAGCGGCGGTTGCCCATTGTCCGACCCCGTTCGCCCGCTACGGCCAGACGCTGGAAGACTTCGGCCGCTACCTGCGCGCCGGCGTCACCATGGGGATCGGCACCGACACGTTGCCGCACAACTTCCTTGAGGAAATGCGCTGGGCAACGGTGTTGGCGCGCGTTGCCGCCGAGGACATCGAGACGTTGCAGGTCTCCGATGTCTTCCACGCCGCGACGGTCGGCGGGGCGACGGCGCTGGGGCGCGATGACCTGGGCCGCCTGGCGACCGGCTGCCGCGCCGATATCGTGCTCGTCGATACCAGCCATCCCGCCATGCGTCCGACACGCGATCCGCTGCGAAGTCTCGTTTTCTCATCGTGCGAACGCGCGGTCGCCGAGGTTTTTGTCGACGGCCGTCAGGTGGTTGCCGACGGTCGCGCTACCGGCCTTGATGTCGCGGCGGCACTCGATAGCCTGGATGAGGCCCAGGCGCGCATGGAAGCGGACGTGCCGAACCATGACCACGCCGGCCGCCGCGCGCTGGACATCGCACCGCTCAGTCTCGATCTCCGGGCGTAACGGAACCGAACGGCGGTTCCATCTGAACGCAACCCGATCTAGCCGCTGTTTCGAAGGCCGGCGGAGATACCGTTGATCGTGAGCTGAATGCCGCGCAACACCTTCGGGTCGTCGGACTCCTCACGATAGGCTTTCAGCAGATTGACCTGCAGGTGGTTGAGCGGGTCGAGATAGGGGAAACGGTTGGAGATCGAGCGTGACAGCAGCGGGTTGGTGGCGAGCAGCGTGTCGTTCTCCATGATCTTCAGCAGCGCGTCGATCGAAGCCTGGCGTTCGCCGCGAATGCGCTGGAAGATGTCGGTTCTGAGGTCCTCGTCCTCGACCAGGTCGGCATAGCGCGAGGCAATGGCGATGCTGGTCTTGGACAGCACCATGTCCATGTTGGAAAGCTGCGCCCGGAAGAACGGCCAGTCGCGATACATCTCCTGAAGCAGCGCCAGGCCGTCATCGCCGCGCTCCTTGAGCCAGGCGCCCACGGCGCTGCCGAAACCATACCAGCCGGGCAGCATCAGACGGCACTGCGACCAGCTGAAGACCCACGGAATGGCGCGCAGATCCTCGATGCGCCCCAACTTTTTTCGCGACGCCGGCCGCGAACCGATGTTCAAGGTCGCGATTTCGTTGATGACCGTCGACGCCCAGAAATACTCATCGAAACGCGGGGTCTCGTAGACCAGGCCGCGATAGGCTTTGTACGCCTCGGCCGACAACGCATCCATCGTGTCGAGGTAGGATTGGGGAACGCTCTCGTCCTCGGGCCGCAACAGGGACGCTTCCAAGCACGCGGCGACGATGATCTCAAGGTTGCGCCGCCCGAGATCGGGATTGGTGTACTTGCTTGAGATGATCTCACCCTGCTCGGTGACGCGGATCTGTCCGTTCACGGCGCCGGGCGGATGGGAGAGGATCGCGTCGAAGCTCGGTCCGCCGCCGCGCCCCACCGTGCCGCCACGCCCGTGGAACAGTCGCAGCCGGACACCATGTTTGCGGAACAGCGCGATCAGGCCGACTTCGGCCTTGTAGAGTTCCCAGCCCGAGGTGACGTAGCCGCCGTCCTTGTTACTGTCGGAATAGCCCAGCATGACCTCCTGGACACCGCCGCGGCTGTCGACCAGCGCGCGATAGGCCGGTATGGCAAGCAGCCGGTCCATGATGGCGATGCAGTTGCGCAAATCCGGAATGGTCTCGAATAGCGGCACGATGTTGACGGCACTCTCGCCGTCCGGCGAGACGAGCCCGGCCTCTTTCAGCAGGACGGCGAGCTCCAGCAAGTCCGAAACGCTTTGCGTGTTCGAGATGATCGCCGTCGGGATGGACCGCTCGCCAAAAAGCCGATGACCGTCCGCGGCCGCGCGGAAGATCGCAAGCTCCTTCTCGGTCTCCTCGGAATACGACCAGAAGGGGCGCAGCAGCGGCCGCCTGGCGGCCAGTTCGTCGGTCAGCAGCGCGACACGGTCATCTTCGGCCTGGGCGAGATAATCCGTATCCGGCGCGACGGCGTCCAAAAGGTCGGCCACCGTCCTCTCGTGAACTGCCGAGTTCTGGCGCATGTCGAGGCAGGCAAGATGGAAACCGAAACAGTCGACCGCGCGGCGCAAACGGCGCAGCCGTCCCTCGGTCAGCGGGCGCGACCGGTAATCGAACAGCGACTGGTGGACGATATTGAGATCGGCCAAAAGAGCCGTTGAATCAGGATAGGGTTCCGGCGCGTCGACATCGCCATCGTGTGGAACCGGCTCCTGCAAGGACCGCAACGTCGCGGCGACCCTGGCGCTGATCGCCGAGAACGCCCGGCGATAGGGTTCGATGCGCCGGTGCGGCGACGTATCCGGCGACTGGTCGGCGAGCGCCGCCAGATCCTCCGATACATCGATCATGCGCGTGGACAGCGACAGCTCCGCGCCCAGTTTGTCGAGTTCGGAGAGATAGAACTCAAGTGCCCGCGCACTCTGCATGCGCAGGGTTCGCGCCATGACCTCGGCGGTTACGAAGGGGTTGCCGTCACGGTCGCCACCAATCCAACTGCCGATGCGCAGGAAGGACGCAAGCCGTACCGGCTCCGCCGCCGGATCCATCGCCGAGAGCCGGTCTTCCAGGCGGCAGTAGAGCCACGGCAGCTCGCGCAGGAACGTATAGTCGTAATAGGTCAGCCCGTTCTCGACCTCGTCCTCAACCTCCAGCTTGGTCTGGCGCAGCAGGTTGGTCTGCCACAGGGTCAGGACGGCGCGCCCCAGTTTGTCGTCGATATCCTCGGCTTCTTCCGGCGTCCATGAGCCGCGGCCGCGCCGGTCGATGAGATCGGCCATCGCCATTTCGCGGCGCATGGTGCTCTTGCGCCTGACCTCCGTGGGGTGCGCGGTGAGCACCGGGCTGACCAGCGCGTCGTTGAAGAAGGCCTCAAGGTCATTGGCCGTCAAACCGGCCTCGCCCGCGCGCTGAAGCGCGCGCGCGATGGTGCCGGGCCTGGGTGCCGAGCCGCCGATGTCATGCGCCCTGGTCCGGCGGATATGGTGCTGGTCTTCGGCCAGATTGGCGAAGTGGGAAAAATAGCTGAAGGCCCGAATGACCTGGACAGCCTGGTCGGGACTCAGACTGGCGAGAATATCTTCCAAATCGTTCTTCGCCTGCCATTCGTCATCACGGTGAAACCGAATGGATGTCTGGCGGATCTTCTCGACCACATCGAAAATCTCCTGGCCTTCCTGCTCGCGGACCGTATGCCCAAGAAGGCGCCCCAAGAGACGGATGTCCTCGCGCAGGGGCGAGTCTTTGTTGACGTCCGTCTCGAGAATTTGGGCCTGGTTTTCGATTGCCGCTTTCATGTCCATCGCCAGAACGGGGCCGCCGGAATCGGGAAGGAGCGGCCCTCCACCCAAGCGTAAGTCATGGGGGATCAGCGACGCAAGGCGACATCCGCGCTGCTCCGACCCGGACTGTCGGCGTTTTAAGGCCGGTGCCCGCGCCGCCGTTAGACATTTAGCCGTCTGCGGGCCATGGTGCCCCTTCGAAAACCAGCGTCGACAGCCAACACCAAGGATGTGCGGCGAAGGAAAAACGGGAAGGTCGCAGCATGAAACGTATCGGCATCGATGTCGGCGGCACCAACACCGACGCGGTTCTGGTCGAGGACGACCGGATCGTCGGCTCGGTCAAGACGCCGACCACCGAAGACGTGATGTCGGGCATCACCGAGGCGCTCAAGCAGGTCCTCGCCAAGACGTCCGCCGACCCGCAGACACTGGACGCCGTCATGATCGGCACCACCCATTTCACCAACGCGGTCGCCCAGCGGCGCGATGTCGGCAAGGTGGCGGCGGTCCGCATCTGCCTGCCGGCCAGCGCGTCGCTGGCGCCGTTCATCGACTGGCCGGACGATCTGGCCGACAAGGTGCGCGGCGATATCGTCATGCTGCAGGGCGGCCACGAGTACGACGGCCGACCGATCGCGCCGTTCGACGAGACAGGCATGCGCGATGCGGCCAAGCGGATCGGCGATGCCGGCTACACCGCCGTCGGCGTCACGTCGGTCTTCTCGCCGCTGACCAGCGCGTTGGAGGATCAGGCGGCCGCGATCCTCGCCGAAGAGTGTCCGGACATCGCGGTTACCTGCTCCAGTTCACTCGGCCGCATCGGCCTTTTGGAGCGCGAGAACGCGACCCTGCTGAACGCCAGCCTGCAGGATCTGTCGAAGAAGACGACGGCGGCCTTCACCAAGGCGATCGAGACGAGCGGTATCAGCGCCCAGCTCTATCTCACCCAGAACGACGGCACGGTGATGCTGGCCGATGTCGCCGAGAAGTTCCCGGTGTTCAGCTTCGCGTCGGGTCCGACCAACAGCATGCGCGGCGCGGCCTTCCTGTCGAAGCAGTCGGACGCCATGGTCGTCGATGTCGGCGGCACGACGACCGATATCGGTATGCTGAAGGCGGGTTTCCCGCGCGAGGCCAACAACGTGGTCGAGATCGGCGGCGTGCGGACTCTGTTCCGCATGCCGGACCTGCTATCCATCGCACTGGGCGGCGGCACGCTGATCAAACGCGCCCCGCTGACCATCGGGCCGGAGAGCACCGGTTATCGGTTGACCGAACGCGGCCTCGTCTTCGGCGGCGGCGACCTGACGGCGACGGATGTCGCCGTCGCCGCCGGCCTGATCGAGTTGGGCGATACCTCGCATGTCGCGGATCTGCCGAAGGACATGGTCGACGAGACCATGGCCGCCATGCGCGAGATGACCGCTGTCGCGATCGACCGCATGAAGACGGAAGCCGGCGATGTGCCGGTCATCGCGGTCGGCGGCGGTGCGTTCCTGGTGCCCGACGAAATTGCCGGCGTCAGCGACGTCATTCATGTCGAACACGGCGAGGTCGCCAACGCCGTCGGCGCGGCGATTGCCCAGATCTCCGGCGAATGCGATCAGATCTTCCAGGGACTGTCGCGAGAGGCGGCGCTAGCGGAAGCCCGCCGCATCGCCGAGGAACGGGCCGTCGAGGCCGGCGCGGACGCGGCAAGCCTGGATCTGGTCGAGGTCGAGGACCTGCCGCTTGCCTATATGCCCGGCAACAGCCTGCGCGCCCGCGTTCGTGTCGTCGGCGCGATCGCTTGATGCCTGTATCACTTGATGTGGTGCACGCTGTCGAAGCCTTCGAAGTGGGGGCCGTCCAGATACATGTGACGGTGCTCGCCGGCCGAACGATGGGCGTCCCGGAAGGCCTGCGACTTGGTCCACGCCTCGAAGTCGGCGCGCGATGCCCAAAGCGTGTGTGATGCGAACAACGTATAGGTGTCGTTGGACGGACCGCGCAGCAGGTTGAACTCGACAAAACCCGGCACGTCCTTCAGACGCGAATCACGGCTCTTCCAGACCTCCTCAAACTCTTCCTCATGGCCCAGGCGCACCTGGAACCGGTTCATGGCGAAAAACATACGCTTCTCCCTCGTGATGCGTTGACGATAGCGGAAAAAAGATCGGCCGACCGTTCTCTGGATGGTGCAGCACGGCCACCGGCAGATTAAAGATCGACTGCAACAGATCCTGGGTCATGACCGCCGAAGGCGGGCCATCCGCGACCAACGCCCCATTGCTCAGCACACAGATCCTGTCGGCATGGATCGCCGCGAGGTTGGGGTCATGGAGGATGGCGAGCACGCCGAATCCATCCGCCGCGAAACGCCGCGCGGTTTCCATGATCGTCTGCTGATGCCCGATATCCAGATTGTTCGTCGGCTCGTCGAGCAGAATGTAGCGGGTATCGCCGGCCTCACCGTTGGCCCCGCTCTGCCGCCAGACCTGCGCGAGGACGCGGGCCAGCTGCACGCGCTGGCGTTCGCCGCCCGATAGGGTCGGGTAGATCCGTTCCGCCAAGTGCACCATGTCGACCTGCTTCAGGGCCGACTCGGCAATCTCAATGTCATCGTGCTGACTGGAACGCCCGGCATGGCAACTGCGGCCCAACAGAACAACGTCGAAGACGCGGAAGGGGAAGGTCAAGAGAGGCGTCTGCGGCAAGACCGCGCGGCGTAGGGCGAGATCATGCGGCCGCCACCGCTCCAGGGGAAGGCCGTCCAGCGACGCCACGCCGTCATCGGGCGCGCGCGCGCCCGAGAGCACGTGTAGCAATGTCGACTTGCCGGCGCCGTTCGGGCCGATGACCGCAACAACTTCGCCGGGCCGCACGTCCAGCGAGACACCGCGCAGGATGGTCGCGCGTCCGATCGAGACCTTGATTCCCGATGCCCGCAGCATCACCACATGCCCATGCCGCGCCGGCGCACCAGAAGCCACAAGAAGAACGGGCCGCCGATGCAGCTTGTCAGAATGCCGATCGGCAACTCCGCCGGCAGAACAATCGTGCGCGCCAGAAGGTCGGCCGCCAGCAGCAAGATCGCGCCAAGCAACACGGACGCCGGCAGCAGGCCACGATGATCGGGACCGATTACCAGGCGGACCAGATGCGGCACGACCAGGCCGACAAAACCGATGATGCCGGTCAAGGCGACCGACGAGCCGGCGGCGAGCGCGGCCAGCACGACGATCCAACGTTTCATGCGCTCGACGTCGAAACCGAGATGCAGCGCTTCGGTCTCGCCGAGCAAGAACGCATTGAGGTGACGCCACAGAATTGCCAGCAGAACAGTCGACACCAGCATAAGCGGGGCCGCCGGCAACAGGCGTTCCCAGGTCACGCCGCCCAAGCTTCCCAGCAGCCAGAAGTTCAGATCTCGCAACTGCTGATCATCGCTCAGGAAAATCAAAAGACCGATCCCGGCACTGGCGATTGCGTTAAGCGCAATGCCGGCAAGCAAAAGCGTTGCGACCTCGGTTCGGCCGTCGCGCGATGCGATCCGGTAGACCAGAAACGTGGTGATCAGGCCACCGGCAAACGCGGCGACGGGTATGAGATAGGCCAAGGCGCCGGCGGGAAGGAAGGCAGCCGCCGACCCGCCCAATACGATGGCCGTCGCGGCCGCAACCGCCGCGCCGCTCGACACGCCGATCAGGCCGGGATCAGCCAGAGGATTGCGGAACAAACCCTGGAGCGCCGCACCGGCAACAGCGAGCGCCGCGCCGGCCAGCAACGCGAGGCAGACGCGCGGCAAGCGGATCGCAAGCAGCACAATGCCGTCGGTGTCGCCGGTTTGGCCCGCCGTGGTGAGGCCCACCCACCCAGCCAGGATCGCGATCACCCGTTCCGGCGCGATCTCCACCGCGCCATAGCCGGCAGCGACGACGATGGTGAGCAACAGCATCGCGGCCAACAGAGCAAGAAAGGCGCCGACGCGCCTTCGCCGTCTCGTGCTTGCGGCGACGGGATCGCGGGCGACGCGCATCCCGGCCGTATCGGTCTGCCCCGTCGTCACTCTTGCAGGTCGGGGTGAAGCGCTGAGGCAAGCGCGCGTGCCGCTTCGGGTGTTCGCGGCCCAAAACCCAACAGCAGCAGGCCATCCATCACCACGAGATCGCCGTTGCGACCGGCCGGCGTGGCGGCAATTTCGGGGCGCGACAGAATCGCTTCCTGACCGCCCAACAGATCGAACGTGCGACCCGTCACCAGCACGACGTCCGGCGCGGCCGTCACGGTGGCTTCGGGAGACAAAGGCTGATAACCGTCGAAACCGTCGACGGCGTTTGCGCCACCGGCAAGCTCGATGATCCCCGCGGCCGACGTGTCGCGGCCGGCCGCAAGGGGTGCGCCATTGCCGACCGACAGGAGGAAGAGGACCTTGGGTTTCGTCTCCGTGGCCGCGATCCAGTCGCGCAGGGTCGCGAAGTCTGCCGTCAACTGCGCCGCCATCGTCTCGCCCTCGCCGTTCATGCCCAAGGCATCGGCGACAATCCTCACTTTCTCCGCGACGCCCTCCGGTGTCGGGTCATCAGGAACAACAACAAGCGGCGTGCCGGCCTCCCGCAGCTGATCGAGAACTGCCGGCGGCCCCGCATCGTCAACGGCAAGCAGCAGCGTCGGGTCGAGCGCCAGTATCGGCTCGGCGGCAAGCTGACGCATATAGCCGACATCGGGCAGATCCTGGGCCGACTGCGGATAGAGGCTGGTGCTGTCGACGGCGACAAGGCCATCGCCTGCGCCAAGCGCGTAGACGATCTCCGTGATGGACCCGCCGATTGAGACGACGCGGTCGGCTTGCGATCCGCCGGTCTCCGTCGCGTGGTCCGCCAAGACCTTGCCGGCTGTCAGCGAGACCGTGACAGCGACCGCCAACACGGCGGCAACAGCCATGAGCCACGACGGCACGGGACATACGGGCCACTGCTTCGCTTTCTCCATACTCACTCCTTTCCCATCAAAGCCGGCCTCACCAGGTCATCGAGTAGCTGACGAGGGCCTTGTAGTTGCGCCCTGCCTCCACCGATCCTGTGAAGACTCTGCTGTAAGACTTGTCGAACGCGTTATCGACGCCGACGTCGACGCGGAAACCCTGGAGCGGGCCGTCAGCCGGCTGCCAAGCCGCATAGAAGTCATGCACCGCATAGCCGCCGCGCTCTTCGCCCGGGTTGTTGACCTTGTCGAAGCCGTCGGCCGCGAGCATGCGCCAGCCGACGATCGAGTTGACTTCCGGCAGCTTCAGGCCCGTGATGACGGTGAACGTGTCCGGCTGCAGGTTTCCCAGATAGGCGCCGGTGTCCTCGTCCTTACCGCGGATCGTCGAGAACCCCAGGGACACGAGAACGCGATCGTTCTCATAGGCGCCTTCTACCTCCGTGCCCCAAAGCTTGGCGTTGCCGACATTGTCGGCTTCCGACGTGCCGTTACACGCGCCGGGGATGAAGGGGTTGCAGTCAACGAACGGGGCGGGCTGATTAACCGTGAGGTTGATCAGATCCTTGGCCTTGGTCCGATAGTAGGAACCTTTCAGCCACATGCCGTCGTCTTCCTTAAGAACATCGTCGAACGTCAAGCCGCCGCCGAACTCCCAAGTGCGCGTGCGTTGCGGTTTGAGCTCCGGATTGGGGATGAAGGCGTTCGTGATGGTCGGGAAGCCGGGGATCACGATGTTGAAATGCGTTCCCGTCAAAAAGAGTTCATCAAAAGTCGGCGCGCGGAACGCCTCCGAATAGCTGCCGAACACCATCAGCCAGTCATTCGGCAAGTAGCTCGCGCCCAGGCGCGGCGACCACTCGCTGTCGCTGTTGTCGGCGGCAAGCGAACTCGTGACCTCGTAGTCGTCATAGCGAAGGCCCGGTACGATAAGCAGCTCGCCCGGAAGAGCGCCGAAGGGTTCCGTGATCGTGGTCTCCGACTGCAGGAACACGCCGTAGAAATAGTCCTCGGCGTTCGGCACGCCGGCCCGGGTCCCTGAACCGGCCGCGCCGAACTGCTTGTCGTGATAGAACTCGACACCATAGGTCAGGAGGTTCGCGACATCCTCTGACGTATCGAAACTGGTGCGGTTGTCGACCCGAAAACCGTATGTGTCGACATCGCGTTTCAGAAGCTCGCCGGTCGGACCGATGCCCAGGTCATCGAGCCTGAGTTCGTCGGCCTGTGTTTCGGTAAAGTAGGCGACGACGTCCAAGTCAAGCAGACTGTCCATCGGATTGCTGTAGTCGTAGCTGACCTGATAGGTGCTCGACCGTATGTCCTTGTCGACGGAGGAGCTGCCGCCCGCGCCCTGCCCGTTATTGGGCTCTTGGGCATCGTTCTGGAAGGTGATGAAGGACCCCTCGATGCGGTGATGGTCGGCAAGATTGAAACCGCCGGTCGCCAGTCCGGCGATGATGTCGTCATCCGTGTTCGCCAGCGTGTTGCCGTCGCCGAGCTTGATGTTGCCGGAATCGCGTTTGGTGATGGAGCCAAGAATGTCGAACTGGTCGGTCGGCGCGGTATAGGCGGTCAACGTGCCGACCCATTCGTCGTTGACGGTCTGAAAGCCGCCGGAGACGGTGCCGCCATAGGTTTCGCCGGCCGACAGGAAGTCGGCGGCGTCCAGTGTCCTGAACTCGATCACACCGCCCGTGCCGCCGCTGCCGTAGAGCGCCGAGGCCGGACCGCGCAGCACTTCGACCTGCTGGATCAGGCTGGGATCGATGAAGAACCGCCCGTCATGACCCGAACCGAAATTCTGGCGCGCGCCATCGATCAAGATGACGGTGTCGGGCCCCGAGAAGCCCCGGATAACCGGCACTTCGCCGGTCCGCCTCGGCCCGCCAACGAACTGAACGCTCGGCACCCACTTCAGAATGTCGTCCGGCGTCGACGGCTGCAGCGTCTCGATTTCCTCTCTACCGATGACCGAGACCATGCCCGGATACGCGAACGCCTCGATCGGATTACGCGTTGCGGTCACCGAGATGGGATTGAGAAGAATAGGCAACGATGCACCGCCAGCGTCGGCCCCCTCTTCCTGTGTCACCATCGCGTCGTCGGCTGTCTGGGCGACGGCCAACGACGCAAAAGTTACCGCCATAAGGACCGTCGCAAACGCGCAGCCCGTCTTTCTAAAAGTCATGCCAGTTCCCCGCTGTGCTTATTCGCTTCGTTGAAGCGCGCATCCTGGCTGGCTGCCTTGAGCCTCGCGGGCAGTCGGTGGCTGGCTTGGATAGTTGTTGGATTCTCGACGCGGCTACTTCGTCAGGATCAGTTTTCCCTTCGCCGTACAACGCAGCCGATAGCTATCGCCATCGTGCTCGATGATGAGTTCGTTGGCGCCGCCGAACAGGAGCGTGCTGTCGACACGGCGAACGCCGTCCGGTTTGGCGGCATCGACACCGCCAACCTCCCCGTCAGGCGACCGCGACAAACCGCTACGGTCCTGCATCGAACAACTCCTCGCGCTCTTCTTGGCGGCGCGTCAAAACCCAAGCGGGGTCATCGTTACGTCATCATGAAAGCAAATGCAACTCATTCTCATTCCTATTATCAGATGCCGCCTTGGCCTTCTGGTCTGGCACGCACCCCAATCCGTGCCGATGGCGCTTTCAGCGCCCAACACACGCTCACGTCCCGGCGTGCCAAGCGTTGGTGGCTATCGAACGGTTGCGGCCGCTCCCGGTCACCGTTACAAAGGGTTCCGAATGCGACTAATTCTTAACCGCAATTGAGAGCGATGATGTTGCGACCCCTTACGGCAGCCGCTGCGTTCGCCGCCCTCAGTGTTTCCGCCATCGCCGCTGAACCGACCGTCACGGTCGAGCTCAACAAGCTCGAACCGAACGGCAGCGCCTGCAGGGCGTATCTGATGCTGCGCAACGGCGCCGGCACGGCGTTCGATAGCTTGAAGCTGGACCTTGTTCTCCTCGACACCGACGGCATCGTCGCCAATCGGCTCGCGGTCGAGACGGCCCCGCTGACGGCCGGGAAGACAAGCCTCAAGGTCTTCGACTTCGCCGATCAACCCTGTGGCGAGGTCGGCCGCGTCCTGTTGAACGATGTGCTCACGTGCCAGGACAACAACGGGCCGCGCCAGGACTGCCTGAACGTCGTCTGGCCGACATCGCTCGGTTCCGTGGACTTCATCAAGTAAGGCCCGCTCAGGGAAAGCCGGAATATGGACGAAACGGAAGACAGCTTAGAGCCTCTGACCACCGCGCCGTTCGATGGCATGGAGTCGGCGACCGAGAAAACCGCGGGTTCCGTCGGCGAACCGGTTCTGGCCGGCGTCCAGGAAATGGTGCAGGCAGGCGGCCCGGTCGTCGTCATCCTGCTCGTCATGTCCGTGGTCGCGCTTGGCATCGTCTTCGCCAAGCTCTGGCAGTTCCGCCGGGCCCGCTTGGGCCACCGCAGACCGGCGCTCGACGCCCTCGCGCTTTACCAGGCGGGCCGGGCCGACGAGGCGCTGACGCGTCTGAGCGGCGCGCGCAATCCGGTGGCCCAGACGTTGGCGCGCGCCATACGGGGTCAGCAACGCGGCGTCGACGAGTTCAAGGTGCGCGAGGAAGTCGTGCGTTATGGCGGCGATGTCTTAGAGGCGCTGCGCGGTTTCTTCCGGCCGCTGGAGGTCATCGCCTCGCTCGCGCCGCTGCTTGGTCTCTTCGGAACGGTTCTCGGCATGATCGAAGCGTTCCAAAACCTCGCCGCCGCGGGGAATCAAGTCGATCCGGCGGTCCTGTCGGGCGGCATCTGGGAAGCGCTTCTGACGACGGCCGCCGGACTGGCTGTGGCGATCCCGGTCGTCATGATCCTCAACTGGCTTGAACGCCGCGTCGATCGCGTCGCCTTCGACCTCGACAGCATTGTCACCCGCGTGTTCACGGAAGACCTGTCGGAGTTCGCCGATACCCAAGCCCATGGAGAGCACCGTGTGCCCGGACGGATCAGGGCGGCTGCCTTCGCCGCTGGCGACTAGAGCATTTTCCGTTCAAGCGGCATCACCAGCCCGCTCCCCCACCCGGCCACCCATGGCAGCATCCTCGGGGTGGCCTCGGCGAAAACGCCTCTCGGCGTTTTGCCCCGGAGGAGGGGGAGCGGGCCGGCACCGATTCCGTGAAAACGGAAAATGCTCTAGACATACGCAACAGCCCGGCAAGCGACGGGCCCTGATCAGCCTGACGCCTCTGATCGACGTCGTGTTCATTCTGCTCATCTTCTTCATGCTGGCCTCGTCCCTGCTTGAGTGGCGCGCGATCGACCTCAACCCGCCCGGCCGCCCTGGCGCGAACGCGGCCATGGAAGGGTCTCTGCTGGTCGAGATTCGAACCGATGGCCTTCGTCTGTCGGGCCAGACCGTGACGCTGCACGACCTCAAACAAGCCGTCGTCAAACGACTCGCCGATGATCCCGGCCAGCGGATCCTGATCAAACCGGCCAAGGGCGTCGCGCTTCAGGAAGCTGTATCGCTGCTTGATCACCTCGCCGAGATTGGCGCGCGCGATCTCTCGTTCATACGAGACGGCGAGCGTTAAGCCGATGCAGTTCAGGCGCACATCATCCAAGGCAATGGGCGACGAACGCATTCTGCCGCTCATCAACATCGTGTTCCTGCTGCTGATCTTCTTCATGATCGCCGGACGCCTGACCGTGACGGATCCGTTCGACATCGAACCCGCCCGCTCGGCCAGCGACGGGTCCGACGTCAGGACCGAGGCCCTGGTTCTCGTCGACGCCTCCGGTCATCTCGCGTTCGACGGCGAGGTCGTGACGCAGGCCGTGCTTGTTGCCGAGATCAGCGAGCGGGTTAGGCAAGTCGGCAACGACCTCGTCGTGCGCCTCAAGGCGGACGGCCGGGCAGACGCCACATCGATCGTCGCGGTGATGGAGCTTCTTCGCGATGCCGGCGTCGAGAAACTGAAACTCCTCACCGTTCCGGAGCCGCTTTGATGCATGTGACCGCCCGGCAACTTCTGATCGCCGTCACGCTCGCGGTCCTGGTCCATGCCGGTGTCGCCGCCGCCATGTTCTGGCAACCGGCGCGGCCCGGCGCCGTAGCCACCGGCGCCGGCGGCATCGAGGTCTCACTCGGCCCGAGCGGCGGCGCGCCGGGAAGCGTCGCCACGCCGGCACCACCGCTCGCCGAGGCCCAGGACACGGAGATTCCGGAAGCCAGGGTCGTCGAACGTGTTGAAACGAGTGCCGAGACGCTGTCCGCCGAGGAGGTTATCGACATCGCCGAACCCGTCGAACCGGAAGCGATCGTGGCGGCCGACACCGCGACGGACGTCGCGGAACCGGTCGACACGCGTGCTGTCGTCGCGACCGACGCGACCGTGGAAGCGGCAGACACGATATCGGCCGTTCAGCCCGTCGACGTCGCCGAGGCCGCGCCGGTTCCGCCAATCCCGGTCGAGCCGCCCACCACCGTGGCGTCCTTGGCCGAGCCGACACCGACATCCCAAGTCAGCGCGCCCGCACCGGTCGAGACCGGGCATGACACCGAACCGTCAGTTTCCGCGGACATGCCATCGGTTGCCGGCGCAGACGGCCAGGCGGGCTCACAGGACAGTCCCGAAGCCGGCAACGCCGACGATGCCTCCGGCGGCGGCTTCGAAGGCAGCGCCGCCGATTACATGGCCTATCTCCTGGCCTGGCTTGAGAGACACAAGACCTATCCGCGCGAGGCACAAAGCCGCAACCAGGAAGGCACGGTGCTGCTCTATCTCGAGATGGGCCGGGCGGGCGAAGTCCACGCTTTCCGGATCCAGGAAAGCTCCGGCCATCAGCCCCTGGACGACGAGGTTCTCGCGCTTGTCCGCCGCGCCGAACCGCTTCCGCCACCACCGCCGCAGGTCGAAGGCAACCGCATCAAACTGCTCGTGCCCGTCGAGTTCTTTCTCAGGTGACGTCTGATCCCCCGATCCGGATAACCCTCGGCGGAACGTCTCTGCCTCCAACAGGCCATGCAGGTCCATAGAGCACGAGTCGCTGAACGTCTTATGCCGCCTCACCCACAAACGCCGGACCCAGGTCGCGCGCCAACGCTTCACCGGCCGCGATGTCCATCGCCTCGAGCGGCGGCCGCACATTGGCCCAGCGGCTGTCCTTGGTGGTCATCGCCAAAAGGCGTTTTTGCGCGGGTATGGGCGCGTAGTGCTGGAACGTCAGCCGGACTTCACGAACACGCTCGAACGTCGACTTGGCGGCTTCCAAGTCGCCGCCTGCGATGAGGTCGATCACCTCGGCAATGGCCTCGCCGTTCAAATTGGCCGTCGCCGAGATACAACCCGGCGCGCCCAACGCCATCGCCTCGAAGAGCGGGAGTTCGGAACCGGGATAGACGATCAGCCCGTCGATATCGAGCAGCGCCTTGGTGTTTTCCCAGTCACCGGAACTGTCCTTGATGCCGACGATCTCGTTCGGGAAATCGCGGCGCAACCGTGCGGCGACCGCGGGCGGAATGCCGACGCCGGCGACCTGGGGAATGTGATAGAGGAAGATGCGGCACGCCGCGCGATCGATGCGCGCGATCAGCTCCGCGAAGTACGTGTAAAGGCCATCGTCAGAGACACCTTTGAAGTAGAACGGCGGCAGCGTCATGACGGCCGCGCATCCCATGTCCAGGCAGGCCTGCGACAGGCGCACGGTCTCCGGCAGGTTGGTGAGCCCGGTTCCCGGCACCAGACGCTTCGGGTCGGCGCCGGCATCGATCAGCGCCTTGATCGCGGCGATGCGTTCGTCCGACGCGACCGAGAGCGCTTCGCCCGTCGTGCCGAACGGCGCCAACGCAACGCAGGGCCCGTCCAGGAGCGCCTTGCCGTGGGCGACGTAGAGGTCGAGAGCGACGCTGAGGTCGTCGTTAAACGGCGTCAGATTGGGCGCGATGACACCACGAAAGGGCTCGAACGTGCTCATGTCTTCTCCCCGAGTTGGTCCGCGGCAGCGGCTATTGCCCGCACCGTGTGCGCGACATCGTCCGCGTCATGGGCGAGCGAGATATAGAACTTGCCATCGGACTTCAAAATGCCGTGGTCACGCAAGACCGCGTTGAATGACCGCAAAGCAGCGACGTCGCCGGCAAGCACATCGCGATAGTCGTTGACCGGCCGCTCCGTGAAAACGACATCGAAGAGAACGGGATCACCGACGATCCGGTGCGGCACGCCAACACGCGTCAGGTTCTCGTGAAGTGCGGTCATGATCGTTCTGCCGGTCTCGCGCATCCGCTCGTAGCTTCCGGGGCGGCGCAGGATCTCAAGCGTCTTGAGCCCGGCCACCGCAGCCACGGGATTACCACTGAGCGTGCCGACCTGGAAGGTGAAGCCGTCGGCGCCGACCTTCGCCTTATCGAAGTGCGCCATGAACGCGGCACGCCCGGCGATGGCGGCCATCGGGAAACCGCCGCCGATGACCTTCCCCAGCGTACAGATGTCCGGCGTGACGCCGTAGAGCTCCTGTCCGCCGCCATAGGCCAGGCGAAAGCCCGTCACCACCTCATCGAAGATCAGGACGATACCGTGTTTGGTCGCCTCTTCTCGCAGTGTTTCAAGGAAGCCCGGCGCCGGCGGGATAAGGCGCTGCAACGGTTCGACGATGATGCCCGCGATCTGGTCGGCGAACTCTTCGATGAGCTGACGCGCAAATCCCGCGTCGTTGAACGGCGCAACGATCACGCTGTCGCGCACGGTCTCGGGAATGCCGGCGGAGTCCGGCACAGCCTGCGGGAAGTTTTCCAGACGTTGCGGCGCCAGGCTCATCAGGGCCTCGCCCGACATCCCGTGATAGCCGCCCTCGAACTTCAGGATCTTGTCGCGGCCGGTATGCGCGCGGGCAAGCCGCATGGCGTACATGTCGGCTTCCGACCCCGTGCTGACATAACGCAGCTGCTCGGCGCAAGGCACGGCGTCGCAGATGGCTTCGGCCAGTTCGATACCCGCGGCATTGGAGGTGAAGAACGTGACGCCGCGCTGCAACTGTTCCTCGACCGCCTCGATGACCTCGGGGTGGCCGTGGCCAACCAGCATCGGGCCGGAGCCGAGAAGAAAGTCGACATACTCGTTGCCGCTCTCGTCCCAGACGCGCCCGCCACGCCCCTCGCGGACGACGATGGACGGATCGAAGTTGCCGAACCCGCCGGCGGGCAGAACCCGCGCGGCCCTCTCGATCAGGGCTCGTTCGACGTCTGAATTTTCAACATCCGCCATGGCGGCATCCTGATCGGCAGGGTTGACAACAAGTGATTGTGGTGTGGCCACGGATCCTAGCTCCCAACGACGGTCAAGACCGCAGTTTTCGGGATGTTTGACTGACTGACAATAACAAGATTAGGCTGTTTCGGTGAATTGTTTTCAGTCAAAGCGATGCCCGAACCGCTCCTCGACCTGCGCCACCTCCAGATGATCCGCGCCATTGGCCGGACCGGCCGCGTGACCGATGCGGCCGACGAGTTGGGTCTGACGCCGTCCGCCCTCTCGCACCGCATCAAGGAGGCGGAACGCAGGCTTGGCGTGCGCCTGTTCGAACGTCTGCACAAACGGCTTCGCATGACCGCCGCGGCGGAGTATCTGGCCGACGCCAGCGACCGGTGGCTGGTCGAGATGGAGCGTGTCGAGGCCGATGTGCGGCGCATGAACAACGGCATGGACCACATCGTCCGCATCGCCGTCGAGGCCTATAGCTCCTATCACTGGCTGCCGGGTTTCCTGACCTACTTCCACGATAAGACCAGCGGCATCGACATTCAGGTCATGGCCGCGGCCGGGCGTGACCCGCTGCAGGCGCTCTCCAATCGCCAGGTTGATCTCGTCGTCATGTCGGGCGAGACATCGATGCGCGAGGCGCGTCGCTGGCCGTTGTTCGACGATCCCCTGCTGTTCATCACGCCGCCGGACCACCGGCTCGCCGGCAAGGCTTTCATCGGCGGACCCGACATCGAAGGCGAGACGTTCATTACCTATACCAAGGTGCCGGAACCCGACCGCGAGTTTGCGCGCCTGTTCCGCGCCGAAGGTTATTATCCGCGATGGGGCGCCACTGTCGAACTGCCAGAGGCCATCGTCGAACTGGTGGCGGCCGGCCAGGGGACCAGCGTGCTCGCCGGCTGGGCCATGCGGCCCCATGTCGTGAGTGGCCGCATCGCCGCCATGCAAGTCGGTGCCGACGGCATCATGATTCCTTGGCAGGCGATGGCGCGCGGCGACGAGCCGGATGACGGGCCGGTCGTCGCGACAGCACAACACCTCGTCGATTGGTGCGCGACAGCGGAAGGCGGATTCTAACGACCCCGTCTCTAGGCGCGGAGCCGCTGGTTCTCGGGATCGTAGACGTGAGGCGAATGGCAGATAGCCGACCGCTCTTCCCCGAAGATCGACACCACGCAGCGGTCGCCCAGGACTAGGCTGCCCGAACGCACGTATCCGAGCGCGAGAAGCTTGCCGGTGCGAAAGCCCATACCGCAGGACGTCACATAGCCGATCCAGGTGCCGTCCTTGACAATGGGGTCGCTGGCGAGCGCGTCCGGACCCGGGTCGGCAATCTCCAACCCAACAAAGCTCCAGTCAGGCGAGGTTTGTGATTGCACGACTACGGCATCGCGTCCGATGAAGTCGCCTTTCTTGAGGTTGGCGAAGCGCGCGAGCCCGGCATCGAACAAGGTGTACTCGATGCCGAAGTCAGCACCCCAGCCGTGATAACCCTTTTCGATGCGCATGGCGTTCAGGGCATAGGAGCCGAAGTCGCAGAGGCCATGGGTGGCGCCCACGTCGTTGATGGCATCGTACAGCTTCGCCAAGTCGGAAGAGGAAAGGTGCAGTTCCCAGCCGAGCTCGCCGACATAGGAGACCCGCATGGCGGTGACGGGGATACCGGCCAGCTCGATCTCCGCAACGCTCATCCAGGGCGCCGCGTCGGCGTTGAGGTCGGCGTTGGTCAGTGTCGCCAGCAGTTCGCGTGACTTCGGGCCCATGACCATCAGCGCCGCGTCGTGGTCGGCGCCATGGCACAACGTTACGCTGCCGTCGCTTGGCAGATGTTGCGCCAGCCAGTCGAAGTCCCTGAGGTCGGCGAGTGTCGGGCCGCACAGGAGAAACCGGTCGTCGGCTAGGCGCGCGATCGTCGCCTCCGACCAGATACGGCCTTTGGGCGTCAGCATGTAATTCAGCCGGACACGGCCCGGCTTTGGCACACCGCCGCAGACGATATGCGACAGATAGGCTTCGGCGCCCGGGCCTTCGACCGTGTATTTGGTGAACCCGCCGTGATCCATGACACCAACCGCATCACGGACGGTCTCGCACTCCGCGCGCACGGCGGCGTGCCAGGGTTCGTCGCCGAAGCTCAACGCGCCGGTGTCGGTTGCGCCGTCGCGCTCGAACCAGAAGGCACGCTCCCAGCCGGCGATTTGGCCCATCACCGCGCCGCGTTTCACCAGCGTGTCGTAAAGCGGCGTCACCTGAACCGGGCGTGCCGACTGCAGGATACGGTGGGGATAGGGAATGGCGTATTGCAGCTCATAGAGTTCTGAGGCACGCCGGGATGCGTAGCCCCGGCTTGCCCAGTCATCAAACCGTCTGGGGTCCCAGGCGGCCAGATCCCATTCCGTCTCGCCTTCGGTGATCCATTCGGCCATCGCCTTGCCGATCGACGCTGAATGGGTGATGCCGATCTGGACACCGGTCGCATGATAAAAGTTCGTGAGGCCGGCCGCCGGGCCAACCAGCGGCAGGGCATCCGGCGCGTAAGCGATCGGTCCGTTGACGAAGCGCTGCGCGCCCGCCTCGCCCAGGATCGGCACGTGGACGAGGGTGTCTTCAAGGACCTCCAGGATGTCGTCGACGCTATCGGGAAACAGCTGGTGGGCGAAGTCGCCCGGCGGTCCATCGGGCCAGGCAGGCCGTCCCGCATGGCCGTAGGAGCCGAACAGAAAGCCGTTGCCTTCGCGCCGCAGGTAGAAACGGATGTCGGGGTCGCGGACCAGCGGAAAGAGCTCCTTGTTCTCCTTCAGCGCGTCCAGCGGATCGGTGACGAGGTATTGGTGCTCCAGCGTCGCCACGGGCAGATGCTGACCCGCCATCGCGGCGACTCCGGCGCCATAGAAACCCGCCGCGTTGATCACGATACCGGCGGTGACATTTCCCTTCTCGGTTGCGACCTCCCATTCGCCGGATGCCCGCTGCTGGAGCCCGGTGACCGGCGTAAAGCGCGCAACCTCTGCGCCCAGATCGCGCGCGCCTTTGGCGAGCGCCTGGGTGAGTTGGCTGGGGTCGATATCGCCTTCATAGGGGTCGAAGATGCCGCCCAGGATCGTGTCGTCGGCCCGCCAATGGGGATGCATCGCCTCCATCTCGGCCGGCGACAGCATGCGAAGATCGAACCCGGCGCTCCGCGAAACGCCGGTCAGGTGGTGGAACAGCGCCATGCGTTCGGGCGTGTGCGCCGGCCAGAACGCGCCGGTGTGACGATAGGTGATCGGGCTGTCGACGGTGTCGCTCAGATCATTGTAGAGCCGCCACGCGTAGTTGCCCGCGCGCATGCCAAGCCACGAGTTGGCGTAGGTCGGGATGTTGCCGGCGGCGTGCCAGGTCGAACCCGCCGTCAGTTCGTCCTTTTCCAGAAGCAGCGTGTCGGTGATACCGGCAAGCGCCAGATGGTAGAGGATCGCCGTGCCGACCGCGCCGCCGCCGATGACAACCACATGGGCGTGGGACTTCATGATCTAGATCGCCCGCAAGTGAATCGGAAACGCCGCCCTGATCCGCGCCTCGCGGTCGGACGGCAGATGGTTTGGCGGATCGGCCTTGTCGATCTCGGTGACGCGCTCCTTCGCGCGTTGCCAGATCGATTTGGCGCCGCCCTCCGTCCAGTCGGCGATGCTTTGGCGGTCGCCAAGTTCGGGATAGGTGTATTCCGATTTCATCAGCGCGAGCGTCTGGGCCTCTCCCAGATAGTGGCCGGGCCCGGTTACCACGCGTTCGATCAGGTCCAGATCGATCGCGCCGTCGGTGAGCTCGATACCGCGCACCGAACGCAGGATTGCGCCGCACATGTCGTTGTCGATGACCAGGGCCTCCGGCGACGCCGCCATGATCGAGCCAAGCATGCCGACCGACAGGTTGATCATGTCGGCGCCGGCCTGGGCGGCAAGCGCCACCGTGTAGCCTTTCTCGTAACCGGCCTGGGCATCGGCGAGCTTGGCGTCGGTCATGCCGGCCGAGACCGTCGACGGCAAGCCCAGTGACAGCATCAATTGCGCCGCCGCCGCGTTGGCGACCGCCGCCTCACCGCTGCCGCCGGTCATGGCGCCGGTCCGGAGGTCGGAGATAAACGGCATGAAGGCGAAAATGCAGGGGAACCCCGGCTTGATCAGATCGACCATCATGAGCCCGCCCAGGCACTCGGCAAGACCTTGCGCCAGGGCGCCAGCCAACGTCACCGGGCTCGTCGCGCCGGCCTGCGCCGCGGTACAGATCTGCAGCGGCATGCCGGCAGCGATCGCCGCTTCCATGATGGCAAGGCCCTCGGCCGCGAAACGCAGAGGCGGCACGACATGGACGATCACGGCAAAACAGAACGGCCGCGCGCGGAACCCGTCTTCGGTGCCCAGCGCCATGTCGAACAGCTTTGTCACCGGCGCCATGTGTTCCGCTGAGTCAAAACTCACACCGATCGGTTTCGACGTTGCCTTCAGACAGGCAAAGGCGGTGTTGATGTCGAGCTCCAGAGGTGTCGGCATATCCCGGGCGACAACCGGCCTGACGCCATAGTGGATGTTGTCGCTGACACCGACGATCCGCATCAGGCGGTAGAGGTCGTCGAGGCGGGCGTCGCGAAACACCAGGGAATCGGCGTCCAGAATCTCGACCGCCGCGCCACCGGTTCCGATGTGGACACAGCCGCCACCGATTTGAAGACCGGCGTCGGCGACGAAACCCGGCAGCGCAACCGTTTCCGCGGCGCGACCGAGCGCATCGTCGACCACATTGCGTGGGAATGTCAGGCGTCCGTCAGACCGCAGACGGGCGCCTCTGCTGACGGCCCGCTCAATCAGGTGCGGCGCGCAGTCGGCAAAGCCGATCGTCCCGACGATGTCGAACGCCGCATCGATGATCGCCTTCGTTTCGTCCGAACCGAGCGGCTTGAAACGACCACCGACCGGTATCACCGCCGGTGTCGCCTTTTCCGTCTCGGCAGTTTGTCGCCGCCGCCTTTGCGTCACGCGCTTCAACCGATCCTGTCCACCATCGTTCAACGACGATAGGTGGGGTCCGCGGCAAGCCACAATTCCAAAAGTCGCGGGTTATCGAAGGAACAATTCATCCACGCTGACGCAAACACTTAGAGCACGCGCGCGACAATCGACCGGCAGAGTTCGGCAATGGCGACGTGGCTGGCGCGCGCGATGCCGTCGACGTTGTCGTCGACGATGCCATGGGTCGAATTGATGAGACCGTTGGCCACCATGCAATCCAAAAGGCGCCCCTCCGCCTCGGGCGTATGCAGCAGGCGCGCATCGCCGGCACGTGCCGCCATGGCCGCAGCGATGGCCGTGCAACCCCAGTTCGAGCAGGCCGCGGTGACCAGAACGTCGGCGCCCGTCACCGCGACGATACCGCCGCCACAGCCGCACGTGCACGTGTCGCCGAAGGGCACGTGGGCGATGACCGCGTCACGTACTCTGGCCATGCCGATCTCGTTGCCGCCATCGCCGACGGCGACAACCGGAAGGCCACGCGCAATCGCTTCGTCGAACAGCAGATCGACACGCGCACGGCCCATGCCGTAATCCCGGCCGCCCATGTTGTGATAGATGCCCTTCTCGTTACGGCCCACACGTTCGGTCGAAAACAGCAGGTCCGGTTTGAGATCATCGAGCATGGTGTTCGCCACCGCCGCGCCCGCCGCATCGTCGGTGGGATAGGCCTGCATGACCACGGTCGCCAGGCTGCAGTCGGCGCTCGCGGCGCGCGCCGTTTCGATGTCAGTACAGGTCAACCCCGCCGTGGTCATGACGGCGCCGATGGGCTGCAGCAACGCCTCTTCAGCCAGGACAACACACGTGACGTTACGCGCCAGCACAAGCGCGCGCGCGATCGCGGCGGCGCCGGACGGCCCGTCGTTTTCGCCGATCTCGGGCGTGATCCACGCGCGCGAGACCGAACCGGTGGTCAGGACGACGGTACCGCCTTCGGGCACCGCGAGCAGACGTTCGGCGGCAGCGCCGACGAGCGGCCGGCCTTCGCGGTCTCGCGCTGCCTCGTAGAGGTGTTCAACACCGCGATTGCCGATGTCGAGATTAACGAGGCGGTCAAGCCGGTCGTCGAGACGCGCCAGGTCGTCGTCGGACATCGTCATGCGTCGCTCCCAAACAGAAGAGTCGCCAACCATCGTTTATCCGTCAGGTTCTCGGCAACCTCGTCAATCGTTGCGTTGAGGGCGTCCCCCAAAACAGCGGCACCGCCAACCCGCACCACAGCGCCGGGCGTCGGCTTCAGCCTCAACGACACGCGGCCGCCGGGCTGGCCGTGGGTGTTTGTGCTCAACACGCCATGACTGCGCAGCAACAACATGCCGATCGCCGCCGACGTCTCGGCCGGCACAATGTCGGTGCGATTGATGCCCGAACGATCGAGCACAAGCTGATGGACGTCCTCTTCGTGAATCATGGGGCCGAGATCGGAACGGTGGACGATGGCGTTACCGAACAAACCGGCCAAGACATCGGCGATGGCGCGCCCGTCGCGCGCTTCCTCACGCAGCATGTCCGGGGCGAACGCTTCAAGCGAACGCATGGCGCCCGCCGCGATCGGTGCGCGGGCCTCCATGCCGAGTTCTGCCGCCTGTGCAACGACTGGTATCAGCGCATCGGGCGCGCCGGCCATGATACCGGCCCGTGGTCCGGAGAGCCCGGCCTTGTCGGCATTGGTGATGGAGAGATCAGCACACAGGGAAAGGCTGGGCGCACCATCGTGCAGGACCGTACGCAGCCGGGCGCCATAGGCCTCGTCCAGCAAGGTGACAGCGCCGCCTGCCTTGGCCGCCACCACTGCGGTTTGGGTCGTCATATCCTCCAAACGGCTGAGCGTGCTGGTCACGGTGGTGACGACCACGAGGTGCGGGCGATGTTCGGCAATCGATACCGCGCTGTCTGACGATCCCTCGACTTCGACCAGCGGCACACCCGCCAAACGGCAGCCGCGCACGACCGACGCGTGGGAACGGTCGCCGTCCGGCACGACCGAGACGACGGGCCGCCCGTTCGACAGCGCGAGAACCGTGGCGACGATACCGGCGCTTGTCCGATTGAACACCGCGGCATCGTCGTGATCCCCGCCACCCAGGTGGTCTACGGCCACGTCACGCAAACGGTCCTTGAAGAGACCCGGCCCGACCCACTCTTCGCACAGCGTCACGATGTCGTCGCCATCGAGCGGAAAATAGCGGGAGTTGCCGGTGAAGATCGCAATGCTGTCGGGGCCTCGCTCGGTCACGCGCGCACCCGCGACCGTCTGGGCGTGGCGCAATCGTCTGACCTCATCAGCGCTGGAGCCGATCAGCGTGCCGCGGGCGTAGCCGACTCCCGGATCGATCGGATTGCCGAAGCGGTCGGCGGTCATCAGGGATCGACCGCGATTGTCACGCACTTGCGGAACGTATAGGCCTCCAGCGCGCCTTCGATCGAATACTCGCTGCCGATGCCCGACTGTTTCGTGCCGCCATAGGACATGCCGGGGATCTGCCCGCCGCCCTGATTAACCTGCACCCAGCCGGCATCGATGGCCCGCGTCATGCGGATGATCGTCGCGGCATCGCGGGTGAAGAGAAACGCGGCGAGCCCGTAGTGGGTGTCATTCGCCATGGTGACAACTTCGTCTTCGTCGTCCCAGGGAATGGCAACCAGCACCGGGCCGAAGACTTCCTCGCGCGCGACGCGCCAGGTGTTATCGAGCCCGGCGAGCACGGTCGGGATCGGCTGATAGCCCGGCGGATCGTCGGGCGGTGTCGCGCCGGTCAGGAACGTCGCGCCTTCCGCTTCGGCTTCCGCCACATAGGCGCGAATGGCGCCATAACGTTCGCCGTTGATCACCGCGCCGATATCGACATCCGGGTCGAGCGCGTCGCCGACGACCATCGCGGCGGCCTTCTCCGCGACCCGAGGCATGATCGTGTCCCACACCGAGCGGTGGACGAACAGCCTGGATCCCGCCGTGCACGACTGTCCCTGCCGGGCGAAACGCATGGCGTTGCAGATGCCGGTCACAGTCTGATCGAGATGCGGTTCGGCGGCCGCGTCGGGAAAGACGATGCACGGGCTTTTGCCGCCCAGTTCAAGCGTCACGTTGGCGATGCGGTCGGCGGCGGCGTGGGCAACCAGCTTGCCGACCTCCGACGAGCCGGTGAACGAGACCTTGGCGACATCGGGATGGCGGGCCAGCGCCGCGCCGGCCTCCTCGCCCAGACCGGTCACCACATTGAAGACGCCGGGCGGGAAGATGTCCGCGGCCATCTCGACCAGACGCAGGACCGCGAGCGGCGCGTCTTCCGCCGGCTTCAGTACCAGCGTGTTGCCGGTGGCGAGCGCCATCGAAATCTTGACCGCGCCCAGCTGCAGCGGCGAGTTCCAGGGAATGATCGAGCCGACAACACCGTGAGGCTCGCGTGTCGAATAGCTGAAGATGCCGGGACCCAGCGGCAGTGTCTCGCCCTTCTGCTCGACGCTGACACCGCCATAGTACTTGAGCACGCCGGCCGCCCCCATCACCTCGCCGCGCGACTGGGTCTTGATGGCGTTGCCGGTCTCGGCCGCCAGAAGCCGCGCGACCTCCTCCGCATCGGCGATCAACCGATCGCCGAGCTCGCTCAGCATGCGCCCGCGCTCGCTTGCGGCCAGCGCACGCCATGCCGGGAAGGCCGCCGTCGCTGCGTCGACCGCCAGACCGACCTCGCGTGCCGTGCCGCGGCCGATCTCGGCCAAGGGCACACGCCGCGACGGGTTCTCGACGATGAGTTTGTCACCGCTTTCGGGCCAATGCCATCGCCCGTCGATGAAACAGCCGGCGACGCCGTCGACCGGCAGCCGTGGTTCCAACAAGGTGCCGGCTGACGCGGCGTCAGCGATGTTCTCTGCCATCTAGGTCTCCGGTCGTAAGGTTCGATAGTATGCCGAGAAGTCGAGGTCGCCGTCATCGCCCGCCGCAAAGTCGGTGAACCGCTCTGCCGCTTTCGCACCGAACGGCGTCTCCAGCCCGGCCGCCCTCGCCGCCGTCTGCGCCAGGCGCAGATCCTTTGCCATCAGCCGGGCGGCGAACCCCGGCTGATAGCCGTTGCTGGACGGTACATCCGCCGCGACGCCTGGGATCGGGCAGCGGTTCTCCAGCGTCCAGCTCTGCGCCGCCGCACCCTTGCACAGGGTGTGGAACTGCTTGGCGTCCAAACCGAGCGCCTGGCTCAGCGCATAACCTTCGCAGACCGCCATGGCGGTGATGCCGCAGATCATGTTGTGGCACGCCTTGGCCGCCTGGCCCGTGCCGCTTTCGCCGAAGTGCTGAAGCTTCGCGCCCATCTCTTCCAGAAACGGACGCGCGCGCACCACCGCGTCTTCATCGCCGCCGATCATGAAACTCAGTTGCCCCGACCCAGCCGCGGCATGACCGCCGGAAACCGGTGCGTCGATCATCGCCAGTCCTTTGGCCGCGGCCTCTGCGGCCAGAGCGCGCGTCGCCTCGACATCGATGGTCGAACAATCGATCAGAACCATGTTCGGCGTTGCCTGGGGGAACACGAGGTTCTCATAGACCTCACGAACATGAGCACCTTCGGGCAACATCGTGATCACCGCGTCGCAGTCTTCGAGCGACAGGTCCTCCGGCGCTGTGGCCCGTCCGCCAGCCGCCGCCAGGGCGTCGCGCGACGGAGCCGCGATATCGCAGCCCAAGACATCGACCCCCCTGGCAACGAGGTTCTTCGCCATGGGGAGGCCCATGACACCGAGCCCGATAAACGCAACAGCCTTCATGACAGCCCTCCCGCATCATGGCCTTTGAAGAGACAGACGGCCCTATCGTCGCTTGCAAAAAGCGACGACGCGCGACGTCAAGTGCCGTCGAGCGTCCCTCTCGCGCCAACCAGGATCGTATGGCCAACGACGTATCGCCCTGAACCCCTTGACGGCGCCAAGACCATGACGTCTTGGACCTCGTCGTATGCACGGCGTCAACTGAGAAGTGCGCCGCATGCCTTGAAAGGCTTTCACAGCGCTATACGAATACGAACAACGTCAGACGCGACAGGGCAGCGGGTCGCCCAAGGTGCGTTGTTGCAGTCACGGCGGGGATTGCGCATGCTCGATTTCGACGCATCGCCAAAAGTTGCCCCGAAAACGCCGTAACGAAGCAAGGCACAAGCCGTCATCCGATGTATGCGGAGGTTTCGACCTATGACAACCACCTATGGTTCGCATCGACCGCCCGTCATGGGTACGCACCATGTCATCAGTTCAGGGCATCCGCTATCGGCGGCGGCGGGCTACCGGTTGCTGGAGCAAGGCGGCAATGCGGTCGATGCCGGCGTTGCTTCCGGTGTCGTGATCAATGTGGTGCTCGCCGACAACACGAACTTCGGCGGTGTCGCGCCGATCATGATCTACCTCGCCGACCGCCGCGCCGTGACCACCATCAGTGGGCTCGGCCGCTGGCCGAAGGCGGCGACCATCGATTTCTTCATGAACAACTGCGAGGGCGAGCTGCCCCTGGATGTCCGCCGCGCGGTCGTGCCGGCGGCACCCGATGCGTGGCTTACCGCACTGCAGCTTTACGGCACCATGACGTTGGAAGAGGTGCTGACGCCGGCGCTGGAGATCGCACGGGACGGCTATCCACTCTCACCGGTCGTGCGCAATCAGTTCCTGGGCGAAGTGGATGCCATTGCCCGCTGGCCGGCCAACCGGGAGATCTTTCTGCGCAACGGTGAGGTGCCACCAGCGGGCACGCTCATCGTTCAGCCGGCGCTTGCGCGCACCTTCGAGCGGTTGATCGAGGTCGAGCGCAAGCATGCGGCAGAGGGTCGCGAGGCCGCGATACGAGCGGCCCGGGACGAGTTCTATCGCGGCGATATCGCTCGCGAGATGGCGCGCTACAGCGAAGAACAAGGCGGTTTGCTCAGACTGGAAGACTTCCATGACTTCTCGGTCAAGGAAGAGCCCCATGTGCGCGGCACCTTCAGGGATTATGAGGTTCTGTCCTGCGGGCCGTGGTGTCAGGGACCGGTGGTGCCGCAAGTCCTTCAAATGCTCGATCACGACGACCTCGCCGCGCTGGGGCATAACAGCGCGGACTACATCCATCTGCTGGCCGAGGCGCTCAATCTCAGCTTTTCCGATCGCGACTACTATTTTGGCGATCCCGATCTGGTCGACGTGCCGATGGACGCGTTGATGAACCCGGAATACACGCGCAGCCGCCGTGAACGCGTCGACATGCAGCGTGCGTTCGGTGAGATGCCGGCCCCGGGGCTGATCAACGACATGACACCGTGGGGCAGACCCGAACCCCGCTCTGGGCAGAGCTTTCGCGAGCGCGAAAACGACACCAGCTACACATGTGTCGTCGACCAGTGGGGGAACGCCTTCTCGGCCACGCCGAGCGACGCCAACGCGCGCGCGCCGATCGTGCCCGAACTCGGTTTCAGCCTATCCGGCCGCGGCACACAGACCTGGCTCGACGAGAACCACGCGTCAAAGCTCGAGCCTGGCAAGCGGCCACGCCTCACGCCCAATCCGGCTATCGCTTTCAAGGATGGCGCCATGTTCATGCCGTTCGGTTGTCCCGGTGGCGATGCGCAGTGCCAGGCCATGGTCCAGACCTTCCTGAACATCGCTGTGTTCGGCATGGACGCGCAAGCCGCTATCGAGGCGCCACGGTTCACGACCTGGAGTTTTCCCGACTCGTTTTGGCCTCACGATTATCTGCCGGGCCGTCTCCACGTCGAAAGCCGGATCGCGACCGCGGTGACCGATGAGCTCGCGGACCGGGGACACGATGTTCGCCGGGTCGAAGACTGGGAACCCATGGACATGGGCGTCATGTCCGCGATCACGGTCGACCCCGAGACCGGCCTGCTCACCGGCGGCGCCGATCCGCGAAGGGACGCCTACGCCATCGGTCGGTGATCGAAACGCAAACGGCGTCGAACGATGTCGTTGCGAGTTGGAACGGCAAGCACTGCCGGGCCACCCCAACACTTGACCGCAGGCGGCCCGGCACCAACGAACGCCAGCGAATACCATGGGTCGCAAAGAAGCTGACCGGCGGGGTTATCGACAAAAGCGGGAAGGAAACGGCGCAGCGTCACGAGACGATTGTCAGGTCGGGAACACGTTTCTTCATGATACCGCGCACATGCTCCGCAAGCGTGACGAACTCGTCCTGGCGCGCCGAATGCCGGCGCCACACCATGCCGATCATGCGCGATGGTGCGCGGCTGCGCAGTTGGCGCACGACGACCTGATCATCCTGCAAGACTTCCGATAGCACATAGAGCGCCGGCAAAAACGACAGCCCCATGCCCATGGCGACCATCTGGCGCAACGTATCGAGGCTCGTGCCCTCGTAATCCAACGAGAGTTTCGCGCGATACTGCTCGCAAAGCGCCTGTACCTGGTCGTGAAGCCGGTGTCCGCGCTCCAGCGTCAGCACGGTCTCGTCCTTCAGGTCCGATCGATCGATCGTCTTCTTTTTCGCCAGGTGATGATCCGACGGCATCACGATCCAAAGGGGCTCGCGAAACAGCCGCGTCGTGTGCAGATCCGCTCCTTTGACCGGCAGCGGGAAGAACAACAGATCGAAGCTGCCGTCGTCGATGCCGCCCAACAATGTCTGCGGCATGCCTTCGCGAACATAGAGCTTAAGGTTGGGATAGCTTTGATGCAGCTCCGGCAAGATGTGCGGCAGAAGGTAGGGACCAAGAGACTGTATGACACCGACCCGTATCGTCCCGTCGAGCAGGCTATGACCGTGCGCGGCCAATTCGACGATGTCCTGCACGTCACGCAGGACGGTTCGTCCGCGCGCCGCAATCTCTGCGCCAACCGGTGTCAGGATGACCTTGGCGCGGCTGCGCTCGACCAATTGAACGCCGAGCTTGTTCTCGAGTTCGCGAAGCTGGCCGCTCAACGTTGGCTGCGTGACATGGGTCAATTCCGCGGCGCGGCGAAAGTGAAGCGTGTCGGCAACGGCGACCAGATAACGAAGCTGCTGCAAGGTTGGCACGGCGGGCACTCCTGAAACGTCCGGGGTCTTTGAATGGTGGAAACTATCGAAACCCCCATAAACTTCGATTGGAGCAATAAGGTTTTCAAGCCCATGTCCCATCACATCGCCGGCCGCCGTGCGTCCGCGCCGCCGCCGGCCATGATCAACTGTGATCACGCATGTGTAGGGCCGAGGCATGAAGAGGTTCCGGAGTATTCTGTTGGTGTGCGATATCCGCAGCATCAACAAGACCGCCGTTGCGCGCGCCATAACACTGGCCAAGGCGAACGATGCCCAACTTACTCTGATCGACGTGATCGAAACCGCACCCGGCGAACTCGGGAAACTGTTCCGCGCCGTGCGCGGTGTGCAGGAACATGACGTCGAATACGAAGTGCAGGAGTTTCACCGCGCCCATGTCGGCCGCATCGCCGAGACGATCAACGAGGCCGGCGTGGCGACCTCCGAAGTGGTTGTGCAGGGAATCCCGTTTGTCGAAGTCATCAGCAAGGTCCTGCGCGATGGCCATGACCTCGTGATCAAAGGCGCCGCGGGCGAGTGGGAGGCGGGCTCGCTGTTCTTTGCCGGCACCGACCTGCATCTGCTGCGGAAATGCCCCTGCCCCGTCTGGCTCATGCGGCGCGACGACCGTCACCACTATGCCCGCATCCTCGCCGCCGTCGACCCCGATCCGGAGGACGAACAGAGAGACGCGCTCAACACAACGATCATGGAGCTGGCGACATCGCTGTCACGGATCGATCAGAGCGAGCTGCATGTCATCCATGTCTGGAACCTGGACGGCGAGGATATGCTGCGCCACAGCGGTTTCGCGCGCGTCGCGCCGGATGAGGTGGACTTGCTGGTCGAAGAGAAGCGCAGGCGAAGCGCTGCCCAGCTCGACCAGTTGCTGCTTGGCTTCCCCGATACGGACGGCCGGCGACAGGTGCATTTGAGCAAGGGGCTCGCACGCAAAGTCGTGCCGGAGTTTGCCGAACGCAAACGGGTCGAGTTGATTGTCATGGGGACGGTTGCGCGAACCGGTATCCAAGGTTTGATTATCGGCAACACTGCGGAGACCATTCTCAACCAGGTCGCGTGTTCGGTGCTCGCCGTAAAGCCGCCGGGCTTCGTGTCGCCCGTGCAGCTTGATACCACGACGACCGCCTATGGTGCTTATGCTAACACCGCCTCATGACCGGCATGGCGTTCGCCGCCAGCCGTCACGGTCGTCGAGTAGGATATGTTGGTCGGGGAAACTGCACGCCGGGGTAGAGGAAAGCGCGCCGTCGTTGACGCCAGAGGATTTCGGCCGCCAGCGCCTCGCCGGAATCGAACCCATAGCGCGCCGCACAGTCATAGAATTCGCTCTCGGCCTCAAGAACCCGCCGTTCGCGCTCGTCTCTTGGGGACAAAAGAGCGGTGTGGTCTTCCATGATCGTGCTGCCTCCACGTGGCGTGTTGTTTCTCTAAGCCGAGAGCGTCCCAGACATGCCGGTGCCCCGATTTGAGTTGAGATGGTCCGCCATCGCAGGCCGCGCCAATTGGAATCGTGGCACCGTGTCATCGAACATGACTATCGCAGCCCCAGCCCGGCGGAGCAGGCAGAGCGCCGGCCTGACACACATCGGCGCGTGATAGTTTTTTCCTATCAAACTATCCAGGTATCATGATTGGAACAATCATGCCAGAGGCAGCATTTGCATCATAGAGATCGCCAGCAGGCATTGCTTGCAGCGAAGCGAGACACAGCTGACCGTCCTCGTCGATCACCAGCTTGGTTCCGCTGTCCGGCTGCGCGCGACCGCCTCGCAACCCAGGAGATAGGAAACCGGCAATGTCCACCACCACCCGCTACAACGTTCTGAAACAACGCCATGGCGCCATCGAAGATCAGATCGCTGCCGAGCACGATCGGCCGATGCCCGACGCCATGGTTCTGCAGCGGTTGAAGCGCGAGAAACTGGCGATCAAGGACGAGATGGATGCGTGGGAAAGGCTGATGGGCGCCATTCTGTTCAGGCCTCCCGCGCAAGCCGGACACCTCAACGCGTGATCGACCAAACGGTACCGACCCAGCCCTGACGGGAAACCGTGCATTCCCTCCGGTACATGGCCGATCGCCGCGGGGTGCGGCGTCTTCCGCTTAGCGGCGGGGGCGCCGCGCTTCGGCAATGTATGCTATGCTCGTCCACGAGCGCGCTGCCGCTCGCCGGCGTCGCGACCGATGCCAAGGCGTCGCCTCCCCGTTGTCAACCAGCCATCATACTGAGTAAGACTGCCAACAGGCATGACCAACAGCGAGTCGCATATCGACCGGCACCAAGAGGCCGGCCGACCAGACACGGCGCCGAAGGGCACCGTACTCGGTTGGCTTGCGGCGCTTCCGCCGGCCGTGCTGACGGCCGTGTTTGCGGCATGCCTGCCGACGATCGCGGACGGCGGCACGATCCGTGTTGCCTATGAATGGGTCCCCAGCCTAGGCGTCAACTTATCCTTTCTGGTCGATGGCCTTAGCCTGACCTTTGCGCTTCTGATCAGCGGGATCGGAACGCTCGTTGCGCTCTATGCCGGCGCCTATATGGCCGGCCACGCCCAGTTCGGCCGCTTCGTCCTTTATCTTCTGCTGTTCATGGTCGCGATGCTCGGCCTGGTGCTGGCCGACAACCTGATCACGCTGTTTGTGTTCTGGGAGCTCACCACGGTCGCGTCCTATCTGCTGATCGGGTTCGACCATGCGTCGGCCAAGGCGCGGCGCGCCGCCCTGCAGGCCCTGCTGTTGACCGGCGCCGGCGGCCTGGCGCTCCTGGCCGGCTTCATCCTGCTGGGCAACGCGGCGGGCAGCTTTGAGCTCTCCGAGATCCTGACCATGGGCGATGCGATCCGCGCCCACGATCTCTATCTGCCGATCCTGGTCCTGATCCTGGCCGGCGCCTTTACCAAGTCGGCCCAGTTCCCGTTTCACTTCTGGTTGCCCAACGCCATGGCCGCGCCGACGCCGGTCAGCGCCTATCTGCACTCCGCGACCATGGTCAAGGCCGGCATCTACCTCCTGGCGCGCATGCATCCGGCGATGAGCGGCACGGACGCGTGGATCTGGACGTTGACCATCGTCGGCGCCGTCACGGCGGTCATCGCGTCGGTCATCGCGTTACGCCAGACCGATCTGAAACTGTCGCTTGCCTATACGACAGTCATGGCGCTCGGCACCCTCACCATGTTTCTGGGTTCCGAGGCGACGGTCGCCGTTGCCGCCGCCATGACGTTTCTGATCGTCCATTCGCTTTACAAGGCATCCCTATTCCTTGTTGTCGGCGTCATCGATCATGAGACCGGCACGCGCGAAACCGACAGGCTGCGCGGCCTGGGCCCGCTGATGCCGATCACGGCCGTTGCCGCCGTGGCCGCCGCGCTTTCCATGGCCGGCTTCCCACCGTTTCTGGGATTCATCGGCAAGGAACTGAAGTACGAAGGCGCGCTTGCCATTGCTGCCGAGCCCGCGTTCGTCGCCACCGCGGCTGTCGCCGCCAATATGCTGATGGTCGCCCTGGCGGGTATCGTCGCGCTCAGGCCGTTCTTCGGCACCAGGATGCCGACGGACCAAACGCCCCATGATCCGCCGTTCCGGATGTGGGTCGGGCCGCTGCTTTTGGCCCTTCTCGGCCTGACATTCGGCCTGGCGCCCGCGGTGATTGCCGAGGCCCTCGTGCAGCCCGCGGTCATCGCCGTTCTCGGTAAACCCGAAACCATCCAGTTGAAGCTCTGGCACGGCGTTAATCTGCCGCTTCTCTTGAGCCTGCTGACGTTTGCCGGCGGCATCTTGATCTATGTCTTCCATCAAAAACTGCGCGCCCTTCTGATTCGTCTTGAAGCGGCCCTGCCGTTCAGCGCAGACCAGGCATGGGACGGCGTCCTCGACGGCCTGAAGCTTGTCGCTAGCGGTCAGACACGGCTGCTGCAGCATGGTGTCCTGCGCCACTACCTGTTTGTGATCTTCGCCAGTTTTGCGCTCGCCGTCGGCGTCACCCTTGTCGTCACCGGCGCCGTGCGCTGGCCGACCGCATGGCCGGACATCCTGTTCAAGCACGGCGCTGTCGTCGTCCTCATCGCGACCGGCGCCATCATGGCGGCGTTCGCCCGGTCGCGCCTTACCGCGATCTGCGCGCTCGGTATCGTCGGTATCGGCGTTGCGCTCTTCTTCGTCATGTTCGGTGCGCCGGATGTGGCGATGACGCAGCTCCTGGTGGAGACACTGGTTGTCGTCCTGGTCGCCGTCGCCATGTTGCGCCTGCCGCGGCTTGAGCGTGATGTTCTGAAACACCGACGCTGGAAAGACGGCGCCCTGGCGCTCGTGGTCGGCGGCGTCGTGACGCTGACCCTGCTCGCCGTTACCCAAGGCCCGCTCGACCGGTCGGTCACCGACTACTACGAAGCGGCCAGCGTGCCCGAAGCCTATGGCCGCAACATCGTCAACGTCATCCTGGTCGACTTCCGTGCGCTCGACACGTTCGGCGAAGTCGTTGTTGTCGCCGTCGCCGCGCTGGGCGCCTTTGCGCTGCTACGCGGCGTGCGGGCAAAGAGCACACGATGAATTCGCTGATCCTAAACACGGCGACGCGCGTGCTTGTCGCGCTGATGCTGCTGTTTTCCGTCTACATGCTGTTGCGCGGCCACAACGAGCCCGGCGGCGGGTTCATCGGCGGTCTGATCGCGTCGATCGGCTTTATTCTCTATGGCATCGCACACGGCGCCGGTTCGGCCCGGCGCGCGCTGCGCGCCGATCCACGCGTAATCGCCATGGTCGGACTTGGTCTGGCCATTGTCGCTGGCCTGGTTCCCGCACTGACCGGCGAACCGCTGTTCACCGGACAATGGTGGTTCCTGACCGATGGCAGCGATGGCGCCAAGGGTTTCGCGCTCAGCACGGTCCTGCTGTTCGACATCGGTGTCTACCTCGCCGTCATCGGCGCCGTGCTGACGCTGGTTCTGGCGCTCGAGGAGGAGGCCTGACCATGGAAGCGACGCTCGCGCTCCTGGTCGGCATACTGGTGGCGGCCAGTGTCTACCTGATGCTCGCCCGCAACGTCTTGCGGTTCTTGTTCGGGCTGGTGCTGCTCAGCAACGCCGCCAACCTGACCATCTTCGCCGCCGGACGTCTGACACCGCGGGTGCCGCCTCTTGTACCCGAAGGCCTTTCGGCACCGCCCGAGATCGTCGCCAACGCGCTGCCCCAGGCCTTGGTCCTGACCGCCATCGTCATTGGCTTCGGCCTGCTCGCCTTCGCTCTGGTGCTGGTCTATCGCGGCTATAGCGCACTCGGCACTTTGGACGGCGACAACATGCGGGTCGCCGAGCCGAAGTCCGAGAAGCAGGAAGAAGGCCAATGAGCTGGCTTCTCGCGCTGCCCATCATGCTGCCGCTGGCGACCGCTGTTCTCGCCTTCCTGTTCCGCGACCGGGGTGCGGCGGGGCGCTGGCTCAGCATCGGCGGCTGTTTGGCGCTCTTGGTCGCGGCGATTGCGCTCTTCATCGTCGTCTGGCAGGACGGGGTTATCGCCGCGCAAATGGGCAACTGGCCGGCGCCGTTCGGCATCACCCTGGTGGCCGATCTTTTGAGCGCGGTGATGGTCCTGATCACCGCGATCACCGGGCTCGCCGTCGCGGTTTATGCGCTGGCCGATATCGACACCCGGCGCGAAGCGCTCGGCTATCACGCGCTGTTTCAGGTCTTGCTGGCCGGCGTCTGCGGCGCGTTCGTGACCGGCGACCTTTTCAACCTCTATGTCTGGTTCGAGGTGATGCTGATCGCCTCGTTCGGCCTGCTGGTGCTTGGTGGCGACAAGGCGCAGCTTGACGGCGGCATCAAGTATGTCGTGCTCAACCTGGTATCGACCGCCATGTTCCTGACCGGTATCGGCCTGCTCTACGGCATCACCGGCACGCTGAACCTGGCCGATCTGCACGGCGCCATCGGCACGGTCGAGAACCAGGGTCTGGTCACCGTCATCGCCGTTCTGTTCCTTGTGGCGTTCGGCATCAAGGCCGCGGTGTTCCCGCTGTTCTTTTGGCTGCCGGCGTCCTATCACACGCCACCCGTGGCGGTGTCGGCGATCTTTGCCGGCCTGTTGACCAAGGTCGGCGTCTACGCGCTCATCCGCATGTTCACCCTGGTGTTCACGACCGACACCGACTACACGCACGACCTGCTTCTGGTCGTCGCCGTCTTGACCATGATCACCGGCGTCCTCGGCGCGGCGGCGCAAAGCGAGTTCCGCAAGATCCTGTCGTTCCACATCGTCAGTCAGATCGGCTACATGATACTTGGCCTGGCGCTCTTCACGCCGCTTGCTCTGGTCGGCGCCGTCTTCTATCTGGTTCACCACATTGTCGTGAAGGCCAACCTGTTTCTCGTCAGCGGTGTCGCCAAACGGCTGACGCACGGGTTCGATCTCGACAGCATGGGTGGCCTTTACAAATCGAGCCCCCTGCTCGCCTTCCTGTTCCTGATACCCGCCTTGTCGCTTGCCGGCTTTCCGCCGCTCTCCGGTTTCTGGGCGAAGTTTCTGCTGGTCAAGGCGAGCCTGGACATCGGCGCCTATCTCGTCGCCGCCGCCGCCCTGGTGGTCGGGCTGCTGACCGTCTATTCGATGACCAAAATCTGGGCTGAAGCGTTCTGGAAGCCGCTTCCCGCCGGCGCGTCGCCACGACTCTCCATGCTCACCGTCGGCGACCGTATCAGGCTGCTGGCGCCGATCGCCACGCTTGCGACGCTGACACTTGTCATCGGTTTCTTCCCCGAACCGTTCGTTGCCTTCGCCGAACGCGCCGCGGACCAATTGCTGAACCCCGACGCGTATGTCCGTGCTGTGCTGGGGAGCGCATCATGAACCTCTTCGCGCTGAATGCCGCGCTTGCGCTTGGGTGGGCGGCACTCACCGGCAGCTTCACGCTGTCCAATCTGGTCATCGGCTATGTCGTCGGTTATCTCGCGCTTTGGGTTGCCCGGCCGTTGTTCGGTGAAACCGGCTATTTCGAACGTGTGTGGCGGGTCATCCGGCTTGCCCTCTTTTTCGTCTATGAGCTTTTCGTCTCCAGCTTGCGCGTGGTGTGGGACGTCCTGACACCGTCTCATCGAAGCCGGCCAGGCATCATCGCGCTACCGCTCGACGCCACGCGGGACGGCGAAATCCTGATGATCGCGAACCTGATATCCCTGACGCCCGGAAGCCTGTGCCTGGACATCTCACCGGACTGCAAGACCATCTATGTCCACGCCATGTTCGTCGATGACCCGCAAGCCCTGCGTGACGAGCTCAAGCAAGGCATCGAGCGGCGTGTGCTGGAGGCCCTGGAGTAGACATCATGACCTCGCCCATTCTGACCACGGCAACAGATATCGCCTTTGCCCTTCTGATCTCCGCGATCGTGCTGGCGGTCCTGCGTCTGGCGCGCGGGCCCAGCCTGCCCGATCGTGTCGTCGCGCTTGACCTGGTGACCGTCCTGGCGGTGGCGTTCAGCGCGCTCTTCGCGATTGCGTCGGGCGAACCCGCCTATCTCGACGTCGCCATTGCGCTCGCCCTGATCGCGTTTCTCGCCACGGTCGCCTTCGCCCGCTTCGCCGAACGACGACGCTTCCGCGAGGACACGCCTCCCGACCACGCGGGCGAACAGCGATGATCGACATCATCACATCGGTGCTGGTTGTCTTGGGCGGCCTCTTCGCTTTCGCAGCAGCGCTTGGCGTGTTGCGCTTGCCGGACGTCCTGATCCGCATGCACGCCTCGACCAAGGCGGGAACGCTGGGCTGCGGCCTGATCCTGGTCGCCGTCGCCGTCCACTTTGGCGATACCGGCATCGTTGCGCGTGCCATCGCCGCCATCGTCTTCCTGCTGCTGACCGCCCCCGTCGCCGCCCACATGATCGCACGTGCCGCCTACCGCACCGGCGTGCCCTTGTGGAAAGGCATGGCCATCGATGAACTAGCGGGCGCCAACCGGGAGAACGGCGGCGAAAAGCCGGAGAAGCCCACGCCATAACCCGCACTGCGGCAGGTACGGGTGAGATCGATCGATCACCTTCAGTGCCGACAAGGCGGCCTGCTGGCCGCTCACCGTCATGATCAATAGGACCGCGGCAGACCGAGGATCTTCTCGGCTATGAAGTTCAGGATCATCTGGGGGCTGACCGGCGCAATGCGGGGGATCAGCGATTCACGCAGATACCGCTCGACATTGTATTCCCGCGCATACCCCATGCCGCCCAGCGTCTGGATCGCGGTTTCGCACGCCCTGAAAGACGCCTCCGCCGCCAGGTACTTCGCGCTGTTCGCCTCGGCGCCGCAGGGCTTGCCGGCATCGTAGAGGGCCGCGGCCTGCAGGGTCATCAGGAAGGCGGCCTCAAGGTTCATCCAGCAATGCGCCAGCGGATGCTGGATACCCTGGTTCATGCCGATCGCGCGGTCGAAGACGACGCGCTGCTTCGCATATTCGGCTGCCGCATGGAGCGCCGCCCGTCCCAGACCGACGGCTTCGGCGGCGATGAGAATGCGCTCCGGATTGAGGCCGTGGAGGATCATGGAAAAACCGTCGCCCTCTCTGCCGATCAGGTCGTCTTCATGGATCGGCAGGTCATCGAAGAAGACGACATTGGAATCGACCGCATGGCGGCCCAGCTTCGGGATCTCGGTCGCCGTCACGTGGTCGCGGTCGAGGCGCGTATAGAAGAGACTAAGACCCTCGGTCTTCTTCCGGACATCGTCCAGGTGTGTCGTGCGCGCCAGGATCAGGGCGCGGTCCGCGACCTGCGCTGTCGAGATCCAGATTTTCTGGCCCTTGAGGAGATAGGTATCGCCTTCCTTCCGGGCGAACGTCTTGATCTGCGTGGTGTTCAGGCCTGCGTCCGGTTCGGTGACCGCGAAGCACGCCTTCTCTTGCCCTGTGATCAGTGGCGGCAACATGCGGGCCTTCTGCGCGTCGGTGCCGAACACCACGACGGGCTGAAGACCGAAGATGTTCATGTGGACCGACGATGCGCCGGCCATGCCGGCGCCGGACCGGGCGATAGCCTCCATCATTACGGCCGCTTCTGATATCCCGAGCCCCGAGCCGCCAAACCGGTCGGGCATCGCCACACCCAGGAGCCCGGCCGCGGCCACCGCGCGATAGAACGCCTCCGGGAACGTCCCGGTCTCGTCACGTTCGCGCCAGAACGCATCGTCAAAATCAGCGCAGACCTTCTCGGTCAGATCGCCAATCATGGCCTGCGTGTCTGTTAGCTCGAGTGTCATGGATTGATCATCCCGATGAAAGCGGACTGAAACTCTCTCAACACGACCGAGACAGGCTGATCGATCTTAGCGTCGCAGCCAATCAGCGTGACCATGCATTTTCGACCTTACGCGTTAGATAGCCTTGTGTCGTCGTTGCACGGGCTTCCGCGACAAGCCCCTCGGCACAGTCACCCGGCGCGGCATCGGATGTGCCGCAGCCACCCATCGTGAGGCTGTAGTGTTCGGCTTCCAGCATGTCGTCGGAGAGCAGCGCTCTCTGGCCGGGATCGCCGAAGCGTTTCGAGCGGGCGCTTAGAACCGGAACCCGACGCCGACCAAGGGACCGGCATACGTGAGGTCCAGATCCAACCTGGAGCTGCCGCTGCCCTCGCTATAGTCGAACGCGTAGGCGCGATAGCCCCCGAACAGATCAACGCCGTTGTCGAACGTATAGCCGACGAGACCGATCAACTGCCAGGTCGAGTCAGCGCCGACATCAAAGCCGCCGTAATCGCCCCACAACGTCACCCGCCATTGGCGCGCCGGCACGATGACGGCACGAACGCCCACAACAGGATCGACCCAGTCAACGGTCCGGTCCCTTTGCGCCGATGTCGTCAGTCCCAGGATCGCTGCGCGCGCATCCAGTTCCGTGACGACGCGGTTGTAGCGCGCGCCGCCAAGCAGGTCGACCGCGACGCCGATGCCGTCCCGGGCGTTCGCGCTCCAAGGACGATCGTAAACGCGATAACCACCATAGCCGGCGAGGATGGTCTGCTTCAGGTCGACATCAAGGTTGACGCTTAGGGGACCGCCCGCCGAGGCCAGCTCGTTGTCGGCCGTGACCCTAAGGTAGGCGGCATCAAGAATGAGGGACCACGGTCCCCTCCTGGCCTGACCGTATCCCATGATGCCGCCCTCGAGGTTTTCGAGGATGTCGCCGAAGCTGACATCGACATCGGTCGTGACGGGTCCCACGCCGACATCGCCTGTTATCGCGCTCGCAAACAGATAGGCACTGGCATCGAACTGCCAGTCGTCCCGACCGGTGTTCGCGGTCTCATCTTGAGCGCGTGCCGGTACGGCAACCAGCACCGCTGCCAACGACAAAGCCGTAAGCATCGTGCCGGTGATGAACCAACGAACCATAACGCTGCCCCCTTCTTAGTCCCAACCTGATTGGCGGTCGTTATTGATTGGTTGCGCCGCAGGCCTTGCGGACCTGTTCCCCCAGCGTTGTGATGATGCTTACAGGCAGTGCTTTGCGCGACAAGACGAAAGACGCACGGCGTTTTGCGCGCCGCAGTTGAACGTTGCGGCACAGATCGGCGTCGCGATCAAAGCGGTTTGCCGATTGCGTCCTTTCCGATGAAGTGATTAGTTACGGACAGAGGGACATAATGAAAAAAATGTAAACTGATTCGTTTTTGTTTCCTGACCTGCAACAGTGTTGTTGCGAATGCTAGTCAACATCAGGGGGGATGTTGTGTTGTCATCAAGGTGGAAGACCAGGGCGCTGTCACTACTTGTGACAATTGCCGCCATTGCAATCGCGCAGCCAACGAGCGCGCAAGAGGATAAGCCGAACTTTCTCATCATCTGGGGCGATGATATCGGCTGGTTCAATATCTCGGCCTACAACAACGGCATCATGGGTTACTCAACGCCCAACATCGACCGCATCGCCAATGAAGGCATGTTGTTCACCGACAACTATGGCGAACAATCATGCACGGCGGGGCGTGCAGCCTTCATCACGGGCCAGTCGCCATTCCGCACCGGTCTGACGAAGGTCGGCCTGCCCGGTTCCGAGCCCGGCCTGCAGCCCGAGGATCCGACCATCGCGGAGATCCTGAAGCCGCTGGGTTACATGACCGGCCAGTTCGGCAAGAACCATCTGGGCGACCGCGATGAAATGCTGCCGACCAACCATGGTTTCGACGAGTTCTTCGGCAACCTCTACCATTTGAATGCCGAGGAAGAACCGGAGAACATCGACTACCCGCAGAACCCGGAGTTCGCCGAAAACTTCGGACCGCGCGGCGTCCTCAAGGCCTCGGCCGACGGCGAGATTCAGGACACCGGTCCCCTAACATCGAACCGCATGGAGACCGTGGATGAAGAGTTCCTGGCCGCGGCCTTGGATTTTCTCGATCGTGCCAACGACCAACAGAAGCCTTTCTTTCTTTGGTTCAACTCCACGCGGATGCACATCTTCACGCATCTGAAACCGGAGAGCCAAGGCGTTACGGGGTACGGCATCTACGCCGACGGCATGGTCGAGCATGACGGTCACGTCGGTCAGCTGCTCGACAAGGTCGACGCGTTGGGCATCGCCGACAACACGATGGTGATGTACTCGACCGATAACGGCGCGGAGGTTTTTTCGTGGCCCGATGGCGGCACGACGCCGTTTCGCGGCGAGAAGAACGAGAACTGGGAAGGCGGCTATCGCGTGCCGTTGCTCGTCAAGTGGCCGGGCGTGATCGAGCCGGGCACGGTGTCGAACGACATCATCTCGCATCTGGACTGGATGCCCACGATCGCCGCGGCGGTTGGCATTCCGGATCTGAAAGAGCAATTGCTGACCGGTTACACGGCCGGCGACAAGACGTTCAAGGTTCATCTCGACGGCTACAACTTCCTGCCCTACTTCAAGGGCGAGGTCGACGAGAGTCCGCGCAAGGAGTTCTTCTATTTCTCCGATACCGGCGATCTGCTGTGCCTGCGTTATGAGGATTGGAAGGTCGTGTTCGCCGAACAGCGCGCCGAAGGTTTCGACGTTTGGGGCGAGCCGTTCATCTTCTTGAGGCTGCCCAAACTCTTCAATCTGCGTTCGGATCCCTTCGAACTGGCCGACCACGTGTCGTCATACTATGACGACTGGCTCGTGCGCCGGGCCTTTGTATTCGTGCCGGCCCAGGTGATCGTCGGCAACTTCCTGGCGACGTTCCAGGAGTTCCCGCCGCGCCAGACGCCGGCCAGCTTCACGATCGATCAGGTCATGGAGCAAATGGCGCGCGGCACGGCGCAATAGGGCGTCTACCGTCGACCATGTTGGCCGGTTATGCCCCGATCCATCCCTGACCGGATGATCGGGGCGCAGCCCGATGCTCGGACACGGCTTGGTCGAGAGGCTCGGGCGGCAGCGGCGACGGCGATGACTTGACGGACGACAGGGCCATGGACAACGCACGCGACCAGATCAACGACCTTGTGGCGCGCATGGGCCGCGCAATCATCGGACAAACCGATGTGGTCGAACGCCTGGTGGTCGGCATTCTGGCGAACGGCAACCTGCTCGTCGAAGGCCTGCCGGGCCTCGCGAAGACGCGGGCGATCAAGGCGCTGGCGATCAACATGGACGCCGCCTTCAACCGGATCCAGTTCACACCGGACCTGCTGCCGTCGGACGTGACCGGCACCGAGGTTTACTATGCCGCCGGCGGCAAGGGTGAGTTCCGGTTCGAGCCCGGCCCCATCTTCGCCAACATCGTGCTCGCCGATGAGATCAACCGCGCGCCCGCCAAGGTTCAGGCCGCTTTGTTGGAGGCGATGGAAGAACGGCAGGTTACCGTCGCCGGAACGACCCATGCCTTGCCGCCGCTGTTCATGGTCATGGCGACACAGAACCCCATCGAGTAGGAAGGCACCTATCCCCTGCCCGAAGCGCAGATGGACCGGTTCCTGATGAAAGTCCTGATCACCTATCCCTTGCCCGCCGAGGAGGGCGACGTGATCGAGCTGGTGCGCGGCGAAGAGCGGCACGCGGCAGGTCTCGCCGCTGATCGTGGCGGCGATGATGACGATCAGCAGAAACCGGCGACGACCCTTGAACCGATCCCGCAGGATGCGGTCTTCGCCGCCCGCCGGGACATCGCCGGGCTACATGTCTCCGACGCCATCAAGCAGTACATCGTCGATATCGTCTGGGCGACCCGCGACCCCCGCCGTTACAGCGAGGATCTCGCCCGCTGGATCGAGGTCGGCGCCAGTCCGCGCGCGTCGCTATCGCTCGACCGGGCAAGCCGCGCCTTTGCTTGGCTCAAGGGGCATGACTTCGTGGGTCCCGACGATGTACGCGCCATCATGCACGACGTGCTGCGCCATCGCATCGCGCTGACCTATGAAGCGCAGGGCGAGGGCATGACCACCGACCGCGTGATCGACGACATCATCGTCCAGGTCGCCCTGCCCTAGCTCCGCGATGGCCGACGCAACTCCTACCCCCGACGACGGCCAGGGCGCTTATGTCAGCCTCGAAAGCCTGAGGCGGTTGGAGGGGAAGGCGCGACAGCTCAGTTTTCTGCCGCGCCAGCCGTCCCGCAGCGTCTTGAGCGGTCGCCATGCTTCAAAACTGCGCGGCAGAGGCCTCAACTTCGAGGAGATCCGCAACTACCTGCCCGGCGATGACATTCGCACGATCGACTGGAAGGTGACGGCGCGCCTCGGCGAACCCCACATTCGCGTCTATACCGAAGAGCGCGACCGGCCTGCTCTGGTCGTTGTCGATCAGCGGATGTCGATGTTTTTCGGGTCGGTGTTGAACTTGAAGTCGGTGACAGCGGCCGAAGCCGCGGCAATGGCCGGTTTCGCCATCCTTCGCGCCGGCGATCGCGTCGGCGGGATCGTGTTTGGCGACCGCGACATGGTGGAGATCCGACCGCAGCGCTCCCAACGCGCGCTGAACGGGGTCTTGAAAGCGATCGTCAACGGCAACCGCGCGCTCCGTGCCGATCTGCCGCCGGTTGCCAACCCGATGCCGATCGACCGACCGCTGGAAGCCGCCGCGCGCATCGCGCGTCACGATCACACAATCCTCGTGTTCAGCGACTTCGACGGCATCGGCGCCAATACCCGTCGGGTGCTGTCCGGCCTCGCCCGCCACAACAACCTGATCCTGATCGTCGTCACCGATCCGATGGCGCAGGAGTTGCCGCGTGATCTGCGGCTTGTGGTCAGCGACGGCGACCTCCAAGCGGAAATCGACACGCGAGACGGCAACGTCCACCAGTCGCTCCATCAGGTCGCCGCCGGACGCGTGCAGCAGATCTTGGCGTGGGAACGCGAGCTGGGCATCCCGGTTCTGCCGCTGACGAGCAGCGAGGAGACCGTCGGTCAGATCCGGCGGCTGATGGGCCGCGCCGTGGCGCCGACGACGATCCGATGAGCGATCAGGCGACCGATAGCCTCGAAGGCCTGTCGCTGACCGAACTGCTCGACCGGATGAACCCAGTCGTCGAGCCGGAGCCCGTGGCGTGGATGCCCCAGACAACCGCATGGGCGGTGCTGGGGCTCATCGTGGTGTTGCTGGCCGCCCTGGCCGCTTGGCGCTGGCTGCGGCGGCGGCAGCAGAACCGGTACCGGCGCGAAGCGCTTGCCGAACTCGACCGTATCCAGGCAGAGGCCGGTCCCCACTTGCCCTTGCGCGTCGCCGAGCTCCTGCGACGCACGGCGCTGACCCGCTTTGACCGGCGTCGCGTTGCCTCGCTGACCGGCGACGCATGGCTTGCTTTCCTGGTCCAGAGCAGCGATGGCCGCGGTTTCAGCGACGGGCCCGGCCGCTTGCTGGTCTCAGCACCCTACAAGACGACCGCGAACGACACCGACAACAACGCGTTGATCAATACGGCGCGTCACTGGATCAGGGCCCATCATGCTGGAGTTTGACCATCTCTGGGCCTTCCTGATCGCGCCCCTGCCGCTGCTTGTCTGGTGGCTGGCACCGCCGCGACGCGAGACCACCTCAGCGATCCGCGTCCCGTTTTTCGACACCGTGGTCGACGCGACAGGCATCACGCCGCGCAAGGGCTCCGCGATCCTTCGCCGCCGCGCGGTTCAGATGATCGCGGCAAGTACCACTTGGCTGCTTCTGGTCATCGCGCTCGCCGGTCCGCAATGGGCCGGCGAGCCAATCGAACGTACCGAGACGGCGCGCGATCTGATCCTTGCCGTCGACCTCTCGCAATCCATGGACCAGCGCGACTTCGCTCCACAAGGCGCCGATCCGATCTCGCGTGTCGATGCGGTCAAACAGGTGGTCGGCGACTTCATCGACCGGCGCGAGGGCGACCGGATCGGCCTGATCGTCTTCGGCACGCGCGCCTATATCCAGGCACCGTTCACGCGCGACTTGACGACCGCCCGGGCCCTGCTCGACGCGACGGAGGTCGCCATGGCGGGGCCGCACACCGCGATCGGCGATGCCATCGGTCTGGCGATCCAGACGTTTGAGGCGAGCGAGGTCGAGGAACGGCTTCTGGTCCTCCTGACCGACGGCGCCGACACGAACAGCCGCATGACGCCGTTGAACGCGGCCGACATCGCCGCGCAGAACGGCGTCAAGATCATCGCCATCGGCGTCGGCGACCCCAACGCCGCGGGCGAGAACCGGGTCGATTACGACGCCCTGCGTCAGATTGCCGACAAAGCGGACGGGCTTTTCTTCCAGGCCGACGATATCGACGGCTTGGAGGCCGTGTATGCCGAGATCGACAGCCTGGAACCCCAGATCGTCAAGACCGTCTCGTACCGGCCGCGCCAGTCCCTGATCCATGTGCCGCTGATGGCGGCCTTTGTGCTTGTGTTCGTGACCTTGGCGGGGCTCACGCTCTGGCCACGGCGGAAGGTCGCGGCATGACGGCCATCATGGACGTGCTGGACGCCTTTCGGTTCTTGCGGCCGCTATGGCTCCTCGGCATACCGGCGACATTCGTCCTGTGGTGGATCGTGCGCCGTCAGTTGACGGCCGATCCGCCATGGACGGCGCAGATCGCACCACACCTGGCGCGCCACCTGACGGTCAACCGCCGGAACGCGCGACGGTTGCTGCCCATCGGCACGTCGGCGGCATGTCTCCGGCTTACCTGTGTGGCGGCGGCCGGGCCGTCGTGGAAACCGGTGCCCAACTCGTTCGTCTCCGAAACCGCGCCGCTTGTCATCGC
>JANQGO010000115.1 GCA_028277285.1 Alphaproteobacteria bacterium | reverse complement strand
ACGCTGATCGTGATCGGCGTCAACCAGGTCGATATCTTTGTGCTTGAGCTCATTGCGGACGAACGGGATGTCGGCTATTTCGGCGCCGTTTCGACCACCGTGCATGTCATCTATCTCGCCCAGACGGCCACGGTGGGTTTGCTCTCGCCGCTGATTTCAAAAGCGCTGGACGACGGGCAAGGCGCGATCGGCGATCTCCACGTCCGCGGCTTTCGCCTGCTGATCTGCCTCACTCTTCCTCTGGCCGTCGGCGTGGCCGTGCTCGCGCCGTCGATCCTGTCCTTGTTCGGGTCGGCCTATGTCGTCGCGACCGATGCGCTGTGGATCCTGACCGCGGGGTTTTTCGTCAGCACGGTTCTTGGCCTCTCGACCATTTGGCTTCAGTATTCCGGCAACGAACGATCCGTCATGTGGGTCATGCTGGGTGCGCTGGTGTCGAACATCGTTCTCAACTTTCTCCTGATTCCGCCCTTTGGTATCAACGGCGCTGCCGTTGGCACCACCGCGGTGCTTGTCGTCATGAGCCTGACGCTTTGCCTCATGATGCGCCGCCAGCTCGACGTGTCGCCATGGCCGGTCGGCGCCGCACTGCTCGGTCTCATCCGGCGCGGTGGGCCTTGACCATGCCGATTGACCAAGACTGGCTCGACCAGGTCAAAGAAGAGGCGCTGGACCCGGATCTGCCGATCATCGATCCGCATCATCATCTCTGGGACTACCCGCGCGACCGTTACATGCTGGACGAACTTCTGGCCGATACGGACAGCGGCCACAACATCGTCGCGACCGTCTATGTCGAGGCATCGTCCATGTATCGCGCCGGCGGGCCGGAGCATTTGCGACCGGTCGGCGAGACCGAGTTCGCCAACGGCATTGCCGCCCAGGGCGCCAGCGGCAACCACGGCGATATTCGGCCGTGCAAGGGCATTGTCAGCTTCGCGGATCTGACCCTCGGTGACCTGGTCGATGACGTCTTAGAGGCGCATCGTGCCGCAGCGCCGGACCGTTTGCGGGGTATCCGCCATTCCGTCGCCTGGGACAGCAACGAATCGATCATAGGCTATAAGAACTCGCCGCAGGGCCTGATCGCCGATACGCGGTTTCGCGAGGGGTTCGCGCGCCTCAAGGCCCATGACCTGACGTTCGACGCCTGGCTCTACCACCCGCAGATCCCCGAGTTGACGGCACTGGCGAGGGCGGAAGCCGACGTGACGATCGTCTTCGATCACTTCGGCGGACCCCTTGGCATCGGGTCTTATGAAGGCAGGCGCGACGACATCTTCGAGCAGTGGAAGGATGACGTCGCCGCCTTGGCCGCATGCCCCAATGTGGTCGCCAAGATCGGCGGTCTGTGGATGGCGCTCAACGGCTACGGTTGGCAGAACAGAGACAAACCGCCGACATCGTCTGACCTTGCCGCGGCCAGCCGCGACTGGTTCCTCTACACCATCGATCTCTTCGGCCCCGACCGCTGCATGTTCGAAAGCAACTTCCCCGTCGACAAGGTGTCGTGTTCCTATGGCGTCATGTGGAACGCGTTCAAACGGATTGCCGGAGGTTTTTCGGCGGATGAGCGGCGCGCGCTCTTTCACGACACTGCCGCGCGCGTCTACCGGCTGGGCTGATGGCGACGGAAAGCTTGCGCCCCGACGGCGACGATACCATGGATGCGCCCGGGCTGACGTTGCGCGCGCTCAGGATCTTCATGGCGGTCGAGGAGGCGGGCTCGCTGACGGCGGCAGCGGCGCGCATCGGCGCCAGCCCGTCGACGGTGTCGCAGCAGATCTCCAATCTCGAACGCTCGGTCGGCGCGCGCGTCTTTGACCGCTCGGCCAAGCCGGTGGCCTTGACGCCGGTCGGCCTGCTGCTGCGCCGTCACGCCCACCGCATTCTGGAAGCGGTCAGCGAGGCGCGCACCGAACTGATGGAGCTGAGCCTGTCGGCGCTGCCGGAACTGCGGCTTGCGATCATCGACGATCTCGATGCGTCGATTACCCCCGATCTGGTCGGTCATTTGCAGGAGCTCTATCCGAAGTGCCTGTTCTCCGCGACCTCCGACGGATCGGACGGCGTCAACCAGGCGCTTCTGGCGCGCGCGGCCGATATCGCCGTCAGCGCGGAGACGCCCGACGATATCGAAAGCCTCGATCTGCATCCTCTGTTGCAGGAGCCGTTCATCGTCGCCACCGCGCCGGGCGCCATCGAGCAGGATCATGATGTGCTCGGCCAGTTGATGGCGCGGCCCTATGTCCACTTCAGCCCCGCCATGCCGATGGGCCGCGCTATCACGCGGCACTTGAGACGCCTCAAGCTCGACCCGCCGCAACGTTACTCGTTCAACGTATCGCGTTCGGTCTTCGCCATGGTGCGCAACTGTCAGGGCTGGACGATCACCACGCCGCTGTCGGTTCTGGACAGCGAGCGTTTCCCGCCGGACCTCGACATCATGCCGCTGCCATTCTCACGGTTCTCGCGAACCATTTCGTTGATCGCGCGCCGTGACGAATTGGGCAAGTTGCCGGAGAAACTGGCGCAACTGTGCCGCCAGCTTATTGAAGAGCGGCTGCGCGCGCGGTTTCTGGAGATCGCACCGTGGGCCGAAGCGGATTTCCGGATGCTGGGTGACTAGCCGGCGAAAGCTAACCCGCCGTCATATGTTCGGGCGGCAGAAGAATGTTGAAGCGTTCGCGGATGCGGGCGTCGACCGCAGGGTCGACATAGGCCGGATAGTTTTCCGCCAGGATCTCGCGGGCCTTTTCGTTCGCCTTTGACCAGATGTCCGGCGCGCCGGCCTCGGCCCAGGTCACCGGCGCGTCGCGGTCGGCGAGTGTGGGATAGAAATAGTCGCGCTGCATGGCGGCCATGGTGTGCGCGCCGCCAAGGAAGTGGCCTTCGCCGGTGACCGCCTCGCGGATGGCGTCGAAGCCCAGCGTTTCCTCATCGATCTCGATGCCGCGCACGGCGCGGTTCATGTGGCTCAGCATCTCGTCATCCAGCACGAAGGCTTCATAGGACGCACCCAGCAGGCTCGCCATCATGCCCGCGGATTCATAGATCATGTTGGCGCCGGCGAGACCGGCGGCCAGCGCCGACATGCCTTTTTCGGCACCCATCTGGGCGTCGACCGCCTTCGCGTCCGCCATGGATGAGGCAACGCCGGTCGGCAGGCCGAGCCAGTTGCCGATCTGCGCCGATGCCGCATTCATCACCGAAATCTCGCCGCCGCTGCCGGAGAACGCGCCGGTCCTCAAGTCGATCACGAAGGGCCAGTTGGAGAAGATGACCGGATGCCCGGGCGCGAATAGGTTCACCATGATCAGAGCGGCCAGCGTCTCGGCCGTTGTCTGGGCCAGCATACCGGCAAGCGTCGCCGGCGCCGTCGCGCCGGACTGCGCGGCGATGATGGTGTTGATCGGCATGCCGTGGCGGATCGCGGCAAGCGTCACGTCAAACGCGTCCTCGCCATAGCGCAGCGGCGAGATGACCGGGCTGATATGGGCCTTGCAGAACGGCCGCTCGTGGAAGCGGCCTTCGCCGCCCAACACCATGTCGAACATGGCGACGATCGGATCAACATAGTCGCCGATGGTGAAGCTGGTGCCGACCGGTTTGGTCGTGCCGGCGGCCAGCGCATAGGCCGTGTTGATGTCAAGGTCCAGATTGTCCGGCACGTCGGTCGCGACGCAACAGCGGGTAAACCAGCTGATATTGGTCAGCGTGTCGACCAGGCGTGTGAAGTCGTAGAGATCGACAAGGGTCGACGGGCGGTAGAGGCCGCTATCGAGATCGAGCGTCTGCACCGCCGCGCCGCCGGTGCCGTAGTAAACGCGGTCGCCGCCGATCTCGAAGTCGTGGCGGGAATCGCGGCCGTGGAACACGAAGGACTTTGCCGCGCCGTCGATAATGTCCTCGACCATGCCTTGAGGGAACGACAGGCGTCCGAGCGCATTGACCCGCGCGCCGCCTTCAAGCGCCTTCTCGTGCAGCGCCGCCGGCACCTCGGCCATGCCGATCTCATCGAGGATGCGGATTGCCGTTTGATAGACCGACCGCAAGCCGTCATCGGTCAGCGGCCGGTACTGGCCGCCTTTCTGGCCCGGCGGACAGGGATTGATCTCCGGCTGCGCGGCGGTCCGTGCGGCGACCCGTGCGGCGCGGCCACGCCGTCCCGCTCTTGGTTCTTCTGATGACATGGCAGGCCGTTACTCCCGTCCACGTTCGTGTCGTCAACGGAGGATTCTTGCATGAATCTCGCTGCCGGCAACGACTTCCAAACTTCGCTTCGGGAAAATCGAAACCGGCGGTCAGAATCGCCGAACCCGTTTGACCTTGCGGTGGCCGCCGATTAGCGCTCAAAGGGCGTGAAAGCGGGAGGAAAGCGCCGGTGAAAACACATGCGCGGGTGGTGGTGATCGGCGGCGGCATCGGCGGGTGCAGCACGCTTTACCATCTGACCAAGGAAGGCTGGGACGACGTCGTTCTGGTCGAGCGCGACGAGCTGACCTCCGGTTCAACCTGGCACGCGGCGGCGCAGGTGACGCAGTTCGGCGCCATCCAGGTCATGGTCGGTCTCAAGAAGTACTCGACACGGCTTTACGCCGAACTGGCCGCCGACCCGGATTTCCCGATCACCTATCACATCACCGGTGGCATCCGACTGGCGCACACCCAGGACCATATCGACGGCTACAACCACTTCATCGGCATGGCCAAAGGCATGGGCGTCGACTTCGAGCTGATGCCACCCGAGGAATGCGGACGGCGTCATCCGCTGATGAAGACCGACGGCCTGTTGGGCGCGCTATGGGATCCGGTCGACGGCGATATCGATCCCAGCGGCCTGACCCAGGCACTGGCGCGCGGCGCGCGGAAGGCCGGCGCCGAGGTCTACCGCTTCAATCCGGTCGAGGCGATCGACCGCAAGGCCAACGGTGAGTGGGTGGTCCACACCAAGGACGGCGACATCACCTGCGAAAAGATCGTCAACGCGACGGGCTACCGGGTCAACGAGGTCGGCGCCATGATCGGCGTCACCCATCCGGTGATGTCGATGGAACACCAGTACTTCGTCACCGAGGAGATTCCCGAACTCGCCGCCATGGACCGCCGCGTGCCGATCATCCGCGACCCCGGCGACGACTTCTACAGCCGCCAGGAACGCACGGGCCTGTTGGTCGGCATCTACGAACAGGGCTGCAAGACCTGGGGTCTGGACGGCATATCACCCGACTTCACGATGTCGCTGTGTCCCGACGATCTCGACCGCCTGCTCGACAACATGGACCGTGTCTTCCAGCGCCTGCCGGTGCTGGCCCGGACCGGCATCAAGCGCAACATCAACGGCCCGATCACCTATTCGGCCGACGGTCTGCCGCTGATCGGCAAAGTCCCCGGTGTCGACAACGCCTATGCGTGCCTTGGCCTGCGCGCCGGCATCGGCGAGGGCGGCGGCCACGGCAAGTTGCTGGCCGAAATCATCGTCCACGGCGAGGCCGAGTGGGATACCTGGGCGCTCGACCCGCGCCGCTTCACCGGTCACGCCGATATCGCGTACACAACGGCGATCGCGATCGAGGACTACCAGAACGAATTCCGGTTCCACATGCCCGACGAGCACCGCCCCGCCGGCCGCCCCGCCAAGACAACGCCGCTGACGCCGGTGCTCAAGGAGGCCCGCGCGGAGTTCGGCGTGATCAACGGCTGGGAGCGCGCGCTCTACTATCGGCCCGACGATCCGGGTTTCAAACACGTGCCGAGCTTCCGCCACACCACCTGGTTCGACGTGGTCGCCGCCGAGTGCAAGGCCGTGCGCGAACGGGTGGGCGTCATGGAGATCAGCGGTTTCACCCGCTTCGAACTGGCCGGCCCCGATGCCGCGGCCTATCTGGACCGGCTCAGCACCAACCGGCTGCCCAAGGTTGGGCGCGTCGGCCTCGCCTACTTCTGCAACGAAAATGGCCGTGTCGTCGGCGAAGCCACGGTCAACCGCCTGGCCGAGGACCGCTTCTGGCTCTTGAGTGCGGCGCCCGCCGAATACCACGACTGGGACTGGCTCAACCAGAACCTCAAGGGCGAGGACGTTACGCTGACCAACCTGACGGCAAGCCATCAGTGCCTGGCGATCGCCGGGCCGCGTTCGCGCGAGCTCCTGGCGCGGCTGAGCGATGCAGACCTGTCGAACCAGGCGTTTCCCTGGTTGAGCGCCCAGCGCATCGATGTCGGTCCATGCGAGGCCGAGGTCATGCGCGTCGGTTTCACCGGTGAGTTGGCCTGGGAGATCCACATGCCGGCCGAACACGAAGGCGCGGTCTACGACCGCGTCGTCGCGGCGGGCGAGGACCTTGGCCTTGTCCATTTCGGTTCGCTCGCCAACGAGTCGATGCGGCTTGAAAAATGTTACCGCCACTGGAAGGCGGACCTGATCACCGAACGCACACCGCTGGAGACCTGCCTGGAGCGGTTCGTCCGGTTCGACAAGGGCGAGTTCATCGGCCGCGCCGCGCTGCTGCAGCAAAAGCAGGAGGGCGTTGCCAGCCGCTTCGTGCCCATGGTCGTCGATTGCGACATCGCGCCGGCCCATGACGGCGACCCGATCTTTGCCGGCGACCGGCTGCTGGGCGCGGTCACGTCGGCGGGTTACGGTTTCACCGTCGACAAGAACATCGCCATGGGTTTCCTGCCGGCCGACAAGGCGGTCGAGGGCACGGACGTGGAAATCCAAATCATCGGCACGCGTTATCCGGCGAAAGTGGTCGCTGAGCCCATCTTCGATCCGGCCAACGAGCGGCCACGCGCCTAACGGGGAAGAAAGGATGGAACATTTCAAACAGGCGGCACGGGAGCCGGAAGCCGACGACGTCGCGGTCAAGGCGACGGTGGCATCGATGCTGGACGACATCCGCGCGCGCGGCGAGACGGCGGTCGCCGAATACGCCGAGACGTTCGATGGCCGTGCCGGCGACTTCGTGCTGTCTGACGACAAACGCCAAAAGTTGATCGCCAGCGTGCCGGAGGCGGTCAAGGACGACATCCGTTTCGCCCACGACCAGGTGCGCCGCTTCGCCGAAGCCCAGCGCGACAGTCTGCACGGGTTTGAGATCGAGACCGCGCCCGGGGTCAAGCTCGGCCAGCGGCTGGTGCCGGTCGATTGCGCCGGTTGTTACGTGCCGGGCGGGCGTTATGCGCACGCGGCCTCCGCCATCATGAGCGTCACGACGGCCAAGGTCGCGGGCGTGCCCATGGTGGTCGCCAGTTCGCCGCCGCGCGGCGATGCCATCGATCCGGCGGTCGCGTTTGCCATGGACCTGGCGGGCGCGGATAGGGTTCTGGAGATGGGCGGCGTCCACGCCATCGCGACCATGGCCTTCGGCCTCTATGGCTGCCGCCCGTCGGATATCCTGGCCGGTCCCGGCAACGCCTATGTGGCGGAGGCCAAGCGGCTCTTGTTCGGCGAGGTCGGTATCGACCTCTTCGCCGGGCCCACCGAGTCGGCGATCATCGCCGACGACAGCGCCGACCCCATGACCATCGCCGTCGATCTGGTGTCCCAGGCCGAACACGGGCCGAACTCGCCGGTCTGGCTCTTCACCACGTCGCGCGCTATCGCCGAGACCGTCACGCGCATCCTGCCTGATGTCGCCGACGACATGCCGGAGCCGCAGGTCGTGCACGACGCTTGGCGCGACTTCGGCGAGATCATCGTCTGCGACAGCCGCGAGGAGACCTGCGCGGTCTCGGACCGCTACGCGCCGGAGCATCTGCAGGTGATCGCCGGGGATCTCGACTGGTGGCGCGACAACCTGCGCTGCTACGGCTCGTTGTTCCTGGGCGAGGGCAGCACGGTGACCCATGGCGACAAGTGCTCGGGCACCAACCATATCCTGCCGACCCGGCGCGCGGCGCGCTACACCGGCGGTCTGAACGTGCAGAAGTTCATGAAGGTCCTGACCTATCAGCAGCTTGACGAAGCGGCCAACCTGACCTTCAGCGCGGCGGGGTCGCGTATCTCGCGAATCGAGGGCATGGAAGGCCACGCGCGGGCCTGCGATTGGCGCCTGCGCAAGTATTACCCCGGCCAGAACTGGGAGTTCGATGTCTACGAGCAGAAACGCTATGAGTGAGACGCCACCCCGGCGCTTCACCAAATCGTTCACGCAGCAGGAGCCGATCCCCGAAGCCGGCATCGCGCGCGCGATGGAGGTTCTGCATTCGGGCCGGCTGCACCGCTACAACACCGAACCCGGCGAAGTCGCCGAAGCCTCGAAGCTGGAGGCGGCCTACGCCGCTTATCAGGGCGCGGATTACTGTGTGGCCTGCACATCCGGCGGTTACGCCCTGCACATTGCGCTGCGCTCGGCGGGCCTCAAACACGGCGACAAGGTGCTGGCCAACGCCTATACGCTGGCG
>JANQGO010000035.1 GCA_028277285.1 Alphaproteobacteria bacterium | reverse complement strand
TCCCGGTCCGCGGTGCTGGCGCTGGCAATCGAGGGATTCCTCTCGCGCCTCAGCTCCGGCGTGATCGGATTTGCGCTGCCGCTCTACGCGCTCGAGCTCGGTTTCGGATTCGCCGAGATCAGCGTGCTCATCTCGCTGAACCTGATCATCGCCATCGCCATGAAGCCCCTGGTCGGGCCCCTGATCGACAGGATCGGCAGCCGGGCGTCCTCGACCATCGCCCTTGGCGCGCGCAGCGGCCTCTACCTGCTGTTCGCGTTTGCGGCCGGTCCATTTGCCCTTTATGCCATCCAGGGCGCCCGTGGCCTGACCAAGGCGGTGCGGGACCCGGCGCTCTATACCTTGTTGGCCGCTGCCGGCGGCAAGAAGCGCGTCGCCAGAACCTTCGGCTGGTACCAGGCGGCCAAGGGCAGCGCCGGATCGCTCGGGCATGCGGTGGCCGGGTTCCTGCTGGCGCTGTCTGCCGGCGGCTTCGGGCTGGTATTCGCGGCGGCGGCGGCGATCGCCTTCCTGCCCTGCGTGCTGGTGCCGCTGTTCGTGCCCGTGGCCCATGGACCGCCGCCGGCCCGGCGGAAGCCGTCGTCGCCTGCGGAAAGGACCGCGCGCGGCGCGCGGAAGCGGGTCCTGCTCGACCTCGCGCCCTTCATGGGCTTCGGATTCCTGGTGTCGGCGTCGTCCCGCATGATCCGCCGGATGATGCCGCTGCTGCTCGTCGAATATGCCGGGCTCGCGGCATCGGAGGCGGGCGTCCTCTACGTCTTTGCCGCCTTCATCCCGCTGGTCGCCGCACCCCTGTTCGGGTGGGTCTACGACCGCATCAGCCCGGCAATGGTGCTGCAGGCGCGCAGCGCCCTCAACGCGGCGTCGTCGCTGCTCTACATCTTCAGCCCGACCCTGGCCGGATTTGCCACCGGCAAGCTGCTGGACAAGAGCGGCGCCTCCGCGTTCGGGCCGGCCTGGGGCGCGCTGATGACCCAGGCCTCCTCGGCGGACCCGTCGCGGCGGGCGAGCCGCATGGCCATGATGACCGCGGCGGAGGACGCCGGAACGGTGGGTGGCCCGATTCTGGCCGGCATGCTGTGGGGTGCGTTCGGCCCGGTGGCGATGCTGTCGGTCCGGCTCGGACTGTCGCTGGCGTCCGGAGTCTACACGCTGTTCCTGGTGCGCTGGCTGGCGCGCCGCGGTTCCGGCACCGAGGCGCCGGCGGTGGCCGGATCGGAAACCCCCGCCCGTGGACAATCATAGGGAACCGGCGATGGCCGGAACATCGTCATGACCGTCTATCTGGTGCGTCACGGCGAGACCGTCGCCAATCGTGCCGGCCGCTGGCTGGGGCACAGCGACTCGCCGCTGACCGATCGCGGTGTCGCGCAATCCCTCGCCTTTGCCGAAGAACTCGCGGGATTGCTGCCCGACCGAGCGGCCGTCGAACTGCAGTGCAGTCCCTTGGCGCGCGCCCGGCGGACCGCCGGCTTGATCGCCGATCGGTTGGCCCTGGATCCTGGGCAATGCCGGATTTCGCCGCTGCTCGCGGAGCACGCGTTCGGCCGATGGGAGGGGCTCACCGAAGCGGAGATCGAGGCGCGCTTCCCAGGGGCGCAGGCGGAGCGTCATCGCGCCCATTGGACCTATGTCGTGCCGGGCGGCGAGAGCTATGAGCAGGTTTTTCGCCGGGCTTGCCGGTGGATCGACACGCCGAGATCATCGCCGGTCACGGTCGCGGTCACCCACGCCAAGACCAGCCGCACGCTGCGCGGCGCCTATCTCGGGCTCGATCCGGCCTCAATCCTGGCGTTCAAGCACCCCCAGGACCGGGTCTTCGCACTGCGCGATGGAGAGATCGCGACCATCCTCTGCCCGGTGCCCGACGATGGGCCTCTCGGAACCGGCCCATCGCCTGCCGACCACGCGCACGGGGATCAGACCAGGATGAACACCTCCGGCTCGGCCAACAGTGCCTTGGTGTCGACGTTGACCAGGGTGATTGACGTCTCGTAGTCGAACTGGATCACCGTGTTCCGGCCTTCATCCTGGAACAGGGCCGCCACGTCGCCGAACTCGTCGAATTCGAACTCGGTCAGATCGATGCGATCGAAGCTCAGACCGCTGCGATCGTCATCATCATCGTCGTCATCGTCGTCATCATCATCGTCATCGCCCCAGCCGCGCGGCAGGTCGAAGTCGCGGAAGATGTCGTTCCCGTCGCCCAGGCCGAAGACGTAGATGTCGCTGCCGGACCCGCCATCGACGATGTCGTCGCCCTCGCCGCCGATCAGGATGTCGTCGCCGCTGCGGCCCTCCAGCCGGTCGTTGCCCGCGCCGCCATCCAGCACATCGTCGTCGCGGCCGCCATCCAGCCGGTCATGTCCGGCATCGCCGAACAGCCAGTCATTGCCGCGATCGCCATAAAGACGGTCGTCGCCCTCGTCACCGAACAGCCAGTCATTGCCGCGCTGACCGTAGAGCCGGTCGTCGTCCGCGCCGCCGCCGATGGTGTCGTCGTCGTCGCCGCCATAGATCCGGTCACGGCCTTCGTCGCCGAACAGCATGTCGTTGCCGTCATTGCCCCAGATCCGGTCGTCGCCGTCATTGCCGTAGGCGGTGTCGTCGCCGTCGCCGCCGAAGATCCGGTCGCGGCCGTCGCCGCCCAGCAGCAGGTCGTCGCCATCCTTGCCGACCAGTGTGTCGTTGCCGCCAAGGCCGGCAATGACGTCGTCCTCATCGGTGCCGAACAGCCGGTCCCGTCCGTCTGTTCCGGCGATGACCTCGGGCAAGGTGAACCGCGCGACCACCGGCTCGTGGTCGCTGGCGAACGTCGCGAAGTCGTTGTTGACGTGGACGATGTCGATTTCCGCCTGACCGCGGTCGAGCAGGCCGTCGGTCACGAAGACGTGGTCCAGCACCTGGCTGTTGCCCTGGAAGATGAAGGTATAGGCCTCGTTGTCCTCCAGCCGCTCGGTGATCAGATTGGTCAGGATCTGCTCATCGCCGGTTCCGGGCAGGATCTCGGTCAGGTCGTTGGTGAAGTCGAAGGTGTTCAGGTCGCCGAGGACGACGACGTTGGCGGTCGGATCCTGCGCCAACAGCGCCGCGACGATTTGATTGAGCGCCAGGACCTCGGCCTCCCGGCTCGCCTCGCCGGCCTGGGTGAAGGGCTGCTGCGAGCCGTAGATCGGGGTGCTGCCGAAGCGCGAGGTCAGGTGATTGTTGATCACCGTGACCTCGTTGCCGTTGAACAGGAAGGTTCCCAGCAGCGGGTCGCGTGTCCCGTCGAAGGTCGTCGGGTCGTCGATGCCCAGCTCGGTCAGCTGCTCGACTTCCAGCGTCACCGCCTCTTCCAGGGACACCCGCTCCGGGTTGTACAGGAAGGCGTTGCGGATATTGCCGCCCGGCACGCCGCCGGTCTCGCCGAACACGTCGACCTCGGCGCTGACGAACTCGTATTGCGGGCCGCCGGCAGCCGCGATCGCGTCGACGATCGCCTGCAGGGTCAGATCGGCGCTCAGGACACCGTCATCGGTCGACGAGGCGGTGCCGTTATTGTCCTGCACCTCCTGCAGACCGATGATGTCCGGCGTGCCGAGATTGTTGATGATCTGATCGGCCAGCATGGCGATCTGTGCGGCGTCGCTGCCGTCGCCCGCCACGTTCAGGATGTTGTAGGTGGCGACCGTCAGCTGGTCCTCGCTGCCGGTCAGCGCCGTGGTCTCCTGGGTCACGCCGCTGTCGATGGCGGTGAACGCCTCCGTCACCTGGACCTCGTAATTGCCGAAGCTGTAGCCCACGACGCCGGTGACGTCGCCCAGCAGCGATCCGTTGTTGACCGGGGCCGGGCTGAAGTCGTTCGGCTGCAGGGCGGTGTTGGTCTGGATCTGGATGCGTTCGGGGTTCAGATCGCCAGTGCCGTCGGCGTCGGCGGCCAGGGCGATGCCGACATCGACCCCGCCATTGCTCAGGCGGATGTCGTCCGGCGTCAGGTTGGCGCCCTGGTTGGTCACCGCCCAGGTCTCGCTGAAGCCGTTCGTGGCCGACACGGCGACGGCGTCCTCGACGGTGACCCGCATGCCCTCGACGCTTTCGAAGAAGTCGATGCCGTCCTGGTCGGGGTCGAAGTTGAAGTTGGCCTGGGCCGGATCGGTGAGGTCCGTCGGCTCCTCATCCGGGCTGATGACGAACTCTTCCGGCACCAGCCGGCCCGAGCTGCCGAGAATGACCGCAGCCGGCAGCGCCACGGCGGTTTCGCGGATCGTCACGCTGCTCGGGCTGATGCCGGTCGTCGTCAGGCTGGCGGCCGTGTTGTCGAAGAAGGCCAGCTCATTGGCGGTGAACTCGCGGACCGTGCCCTCGACACTGACGAGGTTGCCGACCGCCAGCTCCGGCGGGACGTTGCCGAAACCGGTGAAGACGAAGAGGGCATCCGATGTGGCATCGTCGCCGTCGCCGGAAACGTCCTGGATGTAGTAGCCGTCATTGTCGATGGCGGTGATGACGCCTTCGGTGGTGACCTCCTGCCCGGCGAATGTCGAGACATGCCCGGCGCCCTGGATGTCGTAGATCGCAACGAAGGGCGGCGGCTCCGAGAAGAGGTCAAGACCGATCACCAGCGGATCGTGATCCGAGGACCGGAACGGCGTCGCGTCGTAAAGGCCGTCGGCCTGGCCCTGCGGACGGAATTCCAGGTTGTAGTCGAATGCCGAAGCCTCATCGGCGTTGATATGCCACTCGGCGGCGCCGGTGACCTGCGTCAACAGCGAGGACGACGCTAAGCCGTAATCCAGGGTACCGAAGCCCTGCACCTGCGGGCTGGTGGACAGGTCGAGCGGGAAGCCGAACGAGTAGTTGAATTCCCCTGGCGTCCCGAACGCTTCGGCAAGGTCGGTGTAACCTTCGCCGAACAGGAACTGGATCGGATCTTCCTGAGCATAGGCGTTGAGGTCGCCGATGATCAGGACGTCCTCGTCGTCCGAGCCGGTCGGGTTCGTGTCCAGCCAGGCATCCAGAACGGTGGCTGCATTCAGCCGGGTCTGGTTCCCGTTGCCGACCCCGTCTCCAATGTCCACATCGCCGGTGGGTGCGGTTCCGGGCGAGCCCTTGGATTTGAAGTGGTTGACCGAAATCGTGAAGGTCTCATCCGTCGCGAGCTCCTGGAACGTCGCGGCAATCGGCGCGCGGTTGGTGCTCGCACCGTCGAACACCGCCGGCAGAGACCCGAAGCCCAGCGCCGCCAGGTCCGCATCGGTCAGAACCTCAACGGTCGTCCCTTCCGCAAGCTTGACGGAGTTCGCGTCGTAGATCAGGCCGACCGTGATCGCGTCACCGGTGTCGCCGAAGAACGCGCCGTCTGACGGCGCCGCGAACTTGTAGTCGGCCGTTGTGACCACGGCATTCAGTTCGGAAATCAGCCGTTCGACCGCTGTCTCGCCATTCAGGTTGGTTGGATCGTCAAAGCCGGGAAACTCGTTCTCGAGCTCGACAAGCCCGAAGATGTCGGCCTCGATTTCGGACAAGGCCGCAATCAGCTTGTCGAGCTGCCGGTCGAACTCGGCCAACGGGTCGGTCTGAGCCTGCGTGGACGGGGCGACAGCCGAAGAGGCGGTCGTCAGGTCGTTCGCCCCGCGTGGTTCCAGCGGGGTTGGGCCCGCGTTCAACGGATTGTTGTTTCGTCCCTGAGCATCGTCCACCGACGTGAAGAAGTTCAGCACGTTGAACGATGCCACCGTGATGTCGCCGCCCACATCGGGCGCCTCGGTCGGACGCGGATTGTCGTTTTCGAAGACCGGATCCACCGTCGGGTTGATGCGGAAGATCTCGTCGCCCGAACCGCCCGAGCCCCGGCCAAAGCGCACCACTCCGGTCAGGTCGGTCAGCGTGTCGCCGGCACCCAACTCGTCGTTGGCGTCCAGTTGGCCCACGACGTCACCAGGCGCCGCGGCAATTTCAAACGGGATCACGTCCGGATTCTGAGCGGTCGAACCGTCATCCAGGATGACCGTGTTGCGGACGGCGAGGTCTTGGTAGGCCTGGAAGCCCGCCACGCTCGGCGCGTTCGTCTGTGTGAAGGTCGGCAGCCGGCCATCCGCATGAAGCCCGATATCACCGAACCGGCCTAGGGTGAACACGTCTGAAACCGTCAGTTCCTGAGGGATCGTCACCAGCATGCCCTCATAGGCCTCAAGGTCGGCGATCAGGACGCCGTCGCTGTTGGTGATCGTGCTGGCAACCGGGAACGTGATCGTCGCCGGCGTGACGTCACCCTGGTTGCCGCTGGAGAGCACCGTGATGGCGGTGACGGTGTCGATTTGCGTTTCACCAAAGAACTCGTCGACCGTGCCGGTAACCTGGACGCGGTCCCCTACCTGCACGTCGATCGCCGGGCTGAAGCCGTCGAAGACGAAGATGCCTTCGGACGTCAGCGGGTTGGCATCGGCGTCGCTGTCCTCCTCCTGCAGGTAGAAGCCGTTCAGATCGCCATTGGCGCCGATACCGTCCTGAAAGTCGCCGACGACAACCGCCTCGACCGTGACGATCGACCCCAGCAGTGGGCTGGCATTGCCCGACCCCTGGACCTCGCTGATCTTGGTGAGGAGAACCCCGTCATCATTCTGGATCGTGCCATTCGCCGTTGCCGTCGAAATCGCCGCGCCGTTGGTCGCGTTCGACAGCGTGACGGTGAAGCTTTCGTCCAGTTCCGGCGCGACATCGCCCGACACCGCGATGGTCAGCGTCTGGCTCGTCTCGCCGGCGGCAAAGTTGACGGTGCCGGATGGCAGTGCACCGCCGAAGTCGCTGTCATCCGCTTCCCCAGAAACCGCGTAGTCCACCGATCCGGCCCCGGAGGTGTCGCCGGACCGGGTAATCGTGAAGACAAAATCCGTCGAGCCTGCGTCGCCCTCTGCCTTGTCCGCATCTGTCGCGGCGATCGCGATGGTCGTCTCGGGTACGACGATGTCGCCATCGCCAACGATCCTGACATTGTCGATCGCAATGTCCTCGTCGCCTGCGTCCAGGTTGGCCAGGGTGATCCGCAGGTCGAGGCTGCTCCCGGTGCCGGAAATCGCGGCGGTGAACTCCTGGAACGTGTCTGTCAGGGCCGTGCCGTCGCCAACCCCGTCAAAGTCCGTGTCCTGCGCGGGCTCGGTGTTGGTCCCGCCAGTGGCTTCGAAGGCCAGGAGATTCTGGAAGGCACCACCATCGATCGCGTATTCCAACAGGACCGAACTGTCAGCATCCCAATCCTGGTTGGCGCCATCATCATCCTCGGCAAAGAGGCCCGAGAAACTGAGATTCGTAAGGCCTGCGATGTTGATGTCGTCGTACAGGATCTGAACCGTGTCCGGTCCGCCCTCGCCATCCAGATCCTGAGCGGCAAGAAAGCCGCCATCCGGATTTGTGAACGCGACGAACGAACCGATTGTCGATCCGTCGGTGACGGTGAAGTAGTCGCCAGAGCCATCCGTGAACAATGCGCCCTGTGTCACCGTAAACTGGCTGGCATCGTCGAAGGCGTCCTCCAGAGCGACTGTCGGCCCGGTGCTCACCGGGTTGCCTTCGATCTGAATGTTGTCGATGGCGATGTCCTCGTCGCCGGCGTTCAGATTGAAGGTGAACTGCAAGTCCAGCACGCTGCCGGTGCCGGTGATCGCATTCGTGAACGTCGCGAAGGCGGAGGTGAGTTGCGTGCCGTCGCCGTCACCATCGAAATCGCTGTCGACGGCTGGGACCGCATTGAACGCGTCCCCGTCCGGGATCGACTCGAAATTGAGGATGTCGAAGAAGCCGCCTCCGTCAATCTGAGCGGAGATGTGAACGAAGTCGCTCAGATCCCAGTCTTCGGACGCATCGGACGCATCGTCTTCGGCGACATCCACAGAGAATTGCAGGTCGGTGAACCCGCTTACGTCGATGTCCTCGATCGTCAGGGTTAGCGGCAGACCGGCACCCTCACCGTCCAGATCTTGAGCGCCGAAGAAGAAGCTGCCGTCAAAACCGGTAACGAGGTAGCTGCCCGCGATGTCGGATCCATCCGTCCTCTTGAAGAAGTCGAAGAAGCCGTCGGTGAATTCCGGAACAGATGTCAGGTACCGCGTGCCGTTCCCGTCCGTCTCGAAGCTCTCGGTGTAGATGGTTGCCATGACAGTCTGCCTCCGGTCCTAAACGTCTTTTCTGACTTTGTTCGGACACCCGTCATGGGTACCCGGGATGCCATGCCCTCGCTGTGGAGAGCCTCCCCGCAGCCGGGAACGCGACGTCCGCGCTAGCGGCGCTGAGTCCGAAACGGGGCGTTGCCTTCGTTGAGTCCTCGTCGTCCTGAGCCTCATGAACCCACTGCCGGTGCATCAGCCTCAGGTCCAAGCGGTCGTTATGGGCAGCGCCGGATGCGGCGTAGATTCTGCGAGCGGCGCCGGTCGCGCCGATACTGAACTCGTCAATACGCCTTGAAGCCAATTCCGTCTCTCTGACCCGATGTCCGACGTGCCATGCGGCATGCCTCGCCCGAGGGCGATCTGGAAATTCGCTGGGCGGCTGGTTGCCAATGGATTGCCCAGGAACCTCGACGGTAGGAGGCCATCGTCGACGGCGTCAACCGTCGGAAGGTTAAAAATCCATTGCGACCCGGCCGGTCGGCGCGCTCTGGAAAGGGCCGACGAGCGGACCTATACTCCCGCGCCATGGCCGAACCGCCTGAATTCGAAGACCTCGCGCGCCGTTATCTCGACCTGTGGCAGGAGCAATGGTCGGCGATGGCCTCCGATCCGGAAGCCGCGCAGGCCATGACCCGGCTTTATGGCATGATGGGCCAGCAGATGGCCGCGGCGGCGCCCATGGCGGAGGC
>JANQGO010000464.1 GCA_028277285.1 Alphaproteobacteria bacterium | reverse complement strand
TGGCGCGGGCCGTGCCGTTCGCCGCGCGGCAGATGATCGTTCAACCGTTCGATCGCGATCAGGTAGTTGTGGTCCTGATAGGCGACCACCGTGGTACGCGGCAGCAATGAGACGTCCGCCATGCCAGAGAGCTCATCGGTCGTCTGGTCGACCCATTGGGTCGCCGGCTCGTCACCGATGGCGGCGCGGCTCGACAGGAGCGAACCGCCAAACGCCATCTGCTCGTCAGCCAGCATGACACGCGCGCCGGCCCGGCCCGCAGCAAGCGCGGCCGACAGGCCGGCCGGTCCGCCGCCGACCACCAGGACATCGCAGAACGCATAGCGCTTTTCGTAGGTCTCGGGATCGGCCTCGCGCGGCGCCTTGCCCAGACCGGCAGCGCGGCGGATGACCTTTTCGTAGAGCATCCATGCGGCTTCCGGCCACATGAAGGTCTTGTAATAGAAACCGGCGGGCAGGAACTTCGACAGATGGTTGTTGATCGACTGGATGTCGAAGTTGACGCTGGGCCAGCAGTTCTGGCTGGCGCCGACCAGGCCGTCGAAAAGCTCGATCTGGGTCGCGCGGATATTGGGTTCGGTCAACGCCCCCTCACCCAGTTGGACCAGCGCGTTTGGCTCCTCCGGCCCGGCGGTCACGATGCCGCGCGGCCGGTGGTACTTGAAGCTGCGCCCGACAAGGTGGACGCCGTTGGCGAGCAAAGCCGACGCCAGGGTGTCGCCGGGATGGCCGAGGTAACGGTCGCCGTCATAGGTGAAGGCAAGTTCGCGGCTGCGGTCGATCAGGCCGCCTTCGCTATTGCGGAACGGCTGGCTCATGCGTCGTCTCCGTCAAGCGCCGGCTTGGGATCGGTGATGCCGTAGACCGCCAACACCTCGTGGGTGACCGTCGAGCGCGCGACATGGAACCACCTGCGGCAGCCATGGGCGTGGAACCAGCGCTCGTAGTGAACGCCCTTCGGGTTCTCGCGCATGAAAAGGTAATCACCCCACTCGGCATCGCTCGCGGTGTCCGGGTCGGGCCGCACGATGTGGCCTTCGCCACCGCAGGTGAACTCGGTCTGGGCGCGCGGGCCGCACCAGGGGCATGTAATGATCAGCATCGTTCGCCCCCGCCCTAGTGCGCCACCGCAGCGGCGCCGTGTTCGTCGATCAGGAAGCCGGTCTCGAACCGCTTCAAGTCAAAGGCCTCGTTGATCTTGTGCGGCCGGTCCTGGGCGATGGTGTGGGCGAAGACCCAACCGGAACCCGGCGTCGCCTTGAAGCCGCCGGTGCCCCAGCCGCAGTTGATGTAGAAGCCGTCGACCGGCGTCTTCGAAATGATCGGGCTGGCGTCTGGGCAGGTGTCGACGATGCCGCCCCAGGTGCGCATGACCTTGAGCCGGCTGACGATCGGATAGAGATCCTTGAGCGCCTCGATCTGATGTTCGATGACATCGAACGAGCCGCGCTGGGCATAGGAGAGATAGGGGTCGATACCGGCGCCCAACACCAGCTCGCCCTTGTCGGACTGGCTGACATAGACGTGCACGGTGTTCGACATGATGACCGTGTCGATGACCGGCTTGATCGGCTCCGACACCATGGCCTGCAGCGGGTGGCTTTCGACCGGCAGGCGCAGACCCGCCATCGCCGCGACCACCGAGGCGTGACCGGCAACGACGGCGCCGATCTTCTTGGCGCGGATCGTGCCGCGATTGGTCTCGACGCCGGTCACCGCGCCGTTCTCGATGTTGATGCCGGTGACCTCGCAGTTCTGGATGATGTCGATGCCGGCCTCATCAGCACGCCGCGCGTAGCCCCAGGCCACGGCGTCATGGCGCGCGGTGCCGGCGCGCCGCTGCATGGCGCCGCCCAGAACCGGATAGCGGATGTTCTTGGAGATGTTGATGATCGGCGCGATCTGCTTGATCTGCGCCGGCGTCACCATCTCGTAGTCGATGCCGTTCAGCCGGCAGGCATGGCCGCGCCGGGTCAGCTCCTTCAGGTCATGTTCGTTGTGCGCGAGGTTGATGACGCCGCGCTGGGAGAACATGACGTTGTAGTTGAGGTCCTGGGAGAGCCCCTCCCAAAGCTTCAGCGACTTCTCATAGAGGTGCGCGCTTTCGTCCCACAGATAGTTGGACCGCACGATCGTCGTGTTGCGTCCGGTGTTGCCGCCGCCGAGCCAACCTTTTTCCAGCACCGCGACATTGGTGATGCCGTGTTCCTTGGCCAGGTAATAGGCGGTCGCCAGACCGTGGCCGCCGCCGCCGATGACAATGACATCGTATTCCGGCTTCGGGTCGGGGCTGCGCCACGCCTGAGGCCAGTTCTGATGGTAGTCGCGGGCCTGCCGCAGCAGGCTGAAAATGGAATACTTCACCTGGGCCATTGAGCCTCTGCCCACGCCAAAAGTCGGCCGGCACTATAGTCGTTCCGGCGCTGCAAGCTAGCGATGGCCGCCGGGCCGAATTGGCCCGGGAACGACACGCTTTGCCCGATTTGCGCGCTACTCGGCGGCGTCTTTCGCGTCGGTGAAGATGGGCTCCACCTGCTTCAGTTCGCCGATGTCGATATGGCACTTGATGACGTGGCCGGGCTCGACCTCCTTGTCCGGCGGCACCTCCTCGTCGCAGATCTTGCCCAGATAGCGCGGGCAGCGGGTGGAGAAGCGGCAACCCTTGGGCGGGTTGATGACGCTGGGCATCTCGCCTTCCAACCGGATGCGCTTCTGCTTGATGTCCGGATCGGGGATCGGCACCGCCGACAACAGCGCCTCGGTGTAGGGATGGTAGGGCGGATTGAAGATGGTATCCGCCGGGCCTGACTCCATGATCTGACCGAGATACATGACGACGATGTCGTCGGAGATGAACCTGACGACGCTCAGGTCATGGCTGATGAAGAGCAAGGTCGTGTTGTACTCGGCCTGCACCTCGTTCAGGAGGTTGATCACCGCGGCCTGCACCGACACGTCCAGCGCGGAGACCGGCTCGTCGGCGATCACCATGCTGGGATTGCCGGCGAACGCGCGCGCGACAGCGATGCGTTGTTTCTGACCGCCCGACAACTGCCGCGGCTTGCGTGTCGAAAACGCCGGCGGCAAGCGCACGATGTTCAGCATGTCGGCGACCCGCTGGCGGATCTTGCCGCTGTTCGACTCGATGCCGAACTTCTTGATCACGCGGCCGATGCAGTAGCCGACCGAGTGGCTGGGGTTCAGCGTGCCGTCAGGATTCTGGAACACCATCTGCAAGGCGCGGATCAGGTTGCGGTCGCGCTTGCTGACCGGCACGACACCGATGTTCTTGCCTTCGAACTCGATCGAGCCGGCGGTCGCCGTTTCCAGTCCGGTCAGGACCTTGGCAAAGGTCGACTTGCCGCAGCCGGACTCGCCGACGATGGCCACCGTCTTGCCAGGCGTCGCATCGAAGTTCAGGCCTTCGTTGGCCTTAACATAGCGCGTGCCCTTGCCGGTGAAGAGCGCTGCCAGCGAACTGTCGCGCTGTTCGTAAAACTTGCTCATGTCGCGCACGTTGAGCACCGGCTCCGCGCCCTCCATGCCGGCATAGCTCGACCCCGCGGACGAGGCGACATGCTCGATCTCGTCCATGCGCACGCAGCGGGCACGATGCGTAGCGCTGCCGCCGATCGTCTCGATCGGGATCTCACCCTGGTCGCAGCGGCCGGCGGAGAAGTACTTGCAACGCGGGCCGAAGGCGCAGCCGGGCGGGCGCTCGTGCGGCAGCGATACCTGGCCGGGGATCGGCTCCAGCATGCGCGCGTGTTTGTCGGCGCTGAGCGTCGGGATGCAGTCGAAAAGACCGAACGTGTAGGGATGTTTGGTCTTCTTGAACAGCTCCTCGATCGTGCCTTCTTCGACCATCTGGCCGGAATACATGACGCCGACACGGTCGCACACTTTCACGATCAGGCCGAGGTTATGCGAGATATAGAGAAGCGTGGTGTTGAACTTCTCGCGCAAGGCCGCGATCAAGTCGATGACCGTCGCCTCGACCGTGACGTCAAGCGCCGTCGTCGGTTCGTCGAGCAGCAGCAACGACGGGTTCGACAACATCGCCATGGCGATGACGACACGCTGCTGCTGACCGCCTGAAATCTGATGGGGATAACGCGCCATGACCGATGTCGGGTCGGGCATGTTGACGTCGCGCAGCATCTGCACGCAACGGTCATAGGCTTCCTTATCCGGCGTGCCCTCGTGGAAGATCAGCACTTCCTTGAGCTGGGTGCCGATGGTGAGGCTCGGGTTGAGCGCGCTCATCGGCTCCTGATAGACCATGGCGATCTTGGAGCCGCGGATCTGGCGCAGCTCTTCCTCCGACATCGTCTTCATGTCACGGCCTTCAAAACTGACCGAGCCGCGGACGATGCCACCGTTGCGGCCCAGGTAGTTCATGATCGCCATGGCGACGGTCGACTTGCCGCAACCGGACTCGCCGACCAGGCCATAACTCTCGCCGCGTTTCAGCGTCAGCGAAAAATCCGGCACCGCCGGAATCTCGCCGATACGGGTGAAGTAGGAGATCCCGAGATCCTTGATATCGAGGACGATGTCGTCGCTCGACTGGGCGCCGCTTGTCTGGGTGTCGGTCATGGCCTCAATCCCTCAGCGAAATTTCACGCAGGCCGTCGGCCAGCAGGTTGAACCCGATCACCAGGCTTGAGATGGCGATGGAAGGGAAGATCGCCATGTAAGGATGGGTGATGATCAAGGCGCGCGATTCAGAGACCATGCCGCCCCAATCGGGATCCGGCGGCGGCAGGCCGAGGCCGAGGAAACCCAGAACGCCGATGGCGATGATCGTGTAACCCATACGCAGGCAGAAATCGACGATGATGGGGCCGCGCGCGTTGGGCAGCAGCTCCACGAGCATGATGTAGAAACTGCTCTCGCCACGAATCTGCGCCGCCGATACGTACTCGAGATTGCGTATGTCGAGCACAAGACCGCGCACGATACGCGCGATGGCCGGCGACGCCGCAGCCGTCACCGCGACAATGACGTTGACCGCCGAGGGACCGAAGGCCGACAGCAGAACGATGAACAGGACGATCAGCGGGAACGACAGAATGATGTTGACGACGAACGTCACCGCGCTGTCGATCCATCCGCCGAAATAACCGGACAGCACGCCCAGCGCGATGCCGACCGCGTAAGCGACGACCATCGCGACCGGCGCCACCGACAGGATGCGCTGCGCACCATAGATGAGGCGCGAAAGGATGTCGCGGCCACTGATGTCGGTGCCCAGCCAGTGCTCGGCGCTGGGCCCCTGCATCAGGGCGAGGAAGTTGTTCTCGTTGGGATCGAAAGGCGCCAGCAACGGCGCGAAGATGGCGACGATAACCCAGAACAGCACGATGGTGACGCCGATCATGGCGGCCCAGGATTCGCGCAGCAGGCCGATATTGTAGAACAGCTTCGCGAAACCCTGACGGTCCGGCTGTTCGGAGCTTTTCGGCGCACCCGGTGCCGGGGCGACTTGATCTTGTGTCTGATCGGTCATGGCATGCCCCTCACGTAAACCGGATGCGCGGATTGATGTACATGTACCCGACGTCGCCGATGAGCTGGGTCGAGACGGCGATGAAGACGGCGATCAAGGTCGCCGCTTCGACCAGGGCAATGTCACCGAACAGCGCGGCATCAAGCAGCATACGGCCGAAACCCGGATAGCCGAACGCGACCTCGGTCACGACGACGCCGGAGATCAGGAACGGGATCTGCAGCAGGATGACGGTGAACGGCGTGATCAGCGCGTTGCGCAGAGCGTGACGCAGAATGACGGTCTTGTACGGCAACCCCTTCAACACGGCGGTGCGGATATAGGGTTTCGTCATGACCTCGACCATCGAACCGCGCACCATGCGCGCGACGTAACCGAAGTCGTAGAGAACGAGAACCGCGACCGGCAGCACCATCTGCGAGGCCCATGACCACTCGTCGAAACTCTGCAGGCCGCTGGTGCCGGGCAGAATGGTCAGCCAGGCGACAAAGATCGCCATCAGGAACGTGGCCGAAGCGAACTCCGGTATCGAGGTCAGTGTGATACCCGTATAGGACAAACTTCGGTCGAGAACGCTGCCTTCGCGCATGCCCGACAAGACGCCGAACACGAGGGACAACGGCACGATGATCGCGAACGCGATGCCGGCCAAGACAAGCGTGTTGCCCAGGCGGTCCCAGATGATGTCGTTGACGGGGGCCTTGTAGAGCGAAGCGTAGCCGAAATTCCCGAAGTACTGATCGCCGCGGGGATCGGAGAAATTCAAGCCGAGCTCCGGATCCTGCAGCGGATCGGCGATGACGCCGGTCAGCACACCGACCCAGCGCCCGTAGCGCACGAGCAGCGGATCACCCAGACTAAGTTTTTCGTAGAGAATGTCTTTCTGTGCCTGTGTTGCGTACGGACCGAGCGTTTTGCTGGCGACGTTGCCCGGCGAAAACTCGTAAAGCGCGAAGACAAAAAACGACGCGACGACCATGGTGACGAACAACATCACCACGCGCCTCAGGAAGAAAAACAGCATTGCCCCTGCCTCAATCGCCCATATGACGTGCCCATGATCGCCAGCTTTTGCCGGTCTTACGGGCTCGCTTGGCGGGCATTTTGATGATCGTGCAGGGCCTTGTCCATAGCGTCACCGGCAAATTCTGTTCCAAATCGACCGCCGTTATCGATCGTGATATCGCCCGTTGGCGACCCCAATTCGGCATTGCACAATGTGCCGCGAACAGCACCGGAGACATCATGGATAAACCGCAATCGGTCGCCGATTTGACCGAACTGGGCCGCGTTCGCCTCTCAGAGCACTTCTTTATGCGCGAAATGCTCTACAGCGAGGTCGCCAACTATCATGGCGTGCCGAACATGCCCGACGACCCCGACACCGCGATCGCGGCGGGCAAAAGGCTTTGCGAAGAGATTCTTGAGCCGCTTTATCGCGCGTTCGGCCATGTAACGATTCGAAGCGCCTTTCGCAGCCGCACCCTCAACGGTTTTTGTCATGAAAAGCACATGGAGCTCTTGGCGCGCGGCGAAGCCGATCACGCCTATTACTGCGCCGACAACACCTATAACCGCGCACGCCACGGCTGGGACCAGCGCGACGACGACGGTTTCATGGGCGCGACGGTCTCCGCCGTCATCCCCTGGTACTTATCGCGCTACGAACTGACCGGCGACCCGCGTCCGCTGGCCTGGTGGATCAAGGATCACATCCCAGGCTACGCACAGGTCGTGTTTTTCCCGTGGATGTGCGCCTTCAACATTCGCTGGTACGAAGGCCCCACCCGCAAGCCGATTCAAATCGACGACGGCGGGCCGGGCGACACCGAACTGTTGACCGATACGTCGATGGACAACTTCAACGACGATCACAGCGCGCTCTATGAAGATTTTCCGACACCGTGACGTAACACGAGGCAATCATGCGTCTGAGCCAACTCTATCTCATTCTGTGTGTCGTCGGTCTTGTCGTGCCTTACGCGGAGTTCGTATCGTGGCTGGTCGCCAACGGCATCGACATTCCCGCCTTCTTCGACGCGATGCTGGTCAACGGCATCAGCCGCTTCTTCGTATGGGACGTTTTGATCTCGGCCGTCGTCGTGTTGGTCGCGACCTATGCGTGGCGCGACAAACTGTCCGTGCGTTGGCCGCCGGTCGTGGCGACACTTTTGGTCGGCGTCTCGCTCGGCCTGCCGCTGTTGCTCTATCTGATGGAACGGGGCAAGACGCGCGAAACCGCGTGAGGGACGGGACGCTGTGCAACGCGTAGCGATAGATCATCACACCGGCCGTTTCTGGCGTATCGATCACCATGGTCTGATCGAAAATGATGCATCAGCCGAACAGATCGACACCGCCTATCGAGAAGCCGTCGATGCGGTCATCGAGGCCTATCGAGATCATCTTGGCGACGACCTACACAGCATCTACCTGCGCGGCACCATCGCGCGTGGTGTCGCGATCGACGGCCTGTCCGATCTCGACAGCCTAGCGCTGGTAAGGTCAGCCAAAGCGGATGGCAGCGTGTCGTGGCAAGACGGTGAGGAGGTCACGATCGTTACGGCGCACCCATTGCTGACCGGCGTGCAGTTCGAGACGTATGCGGCAACCGATGTTGCCAGACCTGAGACCGTTTCGGAACTTCTCGTCGTTCTTGCCACGCAATCCGTTTGCATTGACGGATTAAGCGTATTGCCCGACCTGCCGCGACTGAGGCCCGATGCCGCCGTTGCGAACATCGACATCGTGCAGATTGCACCTGATATTGCCGAGGCGCGTGATGCGCTCTCGAAGGCAGGCGCCCCGGGCATCGAAGTAACGTATTGGTGCCGCCGCATTATGAAAAACGTGCTTCGTTGCGGGGCGTCGCTTGCGCTGGTCGACCAAGGCGTGTTCACACGTGACCTTGCGCCGTGTCTCGACGTTTTCTGTCGGGCTTATCCCGCAGAACGCGGCGCAATGACGGACGTGCTCGGCCTCGCCCTCAATCCAACGACGGACGCTGGCGCGCCTCTCCAGGTGCTTGAAAGCTTCGGCACCTGGATGATCGCCGAAGCCGACCGCTGGCTCGACCGTTACAATCCAGCACGGCTCGTGGAGTTACCGCTTCTCCCGCGAACCTAGACTTGGAGCGCCAGCTTGCGGCCTTCATCGATTGTGTCGTAGCGACGTTTTCCACAGGTGTGGCCTTGCTTGCGCCGTTCGCAAGGTAGAAACTCGAACGTCATCACCCGCTTTCCGGGTGTTCCCGTCATAGATCGGAGAACAGCATGATGCGGTTTCCTGCCTCCCTTATCTGTCTCACGGTTTTGTTCGGCATCATCGCGACGGCCGAGGCCGGCGAGCACTACCCCGACCTCACGGGTATCTGGTCGACCGACGATCAGAAAGTGGCGTTTGCCCGGACCCATGAGCTTTTCTCCGACCAGATGATCGACGTCGAGCAGGAGATCGAGGTTTATCGCCAGGAAGGCAATCTTCTATGGGTCGAACACCGCTGGCGGCGCGACGCGAGCGCGGCGTGGTCCGTCGAGTACGCTACCGGCGCCTTTATGCCGGATTCTGACGATGAGTTCGTTCTGGGTGAGATCGGGCCTCCGCCACTCGAAGGTTCAGCGACGAATACCTTCTTCGGCAAGATCGAGGACGGCGACATGCATTTGATCGGCATCGGCAACGGTTTGGCGCTCAGCAGTGTCTTGCAGCGCAAGGCTCAGTAAGCTCGTACCCACCATGTCGATCGTGTGCTGATCGATCCGTGGTTCTGATACCAGCTAGATCGTGAGCGCCAACTTGCGGCCTTCGTAGAACGCGGCGGCTGCTTTGCGTGGCGCGAGGCTGTCGCCGATGTTGTGAAGCGCGAAACCGTCATCACCTTCCAGCTCGTCAAACAGGTTCCGAACCGGCGCGTTGACGGTCGCGGTCACCAGCGTGTCGAAGTCGCGTTGCACGACGGCGTCGTCCAACGTGGACTGAAGCGACGCGGTGTTGCCGTCCCATGACAACAACGCGGTCTCGGTCAAGCATGTCACCTTCAGTTCGGCCAGGCGTTTGATCAGCGGCGGCGTGGCGGCGCTGTTGACCAGTTCCGCGCCGACCACCGGATGGCGCGTGACGATGGTGACGTCGTGCCCCTCCTCGGCAAGCTTCAGCGCGGTGCCAGCGCCCGGCCACTGGCCGAGGTCGTCGAGCACCAGCACGCGTTTGCCGCAGGCAGCACTGCCGTCGAGCACGTCTTCGATGGCGAAGACATTCGCCTGGTCAACACCCGGCAGGCGACCGCGGAACGGCAGGGAGCGCTGATAACCGTCGCGCGCCGGCAGCGAGCCCGTCGCGTTGATGACCGTGTCCCAATCACCGTCTCGCACGTCATCGGCGGTCATCGTGACGCCGCGCCGTACTTCCACCTGCAACTGGGTGAGCTGGGTGTCGTACCAGGCGATCAGGTCGTCGATGACATGACGGCGCGGCTGGCGCGCCGCCAACCGGAACCGGCCGCCCAGATCGTTCGACTGTTCGACCAGCGTGACCTGATGGCCGCGCTCGGCAGCGACGCGGGCGGCTTCCAACCCCGCCGGCCCGCCGCCGACGACCAGCACGCGTTTCGGTTTGTCGGCAGGGGTGAAGCGGTCGCCCTGCCACTGCCATTCGCGTCCCGCCGACGGGTTGACCAGGCAGGAGACCCAGTAGTCGCGCGCGCGCCGGCCCCAACACAACTGATTGCAGGAGATGCAGGGACGAATGTCGGCGGCCCTGCCCTCACGCGCCTTGTTGGCGAGATGGGGATCGGCGATCTGGCCGCGCACGATCGACACCAGGTCCGCCTGGCCGTTCGCAATGACCTGCTCTGCATTCTCCGGCGTGCGGATATGGCTCTCGGCCTGGACGACCGCGTGACGGCAGACCTCTCGAATGGCGGCGGCAAGCGGCGGTCCCTTCATCTCGTCATAGAGGAAGGTCGGGATGATCTCGGCAAAGTTATAGAAACTGCCGCTGCCGACGGAGACATAATCCATCAGGCCGCGCGCGTCGTGCCAGGCGACGATTTCCTGAACCGCCTCTAGCGGCAGGCCGGCCTTGGTCAGGTCGTCGCCGGAGACGGAAAGGCCGAGGACGTGGTCATCGCCGCAGACGTTGCGCACCCGTTCCAGGATGGTCGCGGAGAACCGGCAGCGGTTCTCCAGCGACCCGCCCCAGCGGTCATCGCGGCGGTTGGTGATCGGCGACCAGAACTGGTCGGCCAGGCAGTTATAGGCGGCGAGCAAGTCGTTGCCGTCGAAGCCCGCGCGTTTCGAGCGCTCCGCCGCCGCGACATAAGCGTCGATGACCTCCTCGATCTCCGCCTCGGTCATGGCGTGGCTGCCGTCGGCGTCCTTGAGCGACGGGAAGCCCGAAGGCGACCAGTTGGCGTGCCAGGAATTGTCGAAGTCCGCGTGTTGGCCGGAGTGATTGAGCTGCTGGATCATCACCGTGCCATACTCGTGGCACGCATCGGCGATGGCGGTCAGACCGGGAATGATCTCGTCGCTGATCAGAAAACGACCACGGGTCAGCGCGCCGGAGGGATGGACCGAGGCACCCTCGACAACGATCATCCCGGCACCGCCCATCGCGCGTTCGCGGTAGTAGGCGAGATGGCGCGGCCCGGGCATGCCGTCATGGCTCATGTTGGCGAGATGCGGGCCGAAGGTCAGCCGGTTCTTCAGCGTCACATGTCGCAGGGTGAGCGGCGCGAAGAGATGCGGGAAGTCCATCGTCATCG
>JANQGO010000457.1 GCA_028277285.1 Alphaproteobacteria bacterium | reverse complement strand
AGACGCTCACCCGCGGCGAGGCGCCGCACGATTGCCTGCGCATCGTCTATGACGGCGACGACAAGCTGTTCGTGCCCGTCGAGAACATCGATGTGCTGTCGCGCTACGGTTCCCACGACACGGTGGTGCAGCTCGACCGCCTGGGCAGCGCGAGCTGGCAGTCCAGGCGCGCCAAGCTCAAGGAGCGCATTCAGGCCATCGCCGGCGAGCTGTTGAAGGTCGCCGCCGAACGAAGGCTGCAGCCCGGGCCGCGCATGACCGCGCCGCAAGGGCTCTATGACGAGTTCTGCGCGCGCTTCCCCTTCCACGAAACCGAAGATCAGGAGCGCGCGATCGGCGACGTCGCGGGCGACCTGGCGACGGGCAGGGCCATGGACCGCCTGGTCTGCGGCGATGTCGGCTTCGGCAAGACGGAGGTCGCGCTCAGGGCCGCGTTCCTGGCCGTCATGGCGGGCTATCAGGTCGCCGTCGTCGTGCCGACCACGCTGCTGGCGCGCCAGCACTACGCGACGTTTGTCGAACGGTTTCGCGGCCTGCCGGTGAAGATCGCCCAGTTGTCCCGGTTCGTCGGGACCAAGGACGTCAAGACTGCCAAGCAGGGCCTCTACGACGGCACGATCGATATCGCGATCGGCACCCACGCGCTGCTGGCCAAGGATGTCACGATCAAGAACCTGGGCCTGCTGATCGTCGATGAGGAGCAGCACTTCGGCGTCAAACACAAAGAGCGCCTGAAGCAGATGAAGGCCAATGTCCACGTGCTGACGCTGACCGCGACCCCGATCCCCAGGACCCTTCAGATGTCGCTGACAGGCGTCAAGGATCTGAGCCTGATCGCCACGGCTCCGGTCGACCGTCTGGCGGTCAGGACCTTCGTGACGCCCTTCGATTCCGTCACCGTGCGCGAGGCGATCCGGCGCGAACAGTTGCGCGGCGGCCAGACCTTCTTTGTCTGCCCGCGCATCTCCGACCTGGAGAAGGTGCGTAAGCGGCTCGAAGAACTGGTGCCCGAGGCGCGCTTTGCCATTGCCCACGGGCGCATGGCGAGCGGCGACCTCGAGCGCATCATGGGCGCATTCTACGACGCGGAGATCGACGTGTTGATCTCGACGACCATCATCGAGTCCGGCCTCGACATTCCGAACGTCAACACCATGATCGTCTACCGTTCCGACATATTCGGCCTGGCGCAGCTTTACCAGCTCAGGGGCCGCATCGGCCGCGCCAAGGCGCGCGCCTATGCCTACCTGACCTTGCCGCCGGGCAAGAAGCTGAACCGGACGGCCGAACGCCGCTTGGAGGTCATGCAGCGCCTGGACAGCCTGGGCGCCGGTTTCAGTCTGGCGAGCCATGACCTGGACATCCGCGGCGCCGGCAATCTTCTGGGCACCGAACAATCCGGTCACATCAAGGAGGTCGGCATCGAGCTCTATCAGCAGATGCTAGAGGAGGCGGTGCACGCGGCCAAGGCGGCCCAGGAAGGCCGCGCCAAGGCGGCGGCGGATACCTGGTCGCCGGAAATCAACATCGGTACTGCCGTCCTGATCCCCGACGACTATGTACGCGACCTCGACGTCCGGCTCGGCCTCTACCGGCGCATCGCCGCGCTGGAAACCCAAGAAGAGATCGACGATCTGGCCGAGGAACTCACCGACCGCTTCGGCGAGTTGCCCAAGGAAGTCCAGAACCTGCTGGACATCGTCGCGATCAAGGGGCTTTGCCGCACGGCCGGCATCGCCAAGGTGGACTCGGGGCCGCGCGGCGCCAGCGTCGCCTTCCATGGCGAACAGTTCGCCAATCCCGCCGGTCTGGTCGACTTCATCGCCGAGCAGGCCGGCATGGTCAAACTGCGTCCCGACCACCGCCTTGTCGCGACCAGGGTGTGGGAGGATGTCGATCAACGCCTGACCGGGACCCGCACCTTGATCGAGCGGCTGGCCGCCATCGCGCGTGCCGGCGAGCCGGCCGCGAGTGCGGCACAATGATGTGACACCGCTTACTCGGCAGCGGTCAGTGTTGCCGTCTCGATCATACGTTTGAAGACGTCCGGCGACTGCGCGCCGGATACCGCGTAGCGACCATCCAGGATGAAGCAGGGCACCCCGCTGATGCCGATGTGCTGGGCCAGGTTGTGATCGGCGAGGACCGCGTCGCGTTCTTCGTCGCTTTCCAGAAAGGCGGCGACAGCGGTGCCGTCAAGGCCGACTTGTTCCGCCGCATCCCGCAAGACGGTGATGTCACCGATATCCTCGCCGTTCAGGAAGTAGCGCTCGAACAGATCCGTGACGATCTCGTTCTGGACGCCCTTGTCGTCGGCGTAGCGGATCAGGCGATGGGCATTGACGGTGCTGGGCGTGCGGGCGATGTCGCCAAAGGCGAACAGGATGCCCTCCTCAAACCCGGTCTGCGCGATCACATCGTAAAGCTCCGTGGCGCGCTGGCCGCTGCCAAACTTGCGCGCCAGATAGGCGTTGCGCTCCATGCCGTCCGGCGGCATCTCCGGGTTCAGCATGAAGGCGCGCCAGCGCACATGGGGCCGCTCGTTCGCCGGCAAGTCGATGAAGGCCCGTTCCATCCGGCGTTTGCCGATGAAACACCAGGGACAGATGGGATCGGAGAAGACGTCGATGATCATGTCGCAGACGATAGTTTCGCGGCACCGGGTTTACACATGATGTGTTCGTGATCGCCGGATTAGGCTAGAACCGCTCATCCACCATGCCCTCAGGGACCCCGTTCGATGCTCAAGATCATACGCCAGATCATTAGACCGGAGGAAGTCGCCGCGGTCCGCGATGCGGCGAAGGCCGGTGAGTTCGTGGACGGCATGAATTCCGCGGGGTTTCTGGTCGCCGACCGCAAGGTCAACGAAGAGCTTTCCGTCGGCGCACAGGGGCGCGAACAACTGGTCCGCATGCTTTTGGCCCGGCTGTGGCAGAACAAGACCCTGCAGGTCCTGGCCCGGCCGCGGCGCATCATGCCGCCGATCATGAGCCGCTACCGTCCGGGCATGCGCTATGGCGACCACATGGACAATGCCATCATGGGCGGCGCCCAGCCGTTCCGCGTCGATTGCTCGATCACGATCTTCCTGGAGGACCCGGACAGCTATCAGGGCGGCGAACTGGTCATCGATACGGCGCCGGGCACCCAGCGGATCAAGCTGCCGCCGGGCGACGCCATTCTCTACCCGACCCACTTCATCCACCGTGTCGAGGAGGTGACCGAGGGCGAGCGGCTGGCGGTCGTGACCTGGATCGAGAGCACGATCCGCGATCCCGCGCGCCGGCAGATCCTGTTCGAACTGGCTGCGGTCGCCGAGGACCTGCATCAGCGCGCGCCGGAGTCCGACGCCTTCATGACGCTCGAGAAGGCGCGATTCAATCTGCTGAGGATGTGGGCGGATACCTGAGTCTGGCCGTCACGGTTGCGATGCCCGTGCGGTCAGGCCACCGTCGCAGACCATCAACTGGCCGGTCGTAAAGGCGCTTTCGTCGCTCGCCAGCCACAGCGCGAGGCTGGCGATATCGTCGGGACGGCCGATTCGCCCAATCGGCTGGTTGGCATCCAGCAATCCCGCCGCTTCCTCGGGATTGGGGACGCTGGCGAGATAGGCATCCATCATCTCCGTCTTGATCCAGCCCGGACAAATGACGTTGCAGCGCACGCCCTGGCCGCCGTGATCGACCGCGATCGCGCGCGACAGCGCATGGACCGCGCCCTTGGTGGCGCAATAGGCCGCCAGACCGGGATCGGCAACAAAACCGTCATAGGAACCAATGTTGATGATCGACCCGGCGCCTTCCTTCGTCATCGGCTTGAGGGCAGCCTGGCAGAAGTTGAAAACGCTTTTCACGTTGACATCGAAGATCCGGTCCCACTCGTCCTCGGTGGTGTCGGGCAGGGTCTTTTCGACTTGAATGGCGGCGTTGTTCACCAGGATGTCGTGCCTGCCTGTCCGCTCGAGCGCGGCGCCGACGACCGCGCGCGCATGATCGGGTTTCGCGACGTCGCCAGGCACGAAATGCACGCCCGCGCCTTCGGCAAACGGTTGGGCAGGCGCACTGCGCGCCGTCACCACGACGCTGGCGCCTTCGTTCACGAAGCGGTCGACGATGCCGCGTCCGATTCCCTTGGTGCCGCCGGTCACGACCGCCGTCTTGCCGTCCAATCTGCCTGCCATGCCACGTGCCTTTCGATCTATCCAGAGCGCTCTTTTAATTGAACAGACGTTCAATGACCAGTTCAAACCCGCGAAACTGTTGCATTTCGCGACCGTTTACCTTAGCTCGACGTGGGGCGCGGTGACATTGATATGGACAAGTCTGGTCGGCGACTCCATCTGAGGAAATATGTCAAACACAACGGACGCGGACATGCGGGATGGCGCGGCGTTAAGCCATCTCGACAATTTGGAAGCAGAGAGCATCTACATCATGCGCGAGGTCGCGGCGGTGTTCCGCAAACCCGTGATGCTCTATTCGATCGGCAAGGATTCGTCGGTCATGCTGCACCTGGCGCTGAAGGCCTTCTATCCGGCCAAACCGCCATTTCCTTTCCTGCACGTCGACACGACCTGGAAGTTCCGCGAAATGATCGCGTTCCGCGACAATCTGGCCGCGGAACTGGGCCTTGACCTGATCGTCCACACCAATCAGGAAGGCGTCGCTCAGGGCGTCAACCCGTTCAGCCATGGCTCGGCGGTCCATACCGACATCATGAAAACCCAAGCGCTGAAGCAGGCCCTGGACACGCACAAGTTCGACGCGGCGTTCGGCGGTGCCAGGCGCGACGAGGAACAGTCCCGCGCCAAGGAGCGGATCTTCTCCTTCCGCTCGGCGAACCATCGCTGGGACCCGAAGAACCAGCGCCCTGAACTGTGGAACCTCTACAACGCCCGGGTGCGCAAGGGCGAGAGCATCCGCGTCTTTCCGCTGTCCAATTGGACCGAGCTGGATATCTGGCAGTACATCCGCCGCGAGGAGATCCCGATCGTGCCACTCTATTTCGCCGCCCAAAGGCCGGTGGTGGAGCGGGACGGCGGTCTCATCATGGTCGACGACGACCGCATGGAGCTGCTGCCGGGTGAAAGCCCGGTGATGAAGTCCGTGCGCTTCCGCACGCTGGGCTGCTATCCGCTGACCGCCGCCGTTGAATCGACCGCCGACGATATCGAATCCATCATCGAGGAAATGATGATCGCGCGCACCTCCGAACGTGAGGGTCGGGTCATTGATCACGACCAGGCCGGTTCCATGGAACGCAAGAAGCAGGAAGGGTACTTCTGATGGCGAGCGATCAGGCAGCCGCGGCTCTGCCCTCCATCGAACAGTTCCTGGCCGAACAGGAGCATAAGAGCCTGCTGCGCTTCATCACCTGCGGCAGCGTCGATGACGGCAAGAGCACGCTGATCGGAAGGCTGCTCTATGACTCCAAGCTGATCTATGAAGACCAGCTCGCGGCTCTGGAGCGCGACAGCAAGGTTTCGGGCACGACAGGTGACGACGTCGACCTCGCCTTGCTGGTCGACGGCTTGCAGGCGGAGCGCGAGCAGGGCATCACGATCGACGTCGCCTACCGGTTCTTCTCGACCGACCAGCGGAAATTCATCGTCGCCGACACACCGGGACACGAGCAGTACACCCGCAACATGGCGACCGGCGCGTCGACGGCCTCGCTTGCCGTCATTCTGGTCGACGCCCGCAAAGGCGTCTTGACCCAGACGCGTCGTCACAGCTTCATCGTCTCGCTGATGGGCATTCGTCAGGTCGTCCTGGCCGTCAACAAGATGGACCTGGTGGATTATGCCGAAGAGGTCTTCGACACCATCGTCAACGACTATCGCGTCTTCGCCGGCGGTCTGGGCGTCGACGATATCGCGGCGATTCCGATGTCGGCGCTGAAGGGCGATAACGTGCTGACAGCCGGCGACAGCATGCCCTGGTATAACGGGCCGACCCTGATGGCGCACCTGGAGACCGTCGACCTCGCAAGCGACGATGGCAGCCGGCCTTTCCGCCTGCCGGTCCAACTTGTGACGCGGCCCAACCTGGATTTCAGAGGCTATAGCGGCACGGTCGCCGGCGGCAGCGTCAAGCCAGGCGATCCGGTCATCGCCCTGCCGTCGGGCCGCCAGAGCAAGGTCGAGCGCATCGTGACCTATGACGGCGATCTCAGCAGCGCCCGATCGGGCCAAGCGGTAACGCTGACGCTAGAGGACGAAATCGACATCAGCCGCGGCGACATCTTGTCCGCCGGCGACCAGCCCTGCGAGGTCTCCGATCAGTTCGGCGTCCATCTGCTGTGGATGAGCGACGAGCCGCTCTATCCCGGCCGCGAGTACATCCTGCAAAGCGCCACCAAGACCGTGACCGCGACGGTCACGGAACTGAAGTACAAGGTCAACGTCAACACGCTGGACCACCAGGCGGCCAAAGACCTGCACCTCAACGAGATCGGTTGGTGCAATCTGTCGCTGGATCAGGCGATCCCGTTCGACCCCTATGAAGACAACCGCCAGACCGGCGGCTTCATTCTCGTCGACCGGCTGACCAACGGCACGGTCGGCGCCGGCGCCATCAGCTTCGCGTTGCGCCGCGGCGCGAACATCGCCTGGCAAGAACTGGATGTCGACAAGGCCGCTCATTCCAGGCTGAAGAGCCAGGCACCGGGCATCCTGTGGTTCACCGGCCTCAGCGGTTCCGGCAAGTCGACCATCGCCAACCTGGTCGAAAAACGCCTGCATGCGCTGGGGCGCCACACGTATGTGCTGGATGGCGACAACGTGCGCCACGGCCTCAACCGCGATCTCGGATTCACCGACGCCGACCGGGTCGAGAACATCCGTCGTGTCTCGGAGGTCGCCAAGCTGTTCGTCGTCGCCGGCATCATCGTCCTGGTCTCCTTCACCTCGCCGTTCCGCAGCGAACGGCGCCTGGCGCGCG